>DASWJG010000235.1:0-13873 GCA_036397315.1 Methyloceanibacter sp. | reverse complement strand
ATCGTCAGGCTGTCGGGTTACGAGTTGCACAGAGAATGGGCCCAGCTTCGGTATTGCGGGCAGACTTTAAGGGCCGGAGCGGCCTAAAGGGAAGGGTTAGCTGGCGCGCCCTTACGGCGCAGCCTTGCAGCGCCTAGCAAGTTCCGTTATAGGCTCCGCTCAACGAATATCGCGGATTTGCGAAGGCCAAAGCCATGAAGAAAGACATCCATCCCGATTACCATCGTATCAAGGTGGTGATGACCGACGGCACCGAGTTCGAGACCTATTCGACCTACGGGGCCGAGGGCGACGCGCTCAAGCTCGATATCGATTCGAAGACCCATCCGGCCTGGACCGGCGGCGGCCAGCATCTCACCGATCGCGGCGGCAGGCTCTCCCGCTTCAAGCGGAAATACGAAGGCTTTCTCAAGGAGTAAGCCTACCTGGCGAGAAAGCCTACTCGGCTTCCTTGCCGTAGGCCGCCCGCAAGCGCGAAAGCTGCGTCTTGAGCGGGTGGTCTAGATCCCCCCCGGACGAACCCGTCTCGTGGCCGAGCATCTGATCGAGCCGGATCACCCGCTCCTGGAGCTTGACACTCTGCTCGATCAGCTCGCGTAAGCGTGCCGGCAAGTGGTTGAGCTCGCGGGGAGGCTGTTCGCTCCCCCGCACCGGAAGCTTGATCTTGCGCTGCTCCTCGACCGCCTGCTCCGGAGTGAGCTCGCCCTCGCTGACCGCGCGCCGGATCAAGAGCCACGAGGCAAGCTGCATCAGCCGCGTGGTGAGCCGCATGCTCTCGGTGGCATAGGCGAGCGAATGTGGCGGCCGGAGCTTGCGCGCCTCCTTGCGGCCGTCGCCGTCGAGATAGGTTGCCGCCGCCTCGACCAGCGCCATGCCTTCACGAAACACTGCCTTGAACTGATCGGAGCGCGCGAACTTGGCGCCGAATGAAACCGTGACGCCATCGTCACGGTCGCCGCTCCTGGATTTCCCCGCCATCGGCCACTCCCGTCTACGCCCGTGCCCGGCGGCATAGTATGCCATGCGGAAGCCGCGTCGTCGCCTTCCGACCGCAAATGGTTAAAGCCCCTGAATCGGGCAAAAAAGAGCCGCCATGCGGCGGCTCAGGAAGTTAACAGGGAGGCGTCAAACAGAGTGGACAGGCCACTCAGATCCAGAGGACTGGATGACTGAGACCCTAACGCGAAAGTCCTAAGAACGAGTTAACGCTAAGCGGCGGTTTACCTAAAGGAAGGGTGAGGCTTAACGTTTGAATACGGACTCGGCCGCGCTTTTCGAGGACTGCTTGGCGGCGAGCGTTTGCTCGACGCGCGCGACCTCGGCCTTGAGATCATCGATGAGCGCCCGAAGCTCGGCGACGGAAAGTTTGCTCAGGTCTTGCCCAAGCTCGTAGCTCTTGGATTTCTTCGGCGGCGGGGCGAGGTCGTCCGTGTCCATGGATGCATTCTACCATCATGTGGTCTCGTGCTAAGGGCTTCGACTGGTCATTGCCCGGGTCGGCCGGAAGAAGGGTGAACAATACGATGCTGCCAGAGACCATGACGGTCATCGAAGCGAAGGAGAGTGGCGGACCTGAGGTGCTCGTCCCGGCGACGAGGCCGGTGCCCGCGCCAGGCCCAGGAGAGGTCCTGATCGAGGTCGCGGCGGCCGGCATCAACCGTCCCGACGTGCTCCAGCGTCAGGGCCTTTACCCTGCGCCCAAGGGCGCCTCCGACCTTCTCGGGCTGGAGGTGGCGGGCCAAGTTGTTGCCCGCGGTCCCGGCGCAACCCGCTTCAAGGACGGCGATCTCGTATGCGCGCTCGTCAATGGCGGCGGCTATGCCCAATACGCCGTGGCGCCCGAAGTC
The DNA here is from genome assembly GCA_036397315.1 of Methyloceanibacter sp. Taxonomy (GTDB): domain Bacteria; phylum Pseudomonadota; class Alphaproteobacteria; order Rhizobiales; family Methyloligellaceae; genus Methyloceanibacter. The sequence goes on along the minus strand of DASWJG010000235.1, from coordinate 12,026 downwards.
ACCACCCTGCCGGTGCCGCAAGGTCTCGCTCTCATCGAGGCGGCAGCCCTGCCCGAGACCGTGTTCACCGTCTGGCACAATGTGTTCGAGCGGGCAGCGCTCCAGCCCGGCGAGTGGCTGCTCGTCCACGGCGGCACGAGCGGCATCGGCACCACCGCGATTCAGATCGGAACGGCGTTAGGCGCCAAGGTCATGGTGACGGTGGGGAGCGCCGAGAAGGCGCGTGCCGCGAAGGCGCTCGGCGCCGTCAGCGCCGTCAACTACGCGCAAGAGGATTTCGTCGAGGCTGTGCGCGAGACCACGGGCGGCCACGGCGCCGACGTCATCCTCGACATGGTGGGCGGGGATTATATCGAGCGGAACCTGCGCGCCGCGGCGCTCGAAGGCCGCATCGTGCAGATCGCCTTCCTCAAGGGCTCGAAGGTCGATATCGACCTGATGCGGCTGATGATGCGGCGGCTCACCCTCACCGGCTCGACCCTGCGCGCGCAGAGCCTCGAGGCCAAGGCGCGCATGGCAAAGGCGATCGAGGAGCGTATCTGGCCGCTCTTCGCCGAAGGCAAGCTCAAGGCGGTGATCGATTCAAGCTTCAAGCTGGAAGATGCGGTCGGCGCGCATCGGCGCATCGACCACCCCGGCCATATCGGCAAGATCGTGCTGGTGACTGCGGGGACCCCCAATCAAGCAATTGCCTAAGGAGGCGGCAGCCCCTATATAGAGGCCATTCCCCTTCCTGTGATTTCGGTTTTGCCCTTTCGCCGAAGGGGCGGAAGACGCCCGCTACCCTCATAAGGTTTGAAGCCCATGGACCGCACCCCCCTGATGCCGAAAGCGACCGCCGTATGGCTGGTCGACAATACCTCGCTCACCTTCGAGCAGATCGCCGAGTTCTGCGGGCTGCATGTGCTCGAGGTGAAAGGCATCGCCGACGGCGACGTGGCCCATGGCATCAAGGGCATGGACCCGATCTCCTCAGGCCAGCTCTCCCGCGAGGAGATCGCTCAGGCCGAGATGACCCCCGCGCATCGCCTGAAGCTCTCGGAGCCCAAGGTCGAGGTGCCCGAGGTCAAGACCAAGCGTGGCCCTCGCTACACGCCGGTGTCGCGCCGCCAGGACCGGCCGAACGCCATCCTGTGGCTGTTGAAGAATCATCCCGAGCTCAAGGATTCGCAGATCATGCGGCTGGTCGGCACCACCAAGCCGACCATCATCGCCATCCGCGAGCGCAGCCATTGGAACTCGCCAAACCTCGTAGCCCAGGACCCCGTCACCCTCGGGCTCTGCTCCCAGATCGACCTCGATGCCGAGGTGAAGAAGGCCGCCGGCCGGCTCGAGCGCGAGCGCAAGGAGGCCGGCATCGCCGAGCCGCCCAAGGCCGGATCGCTAGTTCCCACCGAGGAGACGATTGCCGCCGCTCCCCCGCCGCCGGAGCCGGAGCGGCCGATGGCCACCATGCTCGCGCAAGAGGCGCGCGCGGCCATGGCCGCCCCCGACGAGGAGGAGGAGAGGCCCGACATCGACTCCGTCTTCGCCAAGCTGAAAGACCTGAAGCGCACCGACGTTCCGTCGGAATAGCGCCAGGATTTTGACCCTAATCAAAGCGGGGCGCGCACGCGCCTTCCATGCTTCCCACCTCAATTCATCAGCGAGGTGTCGCATGAGCTCGGTCGATCTGTTCTATCTAGGCTTGGTGCTGGCCGCGTTTTTCGGTTTCGCCGTGGCGCTCGCCTATTACTCCCACCGCTGACTCGGCGCTGCCGACGTCTCGTTCTGAGTTCTGGTTTCTGATTGCCGATGGCCTCTTGCCTTCGCTAGGGTGCGACAAGGAAACGCGCCTAAGGCGAGGGGCATGGCCAACCCTTACGACACCGGCCTCGACAAGAACCCGGCTAATTACCAGCCGCTGACCCCGCTTGTGTTCCTGGAGCGCGCGGCGAGCGTTCATCCCGACCATACCGCCATCATCCACGGCAAGGCGCGCAAATCTTATGCGGAGTTCTACGCGCGGAGCCGCAAGCTTGCCTCCGCGCTCGCCTCCCGCGGGTTAGCCGTTGGCGACACCGTCTCGGTGATGCTCGCCAACACCCCCGCCATGCTCGAGGTCCATTACGGCGTGCCCATGGTGGGCGCCGTGCTCCACTCCATCAACACCCGCCTCGATGCGCCTTCCGTCGCCTTCATGCTCGACCACGCCAACACCAAAGTCTTGATCGCCGACACCGAGTTCGGAGCCGTCCTCAAAGAGGCGCTGAAGCAGAGCAAGGTAAAACCGCTCCTCGTCGATTACCGGGACCTCGAATGCGGGGTCGAGGGGAAGAGGCTCGGCAATCTCGACTACGAGGACTTCATCGCCGAAGGCGACCCGGAATTTCCATGGGCCATGCCGTCGGATGAATGGAACGCGCTCTCCCTCAACTATACCAGCGGCACCACCGGCAACCCCAAGGGCGTGGTCTATCACCACCGCGGGGCGGCGATGATGTGCTACTCGAACGCGGTCGCCACCGGCATGGGCCAGCACCCGGTCTATCTGTGGACCTTGCCGATGTTCCATTGCAACGGCTGGTGCTTTCCCTGGTCGATCTCGCTCCTCGCCGGCACCCATGTCTGCCTCCGCGCCGTGCGCGCCAAGCCCATGTATGACGCCATCGCCGAGCACAAGGTGAGCCACCTCTCAGGCGCCCCCTTCGTCATGGCGGCTCTGCTCAACGCCACGGAGGACGAGCGGCGCCTCTTTCCCCAGCGCGTCGCCTTCAGCCACGCCGCGGCCCCGCCGCCGGCCGCCGTGCTCGCCAAGATGGACGACGCCGGCTTCGAGCTCACCCATCTCTACGGGCTGACCGAGACCTACGGCCCCGCGACCTTGAATGAATGGCACGATGCCTGGGACGAGCTTCCGCCCGAGGAGCGGCTCCTAAAGCGCATCCGCCAAGGCGTGCGCTATCACGCGCTCGAGGATCTGACGGTGATGGACCCTGAGACCATGGAGAAGACCCCCGCCGACGGCGAGACGCTCGGCGAGGTCATGTTCCGCGGCAATATTGTGATGAAGGGCTATCTCAAAAACAAACGCGCCACCGAGGATGCCTTTGGCGGCGGCTGGTTTCATTCCGGCGATCTCGGCGTGATGCACCCCGACGGCTATATCCAGCTGAAAGATCGCTCCAAGGACATCATCATTTCGGGCGGCGAGAACATCTCCTCCATCGAGGTCGAGGACGTGCTCTACAAGCACCCGGCGATCGCGGCCGCCGCCGTCGTTGCCAAACCAGACACGAAATGGGGCGAGACGCCGTGCGCCTTTGTCGAGACGCGGCCGGGCGCCTCCGTGACGGCGGAGGAGATCATCGCCTGGTGCCGCGACAAGCTCGCCCGTTACAAATGCCCGCGCCACGTGGTGTTCATCGAGCTGCCCAAGACCTCGACCGGCAAGATCCAGAAATTCAAGCTGCGCGACATGGCGAAGGATGTGTGATCGGCCCCGAAATCCGGCTTGCCCGAACCGAGGCTTCGCGCCAATCTGGCCCAGGGGGGATTTAAGCCATAGCACTCGAAGTCCTATTCAAGGAGATCGCGGGGTTTGTCGCCCTCGCCATCGAGGCCGCAGCGGTCCTCGTCGTGAGCTACGGCGCCCTCCAGGCGCTCACCGGCGTGCTGACATCGGCGTTCAGTCGCACCGCCGACGAGATGCGTGGCCGGGAGATTTGGCTGCGCTTCGCCACGTGGATCCTGCTCGCGCTCGAATTCGCGCTGGCCGCGGACCTCGTGCGCACGGCCGTGGCGCCCACCTGGGACGACATCTCGAAGCTGGCCGTGATCGCCACCATCCGCACCATGCTCAATTATTTCCTGGCCAAGGATATCGCCGAGTTCGACCAGGCCCGCCAATCCGCTGGAAATCCGCCCTCGGGGCGGACTTCGCCCTAATCCGTTGGACCCCCGCGGCATAATGTGTTTGAGTGGCTCGAAGCATAGTGGTGCAGCGCAATAATGGGGTCGGGCTGCGCCAGCCGGCATGAATGACGGGGTTAGGGCGCGAGAAGCCGGGGTGCCCATTTTCAGAGGCAAAGCGCATTAGGACGGCCTAGGCCGATCCTTTGGTACCGCCTCTCTTTGGGATTGAGGGATGCTCAAGCGAACACCGACGACCAAGGCGCGCTTTCAGCTCATCCTGATCAAGCCGTCGCATTATGACAACGACGGCTATGTCGTGCAGTGGATCCGCTCGACCATGCCGTCGAACTCGCTCGCCGCGGTCTACAGTCTCGCCAAGGGCGCCGCTGAGCGGGAGCTGCTTGGCCCCGATCTGCCGATCGACGTCATGGCCATGGACGAGACCAATACCAGGGTCAAGACGAAGGAGATCGCGCGCCGTATCGCCGAGAACGGCGGCCGCGGCCTGGTCGGGATCGTCGGCGTGCAGTCGAACGAATTCCCCCGTGCCGTCGACATCGCGCGCCCCTTACGCGAGGCGGGCGTGCAGGTCTTGATCGGCGGCTTCCATGTGTCGGGCTGCCTCGCCATGCTCAAGGAGCTTCCCGGCGACATCAAGGAGGCGCAAGGCCTCGGCGTGTCGATCTACGCCGGCGAGGCCGAGGAAGGCCTCGACGAAGTCATCTTGGACGCCGCGCGCGGCGAGCTTCGTCCCCTCTACGATCATATGAAGCACCTGCCGGACATCGGCAACATTGCCTCGCCTCCCTTCCTGCCGAACGACTTCATCGAGCGGACGATCGGCAACGTGACGAGCTTCGATGCCGGCCGCGGCTGCCCCTTCCAGTGCTCCTTCTGCACCATCATCAACGTGCAGGGCCGGAAATCGCGCTACCGCACCCCTGACAGCGTCGAGCAGATCCTCCGCATGAACTGGGATCAGGGCATCAACCGCTTCTTTATCACCGACGACAATTTCGCCCGCAACAAGGACTGGGAGGCGATTTTCGATCGGATCATCAAGCTGCGCGAAGAGGACGGCATGGACGTCCGCTTCTGCATCCAGGTCGACACGCTGTGCCACAAGATTCCCGGCTTTATCGACAAATCGAAGCGGGCGGGCGTCACCCGCGTGTTCATCGGGCTCGAGAACATCAACCCCGCCAATCTGATCGCCGCCAAGAAGCGGCAGAACAAGATCACCGAGTACCGCAAGATGCTGCTCGAGTGGAAGCGGGTCGGCATCATCACCTACGCCGGCTACATCCTCGGCTTCGAGAACGACACGCCGGAGTCGATCCGCCACGACCTGGAGATCATCAAGAAAGAGCTGCCGCTCGACATGCTCGAGTTCTTCATTCTCACGCCGCTGCCCGGGTCTGAGGACCACAAGGTGCTGCACGAGAAGGGGGTCTGGATGGACCCCGACATGAACAAATACGACGTCGAGCACGTCGTCACCGGCCATGCCAAGATGACGGAGGCGGAGTGGACGGAGGCCTATCGCACGGCCTGGGGCATCTACTATACCGACGAGCATTTCGAGACGATCATCCGCCGCGCCTATGCGAGCGGCATCAACCTCCGCTCTTTGATGCCGGTGCTGTTCTGGTTCTCCAGCGCCGTGCCGGTGGAGGGCGTGCATCCCCTGCAATGGGGCATCTTCCGCATCAAGTACCGCCACGACCGCCGCGCCGGTCTGCCGCTGGAATCGCCGTTCGTGTTCTACGGCCGCTACGCCGCCGACATCGCGCGGAAACTGGTGCTGGTGGCGAAGCGCTGGCGGCACCTGAAGCGCATCGTGCGCAAGGTCGAGGCCGATCCGCACGCCAAGCTCTACAAGGACGAAGCTCTCACGCCGGTCATCGATGAAGACGCCGAGCATATGGAGCTTTACACCCAGAACGAGGCCGCCCGCACGGCCGTCGAGCGCGAGCGTCGCGTGGCCGCCAAGACCGGCAACGGCAATGGCGGCAAGGTCCCCGTCCCGGCAGGTCTCCGCACCAACGGGCATCAAGGCAACGGGCATGATGCCGGGCTGCAAGACGCCGAGCTTCACATCAACGAGCAAAACGAGCCCGCCTCGCCTCTGGTCTGAGCTTTTGCTCAATGGCGGTGACCGAGGGCTTCAAGGATTTCGTCAGAGATTTGCTCGTGGATTTTGGGCCGGTGACCATCCGCAACATGTTCGGCGGCGCCGGCATCTACGCCGACGGCGTCATGTTTGCCATCCTTGTGGACGATACCCTGTACCTGAAAGCCGACGAGGCGTCGCGACGCGCCTTCGAGACCGAAGGCATGGGACCTTTCACTTATGAACCGGCCGGCAAAGGCCCGGTTGCCATGCCGTATTGGGAGGTACCGCCGCGTCTATTGGAGGAGCCGGAAGAGCTCGCTTCGTGGGCGCGCGAAGCCCATCGTATCGCGCAAGCAAGAAAGGCGAAATCGCCGCGCAAGCGACGCTGACGCCGCCCGCCCGCCCAGGCTCAGAAACCTCTGAACGCCCGATCGACCATGGCGGCAAGGCCCGTGTTCCGCCCGCCCAAGGCAACACGCTGAATCCGGTCGCGCTTCTTCTTGAACAGGCCGCGTTCTCCGGTCTCGACGACCGCTACCGCCTCCTTCTTGGCCCTGGCGGCGATGACGTCGATGCGGGGTTGCTCGACCTTCTTGGCGGGCGCCGCGTAGGTCTTAGGCTGCGCGACTGCCACCAGTGGCTTCGCCACCGTCGCTTGAGGTTCCGCGACCGCCACCTGCGGCTCCACCACTTGATGCTCGCGCTGCCGGTAGCCGCCGAAAAAGGGAACGAGCGAAGACTCCTCGATCCACCCCAGCTGACCGCTGCCGAGGTCCTGGACCCGAACGAAGCCCGCTTCGCGCGCGATCACCCGGAACGGCCGGCCGACCGAATAGGCCAAGAGCGGCGGCGCCGCCGCGGAGGGCCGCGAGCGCACGACGGTGGTATAGCCCGCGACCTGGACCCATTCGTTGCGGCGATCGATCTTGGGCTCAGGCGCTACCGCCGCTAGGACCAGGAGGGCCTCCTCTGGCGCGGCTAGTTGCGGCGCCATGGCGAGGGCCTGCTTGACCACCACAGTCTCATTGGCGGGGGGCGGCGCGGGCCAAGCCTCGTCGCCGGGGAAGGGCTGGATCAAACAGAGGAGGGAGGCGACATAAAGGGCAGCCGCCAAGAGCCACACCGACGGTAATAGACCACGCATGCCGACTCCGCATCGGCCCCACCGTCAAATGCACACTACACCCGTCGCCGTGCCTTTCCAAGCGCGGTGATGATTGGAGATTGACCAAGAGTAAAGTTTGGATCGGCCCAGGGCGCCTATCGGTCGTCAGTAACCGCCGCCGAGCGCCCGATTGAGCATGTCGCCGAAGCCGCCGCCGTGCCGCCGTAACCAGCCCCGGCGCCGTCTTGGCGGCTCGTCGCCATACTCGTCATCATCGTCATACATGGCCTCGGTCTCCCCGGGCGACCGCGGGGCGGCAACGGGCGCAAGATATTGCGCCTTCATCCAGCCGGTGGCGGCGCTCTGCGGATCGGTCACCTCGACCCACCCCTCATAGCGCGATACGACCCTGAGCGTGCGGCCGTAGGGAAAGGAGAACAGCGCGGGGGCATCCTCGGAGGCGGTCCCGTGCATGCCGGCGCCGGACACGAGAACCTGCACCCAGTCCTGAGGCTCCTCTTGCGGATCGCCGGGCCAGGCGTTGGGGTCGGCGTCCTCTCCCGGTACCGCCGCCATGTCGGCTGGATTGCCATCCTCTTCGAACGAATCGGCTCCCTCTCCGGGCGCCGCTTGATGGGGTCTGCCGGCACGCTGTTGCCAGGGGAGCGCGTCTGGATCGGCGGCTTCAGCGCCCTCGTCGGGAGGTAACCCCGCCATATCGGAGCTTCCATCTTCTGAAGCGGGCGCGTCATCTTCCGCCGGGGCGGCCGCTTGCGCGTCGGGCGCCGGCGCGGGCTTAGCCGGGGCGGTCTCGGCCGGAACGGTGTCGGCCGGAGCCATCGCGTGTTTCTGCGACGTGCCCTCTTCCGGCGCGGCTCCCGTGTCGTCGGGCCGCGCAATCTGCTGCTCATAGGCGAGCGACCGCGCGGGAGGCGCGCTCGCCGTCCGCTTAATGGTGGGCTGTGGGCTCAGAACCACATAGATCGCGCCACAGGCGACAGCGCCGATGACCAGCAGCGAGATGATGAGGCGTTTGATGGCAGGAACTCCCGTCTCCGCCGCCATTAGCAACGAAAAAGGCGGCAACAGCGTGTCATTTCGCCCGCCCTTTATCGGCGCGTTAAGTTTAATTTCCGGTGAACCTTACGGCAAGCCAAGTTGAGGTTCGCGAAAAGACCAAATCCAACAAGGACTAAAGCCTGCCCCCCAGCCCCAGGGCGGCGGCTAGGCTAGGCTGGACTGGACCTCATGCCTTAGGATGCCCCGCGCGACCCCCGCTTCCGTTCCCGCCCGCTGCCGGATGGCCCATGCTCTCCTATAAGGAATACGACAACGCCCAAGCGGTCGAGATCGTGCTCCAATCGCGCGTGTCGACGGAGGAGTTCGACCGGGTCGCGCGCCAGCTCGAAGCCTTCATCGCGCGCCACGGCCACGTGCGGGTGCTCGAGATCGTCAGGGATTTCGAGGGCATGGACGCGAGCGCCTTCTGGCACGACATCAAATTCAGCTTGCGGCACCTCAAGGATTTCAGCCGTGTCGCCATCGTCGCCAATCCCGACACGCACCACCTCTGGTCGAGCCTGGTTGCTCCCTTCATGGCTTGCGAGGTGGAGCATTTCGCCCCCGGCGAGGAGGAAGCTGCCCGGGACTGGCTGATGTGGCCCGAAGGCGCCGCCGACATCTGAAGGGAGAAGTTAGTCGGGCTCTTCGGCGGGCGCCGGCTGGTCCTGAATCGACTGCAGAAATTCGATGATCGCCGCCACGTCGTGCGGACTGAACACGAAGATCGGCATGTCCGGGTGGCCCGAGACGATGCCCTCGGCAAGCGATTCGGCGAGATCCTCGACGGGATATTTGCTGGAGAGGGTGCGGAACGGCGGTGCGTCGGGGTGGGGGCTATCGCCCTCCGTGCCGATGGCGTGGCAGCGCGAGCAATTCTCCCTCACCAGGACCTCGCCCTTTGCGGTCAGGTCCTTCTCCACCGCCCGGGCCAGCGGTGCCCCAAACAAAAGGAGCAGGACAGCGGCGATGAGCGCTAGAATCGCCCTCCCCCCATCAATTTGAGTTCCGGCCGGCATGCCCTCGTTCCCCCCTGGTCGTTGACGACGGCCGCACCTGATTCGCCGAAAACCTATAGCGCAGCCAGCGCGAAATTGCGGTCAAAAATCAAAATGAAAGGCCGCGGGGCGCAAAACGATTACGCCCCCACGGCCTTTATCAGAACCACTTCACTTTGGATGAGCCTAGTGGCTCAACTCGTGCTTGAGACGCTCCATCTCATCCTTGAGACGCAATTTTTGACGCTTCCACTCCTTGATTTTGAGTGGGTCGGCCATCGGTCTCGCCTGCTCCTCTTCGATCTTACGATCTAATGCGCGGTGCCTCTCCGATAGCTCTACGAGGTGTGCGTCAAGCGCCATATCGGACCTCCAATCAGTTGGTCTCGGGCGATCCATTGTGTCAAATCGACGATGATTTGTCTAATACCGCACTGCGGTCCGCTGTCACTCCTTGCCCTTTCGTCAACACCCCAGAGCGGTGGGCAAACCGCGCCCAAGCCCTTGCGCCGCCCTCGGTTCGCCGCGATACTTTCGGCCGTCCCAGGAGGCAGGCAAGGAGCAGGGGACGTCCGATGGAGAGCGAGGAGATTCGCGAGCTCCGGGCGACGTTGCTCAGGCTCAAGCAGGAGCACCGCGACCTCGACAGCGCCATCAATGCACTGGAGGAATCGGGCCGCGCCGACGCGCTTCAGCTTAAGCGCCTCAAAAAGAAGAAGCTCTCCCTCAAGGACGAGATCGCCCGCATCGAGGACCAACTGCTCCCCGACATCATCGCCTGACACTTGAGGGCCGCGAGAACTAGCCTTGCCAATCAAAGGCGCGCCCCTATAATCCCGCGCTTTCCGCCGCCCGGCCTCCACTTCCGATTGAGCGAAAATGAGCGAGCCTAAGCCCGTCGTCGGCATCATCATGGGCAGCCGCTCCGACTGGCCGACCTTGAAGGCTGCGGCCTCCGTCCTCGACGCCCTCAAAGTGCCTTATGAGACCAAAGTCGTCTCCGCCCACCGCACGCCCAAGCGGCTTTATGCCTATGCCACGAACGCGCGCAAGCGCGGGCTCAAGGTGATCATCGCCGGTGCCGGCGGCGCCGCCCACCTTCCCGGCATGACCGCCTCGATGACCGAACTGCCGGTACTCGGCGTGCCCATCGAGAGCCGCGCGCTGAAAGGCCTCGACAGCCTTCTCTCCATCGCCCAAATGCCGGCCGGCGTGCCGGTCGGCACGTTGGCAATCGGCGAAGCGGGCGCAGCCAATGCCGGACTGCTCGCGGCCCAGATCCTCGCGCTGGGGGATGGGCGCCTTGCCGCCCGTGTCGTGGCGTGGCGAGCGGCACAGACGGAGGGCGTAGCCGAGGCGCTCGAGGATAATGCCTGAAAGCCCGCTGCCCCCCGGCAGCACTATCGGCATTCTCGGCGGCGGCCAGCTCGGGCGCATGCTCGCCATGGCCGCCGCGCGGCTCGGCCTCAAGACCCACATCTATTCCGACGAGCAGGCGGCGCCGGCCTTCGATGTCGCCGCCGCACACACGGTGGGGAGTTACGCCGACAGGGACGCGCTGAAGCGTTTTGCCGCGTCTTGTGCCGTGGTGACCTGCGAGTTCGAGAACGTGCCGGCGGCCACGCTCGAAGCCGCTGCGCGCGTGGTACCGGTCTTTCCTCCGGCAAAGTCGTTCGCCGTCGCGCAAGATAGACTCATCGAGAAGGATTTCCTGACCGGGCTCGGCATCCCCGTCGCCCCCTATGCGAGGGTCGATACTTCGGAGGATCTCCGTGCCGCGCTTTCACGCGTGAGGGTCCCGGCGCTGCTCAAGACCAGGCGGTTCGGTTATGACGGCAAGGGCCAGATCCTCATCCGCGCCGCGGACGAAATTCTTGCCGCGCTTGAAGCCGTCGGCCAGGCGCCGGCCTTGATCGAAGGGGTGGTCCTGTTCGAGCGGGAGATCTCGGTCATCGTGGTGCGCGGGCAGGACGGCGCGCTTGCATTCTACGACGCGGTCGAGAACGTGCATCAGGACGGCATCCTCGCCATCAGCCGCGCGCCGGCGCACATCTCGCAAAGCCTGTCGGTCGCGGCGAGGACGATCGCCGGCAAAGTCGCCGAGGCGCTGTCCCATGTGGGCGTGCTATGCGTCGAGATGTTCGAGCGCGCGGGCGAAAGGCCGGAGCTTGTCGTCAACGAGTTCGCGCCGCGCGTCCACAATTCAGGTCATTGGACGCTCGATGGCTGCCTCGTGAGCCAGTTCGAGAACCATGTCAGGGCGATTTGCGGCTGGCCGCTCGGCGAGACCACCCGCCACAGCGACGCGGTGATGACCAATCTGATCGGCTCCGACGTGGAGAAATGGCGCGAGTTTGCCGCCGAACCCGGCACCTCCGTCCACCTCTACGGCAAGACCGAGGCGAGGGCTGGCCGCAAGATGGGCCACGTCACGCGGCTCTATCCGAAGAGCTGATGCTGGTGGGACAAACACCCCATCTGGACAACCGACGCCCCTTCTGTTAGAGCAAATCCGGATGCGGGACCCCGACCGGTTCGGTTCGGGGTTATATTTGGCCCCCGCTCCACTCCCAAAACCAGCGGCCAAACGGAGAGCAAGGCGCGTGCAAGTCGTCGTTCGCGATAACAATGTCGATCAGGCCCTCAGGGCGCTGAAGAAGAAAATGCAGCGCGAAGGCATCTTCCGCGAGATGAAGCTCCGTAATTATTACGAGAAGCCGTCGGAGAAGCGCGCCCGCGAGAAGGCCGAGGCCATCCGCCGCGCCCGCAAGCTCGCCCGCAAGAAGGCGCAGCGCGAAGGCGGAGGCGGTACCGGTCCTAGCGCCGCCGCGAAGCCGACACGCGGCCCGCGCCG
>DASWJG010000234.1:0-7296 GCA_036397315.1 Methyloceanibacter sp. | reverse complement strand
CCCTGGTTCGGGCCTTGACGCCCTATCCGGCATTTGCCACGACGTGCCTCTCTCATCCCCAATGCCACACCAAGGACGCGTCAGTGGCCCCACGCTCCGCCATCCCGCCCTTTCGCGACCTGCGCTACCGGCTCGAATATCTGGGTTTGCGCTTCCTGATTGGCCTGGTCCGCCTGGTCCCGATCGATCTGGCGGGAAGCATCTCGGCCAAGGCGTGGCGCTTGCTCGCTCCCCTTAACCGCCGCCGGCATGGACGCGCGCTGGCCAATCTGGCACGCGCTTTTCCCGACAAGACGCCCGAGGAGCGCGAGCGCATCGCGCTCGCCGCGTGGGAGAATCTCGGCCGCGTCATGGTCGAGACCATGAATATCGATCGCATTCTGAGAGAGCCTGACCGGCTGCACGTGACCAACGGCCATGTCATCGCGCGCTACAAGGACAAGATGGGGCCGGTGCTCATCGTCACCATGCATATGGGCAATTGGGAGCTCGGCATGTGGCCGATCATGCGCGCCGGTGTCAGGCCCGCCGGCGTCTACCGCCTGGTCAAGAACCCTTACGTGGACCACTATCTCCGCGCGCAGCGCCAGAACCTCTATCCCGGAGGGCTGTTCGGCAGCCGCCGTGCGCCGGGCAAGGAGGAAGGCCAGAAGACGGCGCGGCTGATCATGGATTATGTGCGGCAGGGCGGGCGGCTCGGCTTCATCTCGGACCTTTACGACGCGCAAGGTATCGAGGTGCCGTTCTTCGGCTATCCCGCCAAGAGCATGCCGATCGCCGCCATGATCGCGCGCCGGGTCGGCGCCCGCATCTGGATCGGGCGCTGCATCAGGATCGGCAAGCGCGCCTGTTTCGACGTCAATGTGAACGAGCTCAGGATCCCGCGCACCAGCAACCAGGCCGAGGACATCCGCTCCATCACGGCCGCCATCCAGCGCCATTTCGAGACCTGGATCAGAGAGACCCCGGAGCAATTCATGTGGTCCAACCGGCGCTGGTGGTAGGGCGCAATCGCCGCAACCAGACCTTATTGCTTGAGAATGAGTCGCGCCTGGAACTGCCGTTGACAGCACCCTCCAGCTTCGCTCTTATCGTGAGAAAGAGTCGGGGGGACAGGGTATCGTAATGTCTACCGTCCGCAGCGCCAGATTCCAGATCGGCCAAGTGGTCCGCCACCGGGTCTATCCGTTCCGCGGCGTGATTTTCGACGTGGACCCGACCTTCAGCAATACCGAGGAGTGGTACCGCTCCATTCCCCAGGAGGTCAGACCCAACAAGGATCAGCCCTTCTATCATCTGCTCGCCGAGAACGCCGACACCGAATACGTCGCCTATGTGTCGGAACAGAATCTCGTGCCCGACCCCTCGGACGAGCCGCTGCGCCATCCCCAGGTGGCCGAACTGTTCGAGGACTTGAAGAACGGCATCTTCCGCTTCCGCTTCCTGCAAGAGCACTGAGCAGGCGCCCTGCCGCCGATAATGCAAAAGGCCGCCCCGGATAGCCCGGAGCGGCCTTTCAAGTCCAGAGTTCAGGTTTTCAGCGCGCCTATGGCGTCGCCGGCGCGGCGGGCTTCTTCTGCTGCGCCGTGGAGGCGTTGGCCGGAGCTTGACCTCCGGCTGGCGGCGGGGCGCCGGGCTGCCCGGCTTGTTTGTTCTTCTCGGCCTCGGCCGCCTTGGCGGCGAGATCGGCCTGGCGCTTGCGGAACACCTCCATCAGTTGGCGCCGCGACTCCTCGTATTTGGCGCTATCAACCGGCGCGCCGTCATACGCCTTGGCGAAGCCGTTCAGGGGCACGGGAAAGCCCATCGTCTTCTGCTGGATGTTCATGGCCGCCACGACCATCTGCTTGCCCTTGCGCATGCTGTCCATCAATTCCTTGGTCAGCTCGAGCTGTACCTGGCAGCTCGTGGGGAAGCAGATCGCGTATTGCAACTGAATCGGCTGTTCTTCATCGATCTTGAGCTGCACGCCGGCAGGCATCACCAGCGCGTAGGCCGTCGGTACCCTGATGAGAAGCTGCTGCTTCTCCTCGCCCTCAACCTTACGCACGGCGGCGGCGATCAGAACCATGCCGGTGTTAGGTTCGAGGCCCTCGTGATTGATGAGGCAAATCTCCTTGTTGGCGGTCTGGTCGTTCCTCATGCAGAGCTTGACCCAGGCGTCGTCCGTCGCACCGGCCGGAGCAGCGCCTGCGACCGCAGCGGGTGCGCCTGCGGCTGGCGTTTTCGGCGCCTGTGTGGATTTGGGCTGCATTTGACCCGCAGGCGCCTGGCCTGACGGTGCCTGTTGGGCCAGCGCCAACGGTGTGGCCAGCGCCAAAGCAAGCGTGCATGCGCTCGCGCAAAGCGTCAATCGAGCCGCGCCGCGGCTCAGCGAATTCCAACGATCCCTGGACCAGATCATCATCGACCTTTCCTCTTTTCGCGGGCTAATTCAGGTCAATTCGATGACCCCACGCCCCGCGTCCCTTGCCGATAGGGTCAATACCCGAAATGAGGCGTAGAAATGGCTGAGAGCCTTGCACCGCAGGACTTTCTTGGCCACTCCGCGCGGGTTCTTACCCCTCCCTGATCGCCCGCAATTATAGCGCCAATTGCATTATGGGCGATGTTACCCTTAACTCCGTGCTGCAATGCGGAAAGCATCTATAGCCACGCGCGCTCCCCGTTGAAAGCCCCTATTTCATCGCTCCTTTTGAGCCTCCTCCTGCTCCTTCCCGGCCGCGCCTTGGCCGAGTCGCAAGCCGGTCTCGCCATGCATGGGGAGCCTCTCGAGGCACAGGGCTTTACCCACCTTCCTTACGCCAATCCCGACGCTCCCAAGGGCGGACGCGTCGTCTTCTCCGTGCAAGGCTCGTTCGACAGCCTCAATCCCCTGATCGTCAAGGGCGCGGCAGCGGAGGGTGTGCGCGAGTACGTCTATGAGAGCCTGCTCGCGCGCGCCTATGACGAGCCCTTCACCCTTTATGGCCTCATTGCCGAGAGCGTCGAGACGCCTGCCGACCGGAGCTTCGTCGAGTTTACCCTGCGCCCCGAGGCGAAGTTCTCCGACGGCATGCCCATCACGGCGGAGGATGTGATCTTCTCGCACGCGCTGTTACGCGATCATGGTCGTCCCAATCACCGCTCCTATTACAAGAAGGTCGCCAAAGTGGAGAAGACCGGCGAGCGCAAGGTCAGATTCACTTTCGATGCGAGCGGCGACCGCGAGATGCCGCTCATCATCGGGTTGATGCCGGTCTTGCCGCGCCATCTCATCGATCCCGAGCGATTCGAGAAGACGAGCCTCATTCCCCAGATCGGCAGCGGTCCCTACACCATCGCCAAGGTTGACCCTGGCAAGAGCATCTCGTTCAAGCGCAATCCCGTTTATTGGGGGCGCGATCTTGCGGTCAATCGCGGGCTGTACAATTTCGATGAGATCCGTTTCGACTATTATCGCGACGCGGGCAGCATGTTCGAGGCGTTCAAATCGGGCCTGGTCCGCCTGCGCAACGAGGACGATCCCACGCGTTGGACGGAAGGCTACACCTTCCCCGCCCTCCGCGATGGGCGCGTGGTCAAGGAGGAGTTGCCGGTCGAGACGCCAGCGGGCATGTCGGCGCTTGTGTTCAATACGCGGCGGCCGATCTTCGCCGATCCGCGCGTGCGCAAAGCGCTGATCACGCTGTTCGACTTCGAATGGGTGAACCGCACCCTCTATCACGGGCAGTATGCGCGCACGGAAAGCTATTTCGCGCGCTCCGAGCTGTCGTCGCATGGACATCCGGCGGACCGCGCCGAGCGCGCGCTGCTCGCACCATTCGCCTCCGAGGTCAAGCCTGCCATTATGGACGGCAGCTTCGCCTTTCCGGTCAGCGACGGCACCGGTGAGAACCGCGAGGGACGGCGCGAGGCGCTACAGCTCCTGGAAGCGGCCGGCTATCAGCTGACCGGCGGCAAGCTCATCAAGGTGGCGACGGGAGAGCCGTTCGAATTCGAGATTCTCGCTGCGACCCGCGGGCAGGAGCGGCTGTTGCTCACCTATGCGCGGGCCTTGAAACAGGTAGGAATCGAGGCGCGAATCCGTCAAGTTGATTCGGCCCAATATCAGCGGCGTAAGCAGACTTACGACTTCGACATGATCCAGTATTTCTGGCCGGTGTCGCTGTCGCCGGGGAATGAGCAGTCGTTTCGTTGGGGGAGCGAGGCCGCGGTGACGGAAGGCTCGTTCAATTTTCCGGGCGTGAAAAGCGCGGGCGTGGACGCCATGATCGAGGCGCTGCTCAAGGCCGAAGACCGGACGGGCTTCGTCGCTGCCGCGCGCGCGCTGGACCGCGTCCTGCTCTCGGGGGATTACGTCATTCCCCTCTTTTATTTGCCGCGCCAGTGGGTCGCGCATTGGAGCGATCTGAAGCGGCCCGAGACTACCCCGCTTTACGGCTACCAGATCGACACGTGGTGGCTCGAGCCGCCCGGCGCCACCGCCGAAGACAAAGGCGCGCGCAAGCCGTGATGGTCCCATGAGCACGCTCCCCGCCGAAGCCAGTGAGAGGAAAGAGGCGAGCGGCTCGCTTACGGCAGACGGCCTGCTCAGGCGACGCGCGAGCCAGAGGCCCGGCGTCATCGCCCTCGCCGATCCACCCAATCTTCAAGCGCTCGGTCTCGGGCATCCGCGAACTTTCAGCTATCTCGAGGCCGATCAATCCGTCGATGCGCTTGCCTCTTTCTTCATCGAGCTTGGACTTCTGCCCGGCGACACCATCGCCGCACAGCTTCCCAATATCGCGCTGTCGCCGCTGATCTTGCTCGCCGCTTGGCGCGCTCGCCTGACAGTCGCGGCGCTGCCGATGCTGTGGCGCGGGCACGAAATCGGCAAGGTTTGTGACGACGTCGAGCCGAAAGCCCTCATCGGCGTCTCCCACTTCGCGGGCGAGAACCATGCGGAGAAGCTCTGCGCCATTGCCGCCAGCCACCTTTCGGTGCGCTTCGTGCTTGGCTTCGGTCCCGACCTTCCCGACGGGGTCGCCTCTCTCGACGAAGCAATCGAGGCACGGCGCGGCGTCTCGCACCACCGTATCGAGGCGCCGGTGCGCCAAGGCCCGGCCATGGTCACCTTTACGGCGCGGGCCGGTAGTCCGCTTGTGCCGCTCGTCCGGACCGAGGACGAGCTGCTCGCGCAAGGGGCCATGACGGTGCTTGCGCTCGGCCTCGACAGCCGCGACGTGATCCTCAACCCCTATCCTTTGACGGGGCCCGCGGGGCTCTCGCTCGGCCTCATGCCGTGGCTGATCAGCGGCGCTACGCTCGCCCAGCATCATCCCTTCGACTATCGAGTGTTCGTCGAGCAGCTCGTCACCACGGGCGCAACGGCGACGGCGCTGCCCTCGCCGATTCTTGCCGAGCTTGCCAAGGATGAGGTGCTGTGCAGCCCCGAGTGCCGCCTGAGGCGGCTCGGCGCGGTGTGGTCCATGCCTGAGCTAGCCGAACCGCCGCCGCCGTTCTATGGCGCGGCTCCCCTCCTGTTCGATCTCTATCCGCTCGGCGATCTCGCGAGCGTGGTGCTGAGACGCGAGAGCAGGGCGAATCCAGCCTCCCTTCCGCTCGGGAAGATTCACCTCGAGGAGGACGGCGACGACGCGGTGTTCGTGGAGACGAAGCTTGGCGCGCGCCGCGACCGAGACAGCGAGCTCATGTTGCGCGGGCCGGTCGTTCCGCATGGACTCCCCGGCGGACCGCTTGGCTTCGACCAGGACGGCTTTGTCGGCACGGGTCTTTGCGGAACGGTCGATAGCACGCACGGCACGCGTTTGCTGCTCAGGGGAGATCCAGAGCTTCTGCATCACGGCGGGGTGTCGATTGCGGCCTGCGAGTTCGACGAGCTTTATCGGAGCTTCCCCGGCTTCCTCGACGCCGCCTGTTTCGTGCTTCCCGATCCCATTATCGGCGACCGCGTCTTCGCGGCGATCATGCCGCGGCCGGGCGAAGCGATCTCGCTGGAGGCGCTGCATCGGTTCCTCGAGGAGCGCCAAGTCGCGCCCTACAAATTTCCCGACAAGCTGCTCGTGGTGAAGCAGATCCCGCGCGACATCGAAGGCCGCCTGCTCCGCGAGCAAATTTTGCAGCAGGTGTAACGCTAAGCCGCCTGCTTCACGGCCTGGGCGATCTTGACCAGGCGCTTCAAGAGATCGCGGGCGCCGGCGAGCCGCGCCTCAGGTGTCGACCAATTGGCGTAGTAGATCAGGCGGTGGTCGGGCTGGAGCTTCACCTGCTTGGCGTGCTCGCGGATGAAGTCGATGAGGCCTTCCGGGTTGGCGAAGCTCTTATTGCGGAAGGCGATGACCGCGCCCTTGGGCCCGGCGTCGATCTGCTCGATACCGGCCTGGCGGCACAGCCCCTTGATCTCGACGATGTCGAGGAGATGACGCACCTCCTGCGGCAACGGCCCGAAGCGGTCGATCAACTCGGCGGCGAAGGCCTCGATAAGGTCATGGCTCTCGACGCCTGACAGGCGGCGATAGAGCCCAAGCCGCACTTGCAGGTCGGGGACATATTCCTCGGGAATGAGCACCGAAGTGCCGAGATTGATGCGCGGCGACCATTGGTCCTCGATCACGGCGCCCTCGCCGCCTTTGAGCGCCGCCACGGCCTCTTCCAGCATGGACTGGTAAAGTTCGAAGCCCACTTCCCTGATATGGCCCGACTGCTCCTCGCCCAAGAGATTGCCGGCGCCCCTGATGTCGAGATCGTGGCTTGCCAGCACGAAGCCGGCCCCCAGCGTATCGAGGGATTGCAGCACCTTGAGCCGCTTCTCGGCGGACGGCGTGAGCCGCGCTTCGTTGGGGATGGTGAAATAGGCATAAGCCCTGATCTTGGAGCGCCCTACCCGGCCCCGCAGCTGATAGAGCTGAGCCAGGCCGAACATATCGGCGCGATGCACGATCAGCGTGTTGGCCGACGGGATATCGAGCCCCGACTCGACGATCGAGGTTGACAGCAGCACGTCATATTGGCGGTCGTAGAAGGCGTTCATCACCTGGTCGAGTTCGCGGCTCGCCATCTGACCGTGGGCGCGCGCGACCTTCAATTCCGGCGCATGCTCGGCGAGGAAGGCGCTCGCCTCGTCGAGATCGGCGATGCGCGGCACCACGAAGAAAGTCTGGCCGCCGCGGAAGCGCTCGCGCAGCAAAGCCTCGCGCAGGATCACCGGGTCGAACGGCATGACATAGGTGCGTACGGCGAGCCGGTCGACCGGCGGGGTGGAGATCAGCGACATCTCGCGCACGCCGGACAGCGCAAGCTGCAGCGTACGCGGGA
>DASWJG010000233.1:0-3004 GCA_036397315.1 Methyloceanibacter sp. | reverse complement strand
AGTACATGTTGGCGAGGTAGTATTGCGCCTCCGCGTGGCCGTGCTGAGCGGGGGCCTGCCAGTGGCGAATTGCCGTCGCCCAGTCACCTCGCTCGAAAGCGGCATTGCCGTCTTCAATTGGTCCGGCGGAAGCATTTCCGGCCATGTTCCAGATGACGGCTACGCAGAGGACAAAGAGTGCTGCGCGCACGCCAAACCTCCACACTCAGGAGAGGTAATCATACCATGTCCGAGGCTGCCTGCATTCCAGAGGACCCCGTCCTCAGCCATCCGTCGACTGTAGTACGAGTCTCGCTGTACTCTGGTCTCGCAGAGTGTCACGCGACATGGAAAACTGCCCCCTTGGCGACACGAGGAATTGCCCCCTCTTCGGTTAGCCGAGGAGAGCAGGAATGACGGAGGAACGAATCGCCGAAATCCCTTCGTGGAACGATCCACGGGGGGAGGTGATGAAGACGCCGGAGGATGTCGGGGCGATGGTGCGGCTGAAGGCGTGCGGGTGGGGCGTCAAGCGGATCGCCCGCGAGCTGGGCTGCAGCCATCACACGGTTAAGCACTACGTGGCGGCGGGCCGGCCGGTGCCGTTCAAGGCGCCGCGGCGAGCCAAGGTTCTGGACGGGCACGAGGACTGGCTGCGCGAGCGGTTTCTGCGCCATCGCGGCAACGCAGACGTGGTGCGCCAGGATCTGATCGCCGAGACGGGCATCGCCGTCAGCCTGAGGACCCTTCAGCGAGCCGTGCAGCCCTACCGGCAGGCGCTGAAGGCCGCGGCGCTGGCGACCGTGCGGTTCGAGACGCCGCCGGGCCGGCAGCTGCAGATCGACTTCGGCGAGCGGCTGGTCGAGATCGGCGGCTCGCGCCTCAAGGCGTTCGTGTTCGTGGCGACGCTCGGGCACTCGCGTCGGGCTCATGTGCGGGCGTTCCGTCACGAGCGTCAGGAGAGCTGGTTCGCCGGCCTGGAGAGCGCGTTCCTAGCCTTCGGCGGCGTGCCGGAGGAGGTGCTGATGGACAACCCGCGCGCGCTCGTCGTGCGCCACGACGCGGCGAGCCGGCGGGTCCAGTTCAACGACAAGCTGCTGGCCTTCGCCAGGCACTGGGGCTTCCGGCCGTGTGCCTGTGCTCCGTATCGGGCGCGCACCAAGGGCAAGACCGAGAACGGCGTCGGCTACGTGAAGAAGAACGCCATCGCCGGGCACCGCTTCGAGAGCTGGGAGGCGTTCGAGGCGCACCTCGCCAGGTGGGAGCGGGACGTTGCCAACGTGCGCATCCACGGCACGACCGGCGAAGCGCCGATCGTCCGGTTCGAGCGCGACGAGGCGCATCGGCTGAAGCCGCTGGGCGGGCGGCCCGCGTTCGGGAGCCTGCGCGAGCTGAGCCGCGTCGTCGGCACCGACTGCGCCGTCGAGATCGATACCAACAGCTACTCGGTGCCGTGGCGGCTGATCGGCGAGCGCGTCGCAGTGACGGTGGTGGCCGGCGAGGTCCGCATCCGCCATGGCGAGCGCGAGGTCGCGGTCCACCGGCAGGCGGAAGGTCGACGCCAGCGCGTCATCGATCGCGCCCACCTCGATGGTGTTGCCGGCCGCGACGGCCCCGTCCGCCGGCAGGGGATCGAAGTGCCGCCGACAGATCAGGCTTCGCCGCCACCGGCGCTGCTCAGGCCGCTCGCCGAATACGAGGCGGTTGCCGGAGGGCGCTTCTGATGCCGCGCGCGAGGAAGACACCCGACGTTCCGGCCGATCGCCTCGAGGAGATGCTCAACCGGCTGAAGCTCTCCGGCATCCGGGACCAGCTCGACAACCTGCTCGACGAGGCGGCGCGGTCTAACCTGTCGACGCGGGAGACGCTGGCGCTGCTCTGCGAGCGCGAAATCGCGCGCAAGGACCATCGGCGCATCGACATGGCGCTGAAGCTCGCGCACTTCCCGGCCGTCAAGGAACTGGCCGGCTTCGACTTCGAGGCACAGCCCTCGATCGACCCGAAGCAGATCCGCGACCTCGCCGCCTCGCGGTGGATCGCCAACGGCGAGAACGTGCTGCTGCTCGGGCCGCCGGGCGTCGGCAAGACGCATCTCGCCATCGCGCTCGGCCGCGAGGCGATCCTGGCCGGCTATTCGGTTCAGTTCACCACCGCGATGGCCCTGGTCGCCGGGCTTGCCAAGGCACAGGCCGAGAAGCGCCTCGACGAGAAGCTCTCAGGTCTGTCGAAGGCGAAGCTGCTGATCGTCGACGAGCTGGGCTACCTGCCCCTCGAGCCCGACGCGGCGCATCTGTTCTTCCAGCTCGTCAGCCGACGCTACGAGACTGGCGCCATGCTGATCACCTCGAACCGCAGCGTCGCCGAATGGGGCACGGTGTTCGCTGATCCGGTCGTCGCCACGGCAATCCTCGACCGGCTACTTCACCACAGCCACGTGCTGACCATCCGAGGCGACAGCTACCGGCTGCGTGCAAAGCGCCGGAGCGGCCTGATCAAGGCGCCGCCCGCCGGCGACAGCGCTCCGGTCGGCTCCGCCGCCCTCCACGCCATCACCGGCGCGGACAACCCTCAACCGCAATCATGAACCATGAACCCGACGGAGGGGGCAGTTCCAAATGACGCAAGGGGGGCAGTTCCGGATGTCGCTTTACACACCGTTCCTCGCGCGCTGTCAAGACGCGAGGTGGGCATGCGGCGAGCGAGATGTCCGACGTTGAATTGCTCAACTCTCTGCGCAAACTCGCTGCATCACTCGGAACAAGCGAGCTAACCAAAGCCGACGTTATTGAGAATTTGCCCTTCAGTGACGCGGTGCTTCGAACTCGATGGGGCACGACAAGAGCCGCTTTCGAGGCCGCAGGTCTCACGCCAAAGAAGGCTGGTCGCCGCTACACTGATGAAGAGTGCTTCGAGAATCTACTCGTCGTTTGGACACACTACGGTCGCCCCCCAACTTACAAAGAGATGTCATTTCCTCCCTCGAACGTCGGAGGGAAAGCGTATCTCAAGCGTTTCAAAACATGGA
>DASWJG010000232.1:0-4047 GCA_036397315.1 Methyloceanibacter sp. | reverse complement strand
GCTCTTGCAGGGTGGGAATGGTGTTGATGCCGCAGCCGGCGAGCATGACGCCCGCAAGCACCAGGCAAACCGCCCGGGAAACATCGCCCGGTCGGGCACGGGTCAATGCCAGCATGAAGATACTCCCCTGAATAGCTCGATCCGCTAGGCCCATCCGTGTATTGAGCGCCCGCAGCCGAAGCAAGGGCTTTCGCGCTACTTTTCCGGCCGAAGTCCGCGGATGTTGAGGACCGGGGGGGCGCCCAATTTTAGGTGTTGCGAGAATGAAACAGAGCAAAGTTTATTCGCAGTCCGTCCACCACTTCGCGCTCCAATCCACAGGCGGATAGGTCGCGCCCGCCCGCCTCTAAGTTACCGGAGTTATGAGATTTTTTTTAACGCAACCCGGCTCGACCCCAAGAACCAAATCGTTAGACCGGGCGTTAGGAGATCAGAAGGCTTCTGCTGGTCAAATGGGAGTGCCTCTTTTACTGTGATTCTTGAGTCGTGGGGGACTCAACACGGGGGAGGCTCGCCATGGGTCTGTCCATTCACGGGGAGCGTGTGTGTTGCGTACAGAGCGTCTGAGGGACGAGGCGACCAAGGTCGCCGGAAGGGCTTCGTCGACATTTTTCGCCGTTGTCGGCATTGCGGCCCTAGCCGTTGCCGTCGTTGCCGCCATGCCGGCCGAAGCCAAAAAACGCCAGAATTCGGCGAAACCTGTCGAGGAGCCGATCCCCGACATCGCCAATGGCGAGCCCATGACGCTCGTGGTCTCCCTGAGCAATCAGAAGGTCGACGTCTATCGGGGCACGACGCTCATCACGAGTTCGAACGTATCGACGGGAATGCCTGGCCACGCCACCAAGGCTGGCGTCTTCAGCATTCTCGAGAAGCAGAGACACCATCACTCCAACATCTATAGCGGGGCCCCGATGCCCTGGATGAACCGGATTACATGGTCCGGCACCGCGCTTCACGCCGGTGTGGTCCCTGGCTATCCGGCGTCGCATGGTTGCATCCGTTTGCCCTTTTCCTTCGCGCCCAAATTGTTCCAGATCACGACCAAGGGTGACAACGTCATCGTATCGCGCGATCGGCTCGCTCCGCAGCTGATCGAACATCCCAACCTTTTCCAGCCGCTGCCGCCGCCTCCTATGCCCGTCATGGTCAAGCAGGAGCGGCCCCCGCAGCGTCAGTCGAGCAGCGAGATCCTGCCGGTTCCGATCGCCCGACCGGGCCATCCGGGCATGCTCGCCCGGGCCGATTTGGCAGGCTCCACCACAGACATCCCCTCTTCGCTGGAGGCCGAGGCCGCCGGGCAGGAGGCCGCCCCGGCCCTCAAGGCCGACACCCCCGCGCCGGTGGAGGACACGCATGTCCACGCCTTCGACCCCTTCGCCGGCACGTCCGCGCAGGCCGGTAAGCAAAACGGCCATGCCGCCCCAACCGAGTCGGCGGCCGGCGCAAGTGGGCATGCCCTGGATGATGATGGCGGTCCTTCCGGCGGGTCAGGAACTATTTCGGCGGCATCGGTCGACCGAGCACCCGTTGAGGCGCCTGAGCCCGTGCCAGCCAAGGCTGAGACCTCCGCTAGCGCAACGGTCCCGGCCGAACCAGCGAGTGTGATCGCCAAAACGCCGCCGGCTGAACCAGCGAATGTGGCAGTCGAAGCCGCTCCCGTCCCGGCGCCTGCGGTACCCGCCGAGGTCCAGGCCGTGGCGGCAACGCCTCAGGCAAGCATGGCTGCGGCTACCGCCAAGGTCGATGCGGGCCCGCCCTCAATCATCGCCACGAAGCTCGAGGCCGGAACCAAGGCGGCAGCCACTATTGCGGCGGAGCCCCGCTCCACGGCGCCCTTGCGCATTCTGGTGACACGGCGGACGCAGCGCGACCGCATCATTGGCGTGCAGCAGATTTTGGCAGAATTGGGCTACCTGCCGCAGCTGGGTTTCGACGGGACCCTCGGGAAGCCCACCGCAACTGCCATCAAGGCCTTCCAGAAGGCCAACTGGATGCCTGAGACCGGCGCCTTCACCGATGAACTCGTGAAGAGGGTCTATGCGATTGCCCGCAAAGGCGAGCCGCCCGCCGGCCACCTTTTCGTCAGGCAGGAGTTCGGCCGCGTGTTCGACGCACCGGTGAGCTTCCGCGATCCCGAGACGCCGCTCGGCACTCACCTCTTCACCGCCCTGAATTTCGCCCCCGGCGACACCAAGGCGCGATGGACGGCGATCAGCCTGCAGGGCGACGATGCGTCGAGCGCGCTCGACCGCCTCGAGATTCCGAACGACCTTCGCCAGAAGATCTCCGAGCGGCTGACGCCCGGCTCCTCGCTCATTATCGGCGAC
This sequence comes from Methyloceanibacter sp., assembly GCA_036397315.1. Lineage (GTDB taxonomy): Bacteria > Pseudomonadota > Alphaproteobacteria > Rhizobiales > Methyloligellaceae > Methyloceanibacter. The sequence goes on along the minus strand of DASWJG010000232.1, from coordinate 1,717 downwards.
ACGGCGATCAACACGGCGAGCTTGCCAAAAGGCGGAGATTTCCTCGTCTGGGCCAAGGACACACCGGCAAAGATCACCACCGTCAGCGCCGACGGCGACCTGTCACCCGCGCCGCGCAAGAAGAAAAAATACCGGAGTGTGCGGCGTAATAACCTCAATTTCAGCTACTCGCCCCCGCGCAGCTTCTCGCGCGGCTATCCATCTTGGCCCTGGTAGGCGGTAACGAATTTCGCTTCTAGCGAAAGCGGCCCCTCAAGAAGGGGCCGTTTGCTTTTCCGTGTTAAGGAGAAAATTGGAGCGGGCGAGGGGATTCGAACCCCCGACCCCAACCTTGGCAAGGTTGTGCTCTACCCCTGAGCTACACCCGCGAATTCCAACTTCGATTGGGCCTTAACGATCTAGTTGATCGTCGCCCGAATGTCTACCTCCCCCCGGGAAGACGCGAGATGGCAACCGACCGAAAGACCCTGTTCGCCCGCCTGGAAGAGCTCGGCATTGCGACGACGACGGTCGAGCACGCGCCGATGTTCACGGTCGAGCAGTCGGGCGCCTTGCGGCTGAGCCTTCCCGGTGCCCACACCAAGAACCTGTTTCTCGTCGACCGAGACGGAAGCATGGTCCTCGTCGTCGCCAAGGACGATACGCGGGTCGACCTCAAGGCGCTTGCCAAGCGGCTCGCGGCGGGGCGCTTCAGCTTCGGCAAGGGCGAGCAGCTCGAAGCGGTGCTCGGCGTGCCGCCCGGCTCGGTCACGCCGTTGGCGCTGATCAATGCGTCTGCGGCGGGGGTCAAGGTAGTGGTCGATAAGGCGCTCGTGGACTTCGCCGAGGTCAATTGCCATCCGCTGGAGAACACCGCTACCACGCGGCTCGCAACTCAGGACCTCATCCGCTTCATCAGAGCTTGCGGCCATGAGCCCCTCATCATCCCCCTTGGGTGAGGCCGCTTGCCGCCTCCCGGCAGGTTGCCAAACGACTTGGGCCGGCCTATTTCAGGGCTCGGAGCGGACCTCTAGCGTCTTGGCGCTGCCTCGACTTGGCTCTAGGGTCGCCCTCGCGGGCAAGGAGCATGAGCGTAGATACCCCCATCCTGACGGAAGGCGGTGCAGGCAGTCCTGACGCCGACCTCATCAAGAATACCACCACCCAGGACTTCATGCGCGACGTCATCGAGGTCTCGCGCGCGGTACCGGTGCTGGTCGATTTCTGGGCGCCGTGGTGCGGTCCCTGCCGCCAGCTTACGCCCATCCTGGAAAAGGCCGTGCGTGCGGCCAAGGGCGCAGTGAGGCTGGTCAAGCTCAACATCGACGAGCATCCGCAGATCCCGGGTCAGATGGGCGTGCAGTCGATCCCGGCGGTGTTCGCTTTCCAGGACGGCAGGCCGGTCGATGGCTTCATGGGCGCGCTGCCGGAGTCGCGCGTCACCGCCTTCGTCGCGCGGCTGATCGGCGAGACAGCTGAAAGCGGGGCCAACATCGAAGCCGCGCAGGCGGCGCTTGCGGCCGGCGACGTCAACACCGCGGCGCAGGCCTTTGGCGAGATCCTGCAGAAGGATGCGGAGAATGTGCAGGCCGTGGCCGGCCTGACGAAATGCTATATCAAGACCGGCGACCTCGTGCGCGCCGAGCAGACCTTGGCGCTGGCGCCGCCGGCCAAGGCCGAAAGTGCGCCGGTGGTGAGCGCGCGGGCCGCACTCGAACTGGCGCGAAAAGCGGGCGAG
>DASWJG010000231.1:0-1953 GCA_036397315.1 Methyloceanibacter sp. | reverse complement strand
CACCGTCGTGGTCGAGGCGCCCCATCGCCATCATCACAAGGGCAAACTCTATAGCGTGCGGGTCGATATCAGCGTGCCGGGGAAGGACGTAGTGGTGGATCGGGCCAAGCCCACCGACCACGCCCATGAGGACGTCTATGTTGCCGTGCGTGACGCCTTCAACGCGGCGGTGCGGCGGCTGGAGGACCAGGCCAGGAAGATGCGCGGCGACGTCAAAAACCATCCAGGCCGGCCACCTCTCGAAAACTAGAAGCGCTGCCCTCTCCTCTCACGCCTTCCAGAAGGCTTTGGTCTGGGCAAATCGCGCGAAGGCTTGCTCGGCCTTGAGCATGAGCGTCTCGGCTTGGGTGTCGGAGGCCGCGAGGCGGGCGGCGGACGCGGATTTGTCTGCTTCCCTAGCGTCACCCTCAAGGCCGTCGGCAATCAGCGCGTGGCGTGTCGCGAGATCGTTGAGACCGCCAAGAGCGTCCTGCAAATCCTTTAGCGCCGATAGTGACTCCCCCCTGCGCTTGGCGCCCGTCTCGCCAGGGAACGTGCCGGCGAAGAACTCGGTGGCGTAGCGGAGGCGCTTGGCGCGGATGCGTAGGCGGTGCCGTCGGCGTACGCTGCGATGACGGAGATCGGCCCCCTTGCGCTTGATCCTCTTGCGGAGCCTGGCAAGCTTCTTCTTGGCGTGCTCGGCTACGGCGCGCGTCCGCAGCGCCTTCCGTTCCTTGTCGTCATCGACCGTCCACTGCCCGATCTCGACCCATTCGGCAAGGTCGAGCATGGCGGCGCGGAAACGGCCGGACCGCACCGCGCCCGCGGCGCTGGCATAAGCCATGGCGCGCATTCCCTCGAATTCGCGATGGGTCGCGGCAATCCCTTCATCCTCGGGGTGGCTGGCTCGCAACGGGGCGAGCACATCGGTGGCAAAGACATCGAGATCGCGCGCAGGCCCAAGCTCCCGCGTGATCCATTTGAGCTCGGCCTTGATCTTCGCCAGGTCCTCGTCGCCGACGACATCGGCAAAGATGGCGATGGCGGCGCGCAGACGCCTTAGCCCGATACGCATCTGGTGCAGCGCCTCGGCTTGGCCGGCGCACATCGCCGGCTCATTGGCGATAGTCTGTCTGAGGCAGCTCAGAGAGATGGCGCGGAAGGCTTCGCCCGCCGTCATCTCGGGCGCGATGTCGATTTCCGCGGCCCTCTCGGCCTTGAGCGCCCCATCCTCGAGGAGCTCGAAACCGCGCTCAGCCTTGGTCTTCACCTCCAGCCTAAGCGGCACCGTCTCGGCGAGGATACGCGCCAGGCGAAACAGCTCCTTGGTCTCCCCGCGCTTGAGCTCGAGCTCCAATTCACAAATCGGGCGCGTGTCGGTCCTGGTGGCGATCTCGCCTCGATCGATGGCGACTTCGATCTCGGAGCCGTTGCGGCCGATCCGGTAGAGGGTGCGCCTGATGCGCGTCTCGAACATCGGCTGCAACGAGGCGCGGACCTTGGGCGTCAGCAGCGGCTGAAGCGCAGTCCCCTGCGCGCCGTCGAGATCGGGCGTGCGGCCGGAAATCTCCCGCTCCCATTCGAAGCGCTCGAGAAGCTCGGTCTTGCTCCTGGCGGATTTGACGGCCTGCACGTAGCGGCCGCCGATCTCGCGAATGCGAAGATAGACGCCCGCCTGGTGCAGCGCGCAATTGGGCGTGTCGAAATAGGTGGAGACGAGTTCGTGCTCCTCGGGCGGGACGAGGCTTGCTTCGAGCGCGGGATGGGAGGCGATCTCTGCAGCATCGGCAGGATCGAACGCGAGCTTGAGCTCCACTTCTGTCGCTGGGCGCGCGGAGTCACGAGCGGCGACCATAACTACTCCCGTTGCTCGGTTCACGCCTTCAAGCACGCGGGCCGACAGAGCCACCATCTCACTGTCACAATCAAGCTTGTTCTCGGACAAGAGGCGTGCGGATTTGCGCGCCAAGCAGT
>DASWJG010000230.1:0-1639 GCA_036397315.1 Methyloceanibacter sp. | reverse complement strand
CGGCGACTCGCTCGGCGACGGATTGTGGTCAGGCCTCTACCGCGCCTTCGAGGATGACGCCACGCTCGAGTTCATGCAGCGCGCCAAGGCGTCAACGGGGTTTGCCCGCACTGACTCCTACGACTGGAACGCCGAGCTGGCGGACCTCCTCAAGAAGGAGACCTATCAGATCGCCGTCATCATGTTCGGGGGCAACGACGCCCAAGCGATCCGGAGCGGCAAAGACTGGCTGAAGGTGGGCAGCGAGGCGTGGGACGAGATCTACGGTCAGCGGGTCGAGGCCTTTATCAAGAAGCTCCGCGCGGAGAACGTCGCCGTCTATTGGGTGGGCCTCCCCATCATGCGCAGCCCAGGCCAGAGCAGCGACGCCGAGGCGATGAACGAGCTGTTTCGCGAGAAGGCCTTCATCAACGGCGCCAAGTTCGTCGACACGTGGAACGGCTTTACCGACGAGGCCGGGCGGTACAGCGCCTACGGCCCCGACATGACCGGACAGGTCAAGCGGCTCAGGGCCGATGACGGTGTTCACTTCACCATGCGCGGCTATCTCAAGCTCGCCCACTTCGTGGAGAAGGAGCTCCGCCGCGATTTGAACCTCGCCAAGATCGAGCGGAACATCCCGCTCGCCGGCAATGAGGACGAGCAGGCCAAGGTCATGGGCCGCGACGTCGTGCCGGGACGGTCGGAGCTTGCGCAACCTATCACGCCGACGCCCGATCAGGACGGCGCGGCAACAGAAACAGGCGAAGCAGCGGCCGCGCCGGAGCAGGCGCAAGGAGAGCAAGCGCCTCAGCTTCAGGAAAGCAGCGTTGGAGACGTCAGCGTCGTCAGGCCGGCGATCGACCAGACGCTACAGGCGGCGCAAGGCCTCACGCCACAAGGGCCCGCCGCGGCGACGCCGGAGGCCGAGATGATCACGAGCGAGCTCAGCAACGGCCTGACCGCGGTCGCCACCATCTCGTCGGTAACCGATCTGTCGCTCGGCTCCTCGAGGCCGCGGCTGCCGCTTTCGCAGCGGCCATACTACAAGGTTCTCATCAAGGGCGAGCAGCTCAAGCCCAAGGCCGGCAGGGCCGACGATTTCGCCTGGCCGCCGGGCTAGGGCCCGCTAGCGGGGCAGGTCGGTCTTACCCATCAGGAATTTGTCGATGGCGTGCGCCGCCTGGCGTCCTTCGCGGATCGCCCACACCACGAGCGACTGGCCGCGCCGCATGTCGCCGGCGGCGAACACCTTGGCCCGCGACGTGCGGTAGTCGAGTTCATTCGCCTTCACGTTGCCGCGGGCGTCCAGCTCGACGCTCAGATCCTTGACCATGCCCTCCTGCACCGGATGGAGGAAGCCCATGGCCAGCAGCACGAGGTCGGCGGGGATCTGAAATTCGGTGCTCGGCACGGGCTTCATCTGGCCGTCGAGGCGGATGCATTCGAGCTGCTCCACCTTGCCGTTTGAGCCAAGGAACCTGCTGGTCGCGACGGCAAAGTCGCGCGCCGCGCCTTCGGCCTGGCTCGACGAGGTGCGGAGCTTCAGCGGCCAGTTGGGCCAGGTGAGCGCCTTGTTCTCCCGGTCCGGCGGTTGGGGAAGGATCTCGAGCTGCGTGACCGAGACGGCGCCCTGCCGGAACGATGTGCCGATGCAGTC
>DASWJG010000229.1:0-8893 GCA_036397315.1 Methyloceanibacter sp. | reverse complement strand
GGTCGACTCATGGTCGAGCGATCCGGCGAAGGGGGGATTGGCGAGAACCAGTGTGAAGGCTTCGGCGATGCCGCCGCTTTCAGTGGAGAGCGAGTCGTGGCGCTCGATCTTCGGGGAGTCGACGCCATGCAGCAGCATGTTCATGCTGCCGATGCGCAGCATCGTGTTGTCGAAGTCGAAGCCGTGGAACATGTGGTGGTGAAGGTGCTCGCGCTGTTTCGCGTTGTGCAGCACTTTCGGATGGCGTTTGCGCAGGTACTCGCCGGCCGTGACGAGGAAGCCAGCGGTGCCGCAGGCCGGGTCGCAGATCACGTCGTCGGGTCGCGGCGCCGTGAGCTCGACCATTAGGCGGATGATGTGGCGCGGCGTGCGGAACTGGCCGTTCTGGCCGGCCGTGGCGATCTTCGCCAGCATGTACTCATACACATCGCCCTTGGTGTCGCGGTCGCCCATGTCGAGCTTGTCGAGCTTGTCGACGACCTTAGCGAGCAACGCGGGCCCCGGTATTTGGAAGCGGGCATCGCGCATGTGTCGCGCGTAGGACGTGCCTTCTCCGTTAAACGTGCGGATGAATGGGAACACGTGCTCGTCGACGACGCGGAACATCTCTGGCCCAGCGAAATGCTTGAAGCGCGACCAGCGGAGGTTCGCATAGGGTTCGCCCCGCTCATCGTTGCCCTCCGGAAAGATGCGCCGCGCGATCGGCTTGCCGAGCGTGGTGGCCTTGCGCTCCTCCAGCTCCTGCATTTCGTCGAGGCGCTTGATGAAGATCAGGTAGGTGATTTGCTCGATTACCTGCAGCGGATTGGCGAGCCCGCCCGACCAGAAGTCGTTCCAGATGCCGTCGATCTGGCTGCGCAATTGGCCTGTCAGCATCGATGCCTCGCGATCGAAGCGGTCTCTTTCAGGCGAGCATAGTTGTGTTTCGAAGGCGACCGCAAGTCGCCTTGGAGCGACGCCGCGAGAGTGCCCCTCTGCCAGGAGGGACCGACTTCTCCGCCGGCGCGGAGGGGAGGCGCTATGGAGGCGAGCTGAAAAGTGCTCAGGAGTGATCAAGCCGCCCGTCCGGGCGTCGGTTGACCTTGAGATTGGTGCCGCAAGAGGGATTCGAACCCCCGACCTACGCATTACGAATGCGCCGCTCTACCAACTGAGCTATTGCGGCATCTCAGACGTTGCAGCCAGGCTGCAGCCGGCGCTGTGGACGATGCCCCGGAGCGAATTGCTTTTCAAGCGCCTTCGGGACTTCGGTGCCCCACGATTTATTGCTTACGAATGATGCGCTCTACCGGCTGAGCTATTGCGGCTTGGCGCCAAACCTAGGCGGCGCGAGGTAAAGGAGGCCTTCGCCCCCGTGACTTAAGGCCAATAACGGGGCGATGCAAGATTGCGCTATGCGGGGTGCGTCTCAGCGGATTTGCGCCGCGCGCAAGCGCTCGAGCGAGGTCGGGCTCTCGTCGGTCTCGACTTGCGCCACGCCGGGATCGTCAGGGGGACGGTCCGGCACGAAGATCGCCGGCTTCAGCCTTTGCTCCGCCGTCGAACGGGGCGCTTCTGGCGCAAGAGGCTTGGCCTGCGGCGCTTCGGCCGCGCCGGGGACGCCTTTGGTTTTGGCCGGGCTCAATTCGAGCATGTCCCCTTGCCTCTCCGCCCGCGATGTCTCGGTTTGCGGCGAAGCGAGCGGTGCCGGCGCCAGCGTGACCGGCTCGGGCCGCTCCTCGATCAGGAGCGTGTCGTCGCCGCGCCCGATCGCGTCCACCGGCGCCTTCCACTCGAAGGCATCGACGGCGCCGGTCACGGGCGAGACCGGCAGCCAGCGGTCAGAGACGTAGCCGTCGGCAATCCAGGCGCGGTCGCGCGGCGCGCGAAGTGCGCGGCCGAGCCATTCCCGCTCGCGCCCCTTGTCGCCGAGTTCGCCGGCCTCGAGGCGCGCCATCAAGGTGCAGATGCGCGCGGACGGGCGGTCATCGATGTAGGGGGCAAGCGCGTTGCGCGCCTCCTCCCATTCATGCGCCTCGATGGCCGCATTGGCGATGGCGATCTGCCCTTCGATGTCGCCGGGCGTGAGGCTCGCCAGATGCTTGACGCGCTTCACCCGCTCGCGCGGAGGCTCGCCCGGCTTGGCGTAGGCATAGACCAGAGCGAGGTCGGGGTGTGGCGAAAGCTTCCAGGTGCGGGAGATTAAGCGGGAGGCATGACGGCTCTCACCCCTCGAAGCGAGGATGCGGCCGGCGATCTCGGCCGCGGGCACCAGCGACGGCGCGAGCCGCAACGCTTCGCCCGCCAAGCCAAGCGCCTTTTCGGGATCGGAGGCTTCCGCCGCGCGCGCCTCCGCCGTCAACAGCGCGGCGCGGCGGCGTAGCGCCGCGTTCTGGTCCACGTGACCGTTCTGGCGCGCGATGGCGAGCGTATTCAGCGCCCCCTCGTAATCGGCCGCGCGCGCCTGCATGTCGAACAGGGCGTTGACGCCCCAGGCCAGCTTCGGATCGCGCCTGACCGCCTGCTCGGCGAGAGCCCGCGCCGCCTCGTTGTCGTTGCTGCGGCTGGCTTCGAGGAACAAGCCGCGAAGGCCAAGCAACTGCGTCTCGGGGCGATCGAGCATGGCCTCGAAGGCGCGCCGCGCCGCGGCCCTGTCACCCTTGAGCTGGGCGGCTTGCGCCCTGAGCAAGGCGGTCAAGGGTTCGCGCGGCAGGTTGCGGCCGGCGATGCCGGCATAGCGTTGCGCAAGCGTGCGGTCGCCGACGCCGATGGCGAGGAGCCCGCGGGATAGCGCGTCATATCCTTGCTGCCGCCGCCGTTCCCGCACGTAAGCCGCGACGGCGGCGGGGCGCGTAAACAGATAGCGCAGCACCGCCCAGATCAGGATCAGCAGCGCAACGATGCCGGCGAGCGCGAGCGCCGCGACCAGGGCGCTGGCCTCGACCTGATAGCCGAGCCATTCGACGGTAACGGTGCCAGGCCGGTCGGCGAGCCAGGCAAGTCCGGCCGCCGCCGCGATGACACCAAGAATGAAGAGGAGGATGCGGATCATCGGCTTAGGGTTGCGGGGCTTGATCGTCTCCGCTCAGGGACACGAGCAGGAGTCCTTCGAGCCGGGTCAAGGTCTCGTCGGCGCTGAGCCGCGCACGCGCCTGACCGAGCCAGGCGGAGAATGCGTCGCGCGGGGCGCCGTCGAGCGTCTCCACCTCCTTCACGGCCAACGCCAGGTCGCCCTTGTCGAGCGCCGCCTTGGCTCTGGCCAGGGCAGCCCCGGGACCTTCACCGGTCGCGGGCTCATCGATGCGCTTGATCTTCACCAGCGATTCCGCGCTCGCCATCAGGTTGTCGAGAAACGATCCGCTTGGAGCTGGGGCCGTCGCCGCAAGCGCGCTGTCCTCAGCGGTGGCGAAGCTGCGCGAAAGTTCGGGCAGGGTCGGGATGCCCTTTTCGGCATAGGCCGGCAGGACGCCCAAATCGCCCAGGACGGGAGCGAGCGCGCCGATAGTAACGAGCTCGGCGGCGTAGGGACGGCCCTCGCTGACGGCGCTGCGAAGATTGGCGAAGGCGATGGCGGCGGCCGCGGATTTCGCTCCCGCCGCCTGTTTGCCGATGGCGCCGGCAAGCTCAGGAAGGGTCGCCTCGAGCTTGGCGATGCGCTCGGTGAGCGCGGCCAGCCCCGGCCCAAGATCGGTGAGTTCACTCGTGCCAAGCTCAGCCTCCGCCAAGGCGGCAAACTTTGCCTTGAGCTCGGCGATCTCGCTCTGCACCTGCTTGATCGTGGCGGCATTGGCGGCTTCGCCTGCGGCCAGCGCGGCAGCGATCTTGGCATCCAGCCTCTGCTCGGCCTCGGCGATCTGCTGGCCGATGGCGGCGGCGTCAGCGATGGAGCCGCCTTCTTGGGCCGTCTCGGCCAAAGTCTTCAGTGACGTCTCGAGTTGAGTGACGCGGCCCGCGAGCGCCGAAAGCTCGGGCGATGAGTCTTTCGAGCCGTCCTCGAGGACTTTGATCCGCGACTCGAGTTGAGCAACCGCTTCGGCGTTTCCGGGCGCAGGAGGCGCGGCCTCGAGCTTGGCAAGCCGCTGCTCGAGCTTGGCGATGTCGGGCGAGGGCCCGCTTTCTTGGCCGAGATTGAGTCCGCCCCAAGCAAGGGCAAGGGCGACGACGCCGACCAAGCCCCCGAGCAGTCCCGCGGCGAGGTGGGTGACGAAGCTCCGGAGCTCGGGCAGGCTTGTCTGCGGCGGTGGGGGAGGAGTTTCCGCCTCGCCGCCTTCAGCCCTCCCGCCAGCGAGATAGGGCCGGCCCTCGCTCCCGCTTTCCGAGGGCTCCGGCTCGGCCCGGGCCTCCGCGGTAGGCTCCGGCTCGACGGACAATTCGGTCGCGGTTCCCTCGATGGTCTGCGCCGGGCGCTTGCCCGCGCCGCCGGGGCTCTGGTCCTGATCGCCAAAAGGGTCTGCCATCAGCCTAAACCTTGGTCTTCAGCAGATTCGCAACTCACGAGGATGCCGCCTCGGAGTCCACGAGCGCAAGGACATCTTCCTCGCGCGGGCGCGCCGCCACGCGTACGTCAAATCCAAGCGGAGCCACTGCCTCTGCTACCGCCTCGGATAGGCAATAGCAAACGAGACTCTTGGCTTGCGTTACCAGGCCATGCCGGGCGAGCAAATCGGCCAGGGTCCTGGCCGTGCGCGCCGACATGAGGATGACGCCATCAAGCTTGCCGGCCTTGAGCAGGCTCAAGGCTTCGGCGGGGAGCGAAGGCGCCGGGACCGCCCGGTAGAGCACGGGCTGGCGTACGGTGAATCCTTGGCTCTCAAGCGCCGATTTCAAGTCGAAGGCCAGCGTCTCGCCGGCAAGATGCACGACCGGACCGCGCTTGGGCTTGAGTTCACCCAAGATCAACGCGGCCAGCTCCGCCCCCGTTCCGGGCCCTATGGTCACATCGGCAAAGCCGAGCTCTTGGGCTTGGCGGGCGGTACCCTCGCCCACGGCAAACAGCGGAAGCTTGAGCGCCTGGCCAAGCTCACGGCGCGCGGCGAGCGCCCTCAGCGCATTGCGGCTGGTGACAGCGAGGCCTTGCGCGCCGTCGAGCTGCAGGGGCACGCCGCCACAGAATTCGATGGTCAGAAGGGGTGCGAGCACTGCCTCATGGCCGCGGCGGCCAAGCGCCTCGGCCTCACGGCTCGCATCAGGCTCAGGCCTCGTGACGAGAAGACGCATCAGGCGAGCTTCGCAATGAAGTCCGGGCCGGCGCGCGCCAGCAACTCTTCGCCGGCGTCAGCCCCGATGCTCGGCGCGTTCTCCGCGGCGCCGGTCAGCTCGATGCCATACCATTCGCTGCCGTCAGGATTAAGGATCATCCCGCGAAAGCGCAAAATGCCCTGTTCGATCTCGGCGAGCCCCGCGATCGGCGTCTTGCAGGAGCCGTCGAGGCGGGCGAGAAAGCCCCGCTCGCAAGCGACAGTGGTCGCCGAGGCCGCATCGTTCAGCGGCGCGAGCAGAGCGCGCGTGCGCGCGTCATCTACGCGGCAAGTCACGCCGATGGCGCCTTGCGCCACCGCCGGCAGCATCTCCTCGGTCGAGAGAATTGAGGTCGCGTGCGAAGCAAGACCGAGCCGTTCGAGCCCCGCGAGCGCGAGCAAGGTGGCGTCGACCCGCCCCTCGGCGAGCTTCTTGAGCCGCGTCTCGACATTGCCGCGAAAATTGACGACACGAAGATCGGGGCGGAGGCGCATGATTTGCGCCTGACGCCGCAAGGAGGAGGTGCCGACGACCGAGCCCGGCGGAAGCTCGGCAAGGAAGGGCGCCTTGGTGCTGATGAAAGCATCCCGGACATCGCCGCGCGGCAGGATAGCGGCGATGCAAAGCCTCGCCGGGAGATCGGTCTCCAGATCTTTCATCGAGTGCACCGCCATGTCCACGTCGCCGCTTAGCAGCGCGTCGTCGATCTCCTTGGTGAACAGGCCCTTGCCGCCAAAGTCGCGTAAGGGCTTGTCCTTGATACGGTCGCCCGAGGTGGTGATGACGCTAAGCCCGATAGCGCCCTCGCCGAGATGCGCCGCCTCGAGCAGGCGCGCCCAGACATGGCGCGCTTGCCAAAGGGCGAGCGGGCTGCCACGCGTGCCGATCAGGAGCGGCTGGTCCGGCAAAGGCGGAACTCCTTGAGTTTCTTGGCTGAAGCGCGCCAAATCTTGCCCGCATTAATGGCCCCTTTCCGCTTCCCCTTCAATCGAGCCGCGCAGAGGCTATAGAAAGCGCCATGGTTACGTCCGGCAAAGACGCCTCCCTTGTCGTGCTCGGAATCGAGACGAGCTGCGACGAGACTGCCGCCGCCGTGGTGCGCCGTACGGCGGACGGGCGGGGCGAAATTCTTTCCAATGTGGTGCGCTCGCAGCTCGACCTGCATGCGGCCTATGGCGGCGTGGTGCCGGAGATCGCCGCGCGCGCCCATGTGGAGTTGCTCGATCCCGCGATCAGCCAGGCGCTGGCCGAGGCTGGACTCGGCTTCGAGTCGATCGATGCGGTTGCCGCAACCGCGGGCCCGGGCTTGATCGGCGGGTTGATCGTCGGCGTCACCATGGGAAAAGCGATCGCGCTCGGGCTTGGCGTCCCCTTCATGGCGATCAATCACCTTGAAGCCCATGCGCTGACCGCAGGGCTGACTGATCGGCTCGCCTTTCCCTATCTGCTCCTGCTTGTTTCGGGCGGACATACCCAGCTGCTGATCGTCAAGGATGTCGGAAGCTATGAGCGACTCGGGACGACGCTCGACGATGCGCTGGGCGAAGCCTTCGACAAGGCGGCTAAGTTGCTTGGACTTGGCTATCCTGGCGGACCTGAAGTTGAGCGCGCGGCAGCACGCGGGCGTCCCACCATCGCCCTGCCCCGCCCGATGCTCGGACGCCCCGAGCCGCATTTCTCGCTGGCCGGCCTCAAGACGGCGCTCAGGCACGCGGCGCTGGCGCGCACGCCGCTCAGCGAGCAGGACGTCGCCGACCTCTGCGCAAGCTTCCAGGAGGCGGTTGCCGACATCGTCAGCGACAGGACGGCGCGCGCCTTCTCGCTCTACGAGGGACGCGCCGGAAAAGGGGCGCAACGCGTCCTTGTGATTGCTGGCGGCGTCGCCGCCAATCAACGGCTGAAGTCGGCACTCGAAGCCGTCGCACGCCAGCATATTTTCCGCCTGGTCGTGCCGCCGCCCGCGCTCTGCACCGACAATGCCGCCATGATCGCCTGGGCGGGCGCCATGCGGCTGTCTCGCGGCCTGGTCGATAACCTTTCTGCGCCCATCCGAGCGCGATGGCCGCTCGACCCCGATGCGCCGCCGGCGCTGGGCGCCGGGGTCAAGGCGTGAGCGGTTTCCTTGGCGTTTTCCTGGATTCCGGCCTTCGCCGGAATGACGACCCCTGCCTATTTCCTGTATGACTTTCGGCGGCGGTTAGGCAGAGGCTTGGCATGGCACTGCAATCGGTCGGCATCGTGGGCGCAGGCGCATGGGGCACCGCGCTTGCCGTCACCTCCCATCGCGCCGGCCGCGATGTACTGATCTGGGCTCATGAGCCGGAGACGCTCGCCGACATCAATCACAACCACCGCAACGAGGTCTATCTACCGGGCATTAGCCTCGACCGCTCAATCGAGGCGACCGGGCGGCTCAACGAAGTCGCTAATTGCGACCTCCTGCTCGTGGCGACGCCCGCTCAGCATGTGCGCGAGATCGCGGGCGAGCTTGCGCCTTATCTGAAGGAAGAGCAGCCGCTCGTGATCTGCTCCAAGGGCATCGAGCAAGCGAGCGGCAAGCTGATCTCGCAGGTCATGGACGAGGTCTCGCCCGGATCGCAGATCGCCGTGCTGTCGGGGCCGAGCTTTGCCGCCGAAGTGGCGCGCGGACTTCCCGCCGCGGTCACGCTCGCCACCGCGGAGGAGCCACTCGGCCGTGCGCTCTCCTACGCGCTCAGCCATCCGCCCTTCCGCTGCTATTGGAGCGACGACGTCATGGGCGCGGAGATCGGCGGCGCGGTGAAGAACGTCTATGCCATCGCCGCCGGTATCGTCTTCGGCAAGCGGTTCGGCTCAAGCGCCCATGCCGCGCTCGTCACGCGCGGCTTTGCCGAGATGGCGCGCTTTGGCGCGGCGCTCGGCGCGCGCCGCGAGACCCTGACCGGACTCTCAGGTCTGGGCGATCTCATACTCACCTGCGGCAGCGCGCAATCGCGCAACATGTCGCTCGGCATCGAGCTGGGAAAGGGGCGCAGCCTCGATGAGGTGCTGGGAAAGAGGCTGACCGTCACCGAGGGTGTCTATACCGCAAGCGCGGTGGTGGAGATGGCGGCGGCGCGCGGCATCGACATGCCGATTGCGCAGGCGGTGCATGCGGTGATCTCGGGGCTTGCTACCGTCGATGAAGCCATCGAGGCGCTGCTGGCTCGCCCACTCAGGGCCGAGGTCTAGGCCCATGGACAGTCAGCAACGCGCGCAATAGCTTGATGTCGGGGGAGCCTATGATTTACGCACTGATCTGCACCGACAAGCCCGACAGCCTCGCCATCCGCAAGGCGAACCGCCCTGAGCATCTCGCCTATCTCGAGAGCCTCGGCGACACGCTCGTGCTTGCCGGCCCTTTCACCGAGCCCGACGGCGAGACCATGAACGGAAGCCTGGTCGTGATCGAGGCTTCGTCGCTCGAGGCGGCGCGCAAGATCGCCGCCGGCGATCCGTTCGCCAAGGCCGGGCTGTTCGCCAATGTCGATATCCGCCCTTGGCTGTGGACCATCAACAATCCCGACGAGGAGGAGTGAGCTTTCCGCTGCTCGATCCCCATGGCCTATTGGCTGCTCAAATCAGAGGCTGACACCTGGTCCTGGGACCAGCAGAAAAAAGAAGGCCGCAAGGGCGCCGAGTGGGGGGGCGTGCGCAA
>DASWJG010000228.1:0-5731 GCA_036397315.1 Methyloceanibacter sp. | reverse complement strand
GGCGTCCTCGATCGCGCGGAACAGCGCCGGGCTCATGGGCTTCGGCCTCCCGAACAGATAGCCTTGCGCCAGCTCGACGCCATAGTCGAGAAGCTGCGCCACCTGGCCCTCGTCCTCGACCTTCTCCACGATCAGCTTCATATCGAAATCGTCGAGCGCGCGCTTCATCTCGGAAGCGGAGAAGACGGAGCCCTTTGCCCCCATGTCGTGCAGGAAGGTCTTGGCATCGATCTTGACGAAGCGGAAGGAGCGGTCGCGAAGGCTGGCGAAGTCCACGTCGAGATCGGCGATATGGTCGAGGGAGAAGCCATAGCCGAGCGCCCCCAGCGTATCGAGAGCACCAAGCTCGTCGGCGCTCAGACCCAGGATCGCGGACTGGCTGACCTCGAAAATCAGGCTCTCGCTGAGCCCGCTGTTCTCCTCCATGAACTCGACAAGCTCGGGGAAGAACTCGGGATCGAGCAAGGTCGTGACCGAGATGTTGCAGAACACGCCTTTGATCCTCGAGTCGGCGCCAAGCCGTCTCAGCGTCTGCACGCTCTTGACCAACAGCACATTGTCGATGAGCGGCATCATGCCGGAAGTCTCGGCCACTGGTAGATAAGAACCCGGAAGAATGAGGGTGTCGGCCTTGGTCCTGATGCGGGTGAGCGCCTCGAAATAGCGGGGCTTCCGCTCGGGCAAGGTCACGGTCGGCTGCAAATAAAGGTCGACGCGGCCGGCCTCGATCGCTTGACTGACGATCTCGAGCATCTCGCGATCGTCGATATGCGCGGCTTCCGCGGCCTCGACGAAATCCTCCTGAGGGGGCACATCCTCCACGAGCGCGACGACCTCCTCCTCGACCGCGACCTCCTCCTTCTCTTCTTCCACCTCCTCGAGCGCGACCTCCTCCTCGACCTCGAGGATGGTCAGGGTCTCGATCTCGGTCGGCTCATCGGGCTCCTCATCGGGCTCCATCTTCTCGATGTCGGCCAAGATGTCCTGCGCTCGCGCCGCGGCTGGAGCGGCTCCCGCATACGCCGCGACCGCCGGCTCGGCAGCAGCGGCCGCCATCAACTCGTGGGACAGCTGCTTGATCAGGCCTTCCAAAATCCTGAGGTCGCCCGTGATCTTCTCGCGCTGGTTCTTTGCCTCGCCTTCGAGATCGGCGCGCACGTTATCGATCTTGGCATGCACCTCCTCGAACTCTTGGGAAAACTGGTCGAAGCGGCCCGATCCACCGGGCCGCTCGCTCGCGCCGTAGTCGCTCATGGCCTGATCGAGGCGCTCGACGCGATCGGCAAGAAGATCGAGGCGCGACACGTCGTCCTCGACCCGGTCGATGCGTTGCAGGTCCTTGTCGATGATCTCGAGCGCCTCTTCGAGCTCATTGAGACGGTCGGAGGCGGCGGTGGGCCGGGAGGCGCGCGCGATCAGGAGATAGGAGGCGGCCATGACCATGTAAAGCGCGGCGGCGGCGATCAGGGCCGGAATTTGCGCAATGCCGGAATGAAGCACGAGCCCCACCGCGAACGCGGCCGCCGTGACCGCCATGGCGATCAGGACGATGACGTCGAGCATGGCCAGCCCTCCCGAGGGCTCGCTCCGCCTAGAGGCCATGGCAATTGTGTCCGCCACGTTCCCACCCTCGCGCAAAAATCATGCGGCGACAGACCCCTGTAAGGCAACAGCAATTTGCCAGCCCGTCGGTCCTACTTGATAGCAGCCTAGAGCAGGGAAACCAAGTCGGGCGGTGTTAGCGGTGGCGCGGCAAGAAGGCACCCGCTATAGGGGGCACGCGCCTCGCACACCCCGTCTACGCGCCGCTTGCGGTAATCACACTCTTAATCCTCTTGGTGCATCGTCGCACGCCATGTCCGAAAGAGAACCAGCCGATCTCTCCGACAAGGCTACTCTGTTCCAGGCCTATGTCGATCTGATCAATTCAGAGCGAGAGACGATCTGGGCGCGCCACAACGCCCTACTCGTCGCCAATTCTCTCATCGTTGGCGCTATCGCCATCAGCCCGACGGCGCTCTGGACAGACGAATGGGCCGCCGTTGGGTTGCTGGGCGCCGGCCTCCTTATCAGCACCGTTTGGTTGCTGATCACGATTCACGGATGGTTGTTGCTGCAGCGACATGTCGAGTTGGCCAGCTCCTTTACCACGACCTATTTTCCGCATCTGCCTAACCCGTTCAACCAGACCGGCTACCACCGGTCAGAGATTTGGATCCACCTGCTCGCCTTGATGCTGATTAGCGTTTTTGTCCTCGTCTATCTCGGCCTGGGATATGTCCGCCTCACTTCGGGTTAATGGCGGGACAAGAATTGCGCGCTGCCGGCGCCAGGGGCGGAGTTACCTGCATCGGCACCGTGTCCTGATCAGCCACTGCCAATAATGGTCGGTGGAAGCCGGGGCGCCTTGACAGGGCGCGGTCGCGACAGTATCTCCTGCCCAGCGCTAGCACTCGCTATTGGTGAGTGCCAGAGCGGCACAATCCTTCATTTCCAGGCAAACTCTCGGAGAAAATCCCCATGAAATTCCGACCCTTGCATGACCGCGTGGTCGTGCGCCGGCTCGAGGAGGAGCAGAAGACCAAAGGCGGCATCATAATTCCTGATACCGCCGCGGAGAAACCGCAGACCGGCGAGGTGATCGCGGCAGGGCCGGGCGCCCGCGGCGAGGACGGGAAGCTCCAGCCCATGGGAGTCAAGGCCGGCGACAAGGTGCTGTTCGGCAAGTGGTCGGGCACCGAGGTCAAGATCGACGGCGAAGAGCTCCTCATCATGAAGGAGTCCGACATCATGGGGATCCTCGGCTGATCCCCCTACCCTGCAACTACACCTAAGAGACTGGAGCAAATTCAAATGGCAGCTAAAGATGTGAAATTCGCAGCCGAGGCGCGCGAGCGGATGATGCGCGGCGTCGATGTGCTGGCCAACGCGGTGAAGATCACGCTCGGGCCCAAGGGCCGCAACGTGATCCTCGAGAAGTCGTTCGGCGCGCCGCGCTCGACCAAAGACGGCGTGACCGTGGCGAAGGAGATCGAGCTCGAGGACAAGTTCGAGAACATGGGCGCGCAGATGCTGCGCGAGGTCGCCTCGAAGACCAACGACACCGCCGGCGACGGCACCACGACCGCGACCGTGCTGGCGCAAGCCATCGTGCGGGAGGGCCTTAAGGCGGTGGCCGCCGGCATGAACCCGATGGACCTGAAGCGCGGCATCGACAAGGCCGTGATCGACGTGGTCGAGGACATCAAGAAGCGGTCGAAGAAGGTGAGCGGCTCGGCGGAGATCGCGCAAGTCGGCACCATCTCGGCCAATGGCGAGAAGGCGATCGGCGACATGATCGCCAAGGCCATGCAGAAGGTCGGCAACGAGGGCGTGATCACGGTCGAGGAGGCCAAAAGCCTCGACAGCGAGCTCGAAGTGGTCGAGGGCATGCAATTCGACCGCGGCTACATCTCCCCTTATTTCATCACCAATGCCGAGAAGATGGTGGCCGATCTCGAGAACCCCTACATTCTCATTTACGAGAAGAAGCTGTCGGGCCTCCAGGCACTCCTGCCGCTGCTCGAGGCGGTGGTTCAGTCAGGGCGGCCGCTGCTCGTGATCGCCGAGGATGTCGAGGGCGAGGCGCTCGCCACGCTCGTGGTCAACAAGCTGCGCGGCGGCCTGAAGGTCGCCGCCGTCAAGGCGCCCGGCTTCGGCGACCGCCGCAAAGCCATGCTGCAGGACATCGCCGTGCTCACCGGCGGCGAGCTGATCTCCGAGGATCTCGGCATCAAGCTCGAGAACGTCACCGTGCAGATGTTGGGTAAGGCCAAGAAGGTGGCGATCACCAAGGACGACACGACGATCGTCAGCGGCGCCGGCAAGAAGGCCGACATCGAGGCCCGCATCGGGCAGATCAAGCAGCAGATCGAGGACACCACCTCCGACTACGACAAGGAGAAGCTGCAAGAGCGGCTTGCCAAGCTCGCCGGCGGCGTGGCCGTGATCAAGGTCGGCGGCGCAACGGAAGTCGAGGTGAAAGAGAAGAAGGATCGCGTCGACGATGCGTTGAACGCGACCCGCGCGGCGGTCGAGGAAGGCATCGTGCCGGGTGGCGGAGTAGCGCTGCTGTGGGCTTCGAAGACCCTCAAGACCAAGGGCGACAACGAGGACCAGGAGGCCGGTATCAACATCGTCCGCAAGGCACTCCAGGCGCCGATCCGCCAGATCGCCGAGAATGCCGGCGTCGAAGGGTCGATCGTGGTGGGCAAGGTGACCGACCAGAAGTCCCCGTCCTTCGGCTATGACGCGCAGAACAACGAGTATGTCGACCTGATCGAGAAGGGCATCATCGATCCCGCCAAGGTCGTGCGCACGGCGCTGCAGGACGCGGCCTCCGTGGCCGGCCTCCTCGTCACCACCGAGGCCGGCGTGGCCGAGGCGCCCAAGAAGGGCGGCGAGGGCCATGCTCACATGCCAGGCGGCGGCATGGGCGGCATGGACATGATGTAGCCGTCGATTCGCAAGCTCATTGCACAAGGCCGCTCCTTCGGGGGCGGCCTTTTTGTTCCAGGGGATCGAGGCGTGTCTGTTAACACTATGTTTACTAAGCCCCTGCCGGCGACCTCGTTCACCTTTAACTTGATCGTTTACATCGGGCGAGGGAGGTGTAGGTGACTTCCGCCGTAAGGATCATCCGAGTCTTGCAGATGCGTCTGCACCGCCATCTGTTAGATCGGTGGCAGGATTGGCTGCTCGGGATTGATGCCTCGGGACGGGTATGGCCGAGCGAATTATCGCTGAAAGGGCCTAATGCAGAACAGGCGAGCGAATATATCGGGACGCCCACTTGGGTCTTACGCCGCGCTCTAGACCGCCTGAATTTGGATACGCGGAACTTCGTGTTCGTCGACCTCGGCTCAGGAAAAGGCCGGGTCATCTTGCGGGCCGCAGCCCGTCCATTCCGCCGCGTCGAAGGCGTTGAATTTTCCGAATTGCTTCACCGCATCGCCTTGAAAAACATTGCCAATGCGCAGGCCGCCGGCGTGCTGCGCTCGCCGGTGATCGCTCATAACCAGGACGTGGCCGAGTTCGATGTGCCGAAGGATCCCCTTGTCATTTATTCTTTCAATCCCTTCGGCAAGAAAATCATGAAGACGTTTGTGAAGAAGCTTGGTGCCTCTTTGAGGGCCCACCCCCGCGACTGTTATTTCATTTATCTCAATCCACAGCATCGGGACTGCTTCAACGAGGGCCGCACCTTTACCTCAATGCCACCCTCGTGGTGTGAGGCAGTTCTCGACAGGCTGATCTCTCCTTGGCCGCTGATCATCTATCGCTATCAGCAGAAGGGGGGGACAGACGTCCCCCACCCACGCGGTCCGGAGCTTTCTGGATGGATCGGCAATAGCGGCTTTTGGCCGCCCCTTTTTGCTTCGCTCCCGGCGTTCACTTAAGGGCTTACACAAACGTAATTTCCCAGCCGCCTGTTTTTGGCCCTATCGTCTGGCCAGATTGCCGCTCCCGTCCCGGAGCCCCCAGGAGCCGCCACCGCCACATGGCGAATTTTAGAAGCACGGTCAAAGACTTCACCCGGATCGCCGTCCCCTATTATCGCTCGGAGGACCGGTGGGCCGGCCGCGTGCTGTTGTTCACCGTGATCTCGCTCCAGCTGTTCCAGGTCTGGCTGAACGTGCGCTTCAACGCCTGGTACAACACCTTCTACACGGCGCTGCAAGACAAGGACTGG
>DASWJG010000227.1:0-3227 GCA_036397315.1 Methyloceanibacter sp. | reverse complement strand
TGCGGCCTCAAAGCCAGGACTGGCCGCTCCGGGCGGCGATGACGCAGAAGCTCCGCGGCAGAAGTGAAAACGTCCATCCCATGTCTACTCCCACACGAGATTGCCGATGTCAGTTGCTGCCCTCGAGCGAAAGCGCCTTCGAGCCCGCGTGGTCCCGTATGAAATCCTGGACCCCTTGTAAAGCGCTTTTCGCGTGCTCCCCCAACAATCTGTCGCGGGCGGTTGACGGGATGCACGCGCCGAGGGGCCGACGGTTTCCTCAGTTGGACCCGGCCGGGGCGGTTCGGGCGCTCGTGAGCACGCTCGTGGCGGCGCTGGAATAGATAGGCTGCTGGAGCAACCCGAAGGTCTTGCGCGCCGCGAGGTCGACCAGCGTGGCGGTGAAGACGTAGATCTCGGCGCTGTCGAGCTTGCCGTCGCCATTGCCTATGGGAGCAAGATCGGCGCCGCCGGCGAGCCCCTCGATCAGATAGCGCGTGAAGAGGCCAATATCATAAGTCACATCGATGAGGGTCCGCTGTCCGCGGTCGGAGGCGGCAAGCACGGTGAGCGCCGGCACGGGAGCGCGCGGGAGCGCGGTGTTCATCGTCTCGGGCAGGTTGGGCGGCAGCACATTGGGCCCGTGATCCCGCCCGTACTCCGTCTCCAGCAGAACGAGCACCGACCTGGCGTCAAGCTTGGCGAGATTGGCATAGAGCGTCGACAGCTTGTAGCCGCCTTGCTCGTCCCGAAAAGCCTCGGTATCGACCGGGAGAAGATAAGTCTCGTTCTGGGCGGCGTCGGTGGCGCCGTGCCCCGAATAATAGACGAGCACCCTGGCATTGGGCTGGGACTGGACGAGACGCGAGAGATCCCCCTCTAGGCCGGGCTCGCGCCCGAACAGCCTTTCCAGATCGGCCTTCTTGGCGTCCCGTACGTCGAGGATATTGTCAGGGCGGTAGCCGAGATGCTCGGTGAGGAAGGAATAGATGGCGTCGGCGTCGTTGTACGAGGTCACGCTCGGCGGCAGCTTGGCATAGCTGCGATTGCCGATGATGACGGCGACGGCGTCGGGGTCTTCGGCTGCGGGCGGCAATCCCCGGTAAAGCTCGCGCACCCTGGTATAGGACCTTAGGCCATCGCCGGCGCCGCTCCCATGCCGCGGGAGCTGTTGCGATGGGGTTGCGCAAAGCTGGACATTGCCCGCGCGCTCGATGCGCAGCACATCGTCGAGCGTAAGTTGCCCTTGGATGGGCACGCAGGCGCGGCACCACACCACGCCGGTGTTTTTTTGCAGATCGTCGAGCTCGGCCTGGGGCAGCCCTTTAGGCGAGGGCAGGCAGGCTCTCTCGCAGCTCTTGACCGCGACGCCCGGACCATGGGCGCGCTGGAGCAGAGCGATGAGATCCTCCGGCAGGCAATCGATCTCGAGACGGACCTTCGGCTCGACCGGAACGCTCTCCTCGCTCTCCGAGTCGGTCGAGGCCAGCGCCATATCATCTGCCTCGACTTCCGCCTCTGCCGAGTCCGACGCCTCCTCGCCCTCCGGCTGATAGAGGGGATCGGCCAAACGTTCCGCCTTCGCGATCTCTTCCGCCTTCTTCTTGCAGAGTTCGTCGAGCTTCTGCTGCACCGGCTCGGCAAGGAGGTCGCTGTAGCTCTTGAGCCCGTGCTCCTGCTTGAAATTCCAAAAGGCCGTCCAGGTCTCCTTGCCACGCTTGCCGTCGACCGCGCCCTTGTAATAACCGAGATCGGCAAGGCATCTTTGCGCGCGCGCGATGGCCTCGACCTGCTCTGGAGTTGGGGGTGCTTCAGGAGCGGTGGGACCGGCGCGCACCGGCCTCGCCTCATGGCGAGGCGGCTTTTTCGGGATGATGACCGGCGGGACGCCTTGCGCTGTCCTCGTCCGGCGCTCGCGCCGGGGCTCGGCATCGGACGGCCCCGGCAGCGCCGCCAAGCCGGTAGCGACCAAAACGAGGCCCAACACCAGGGCCGGTACCGTTCCCAATCTCCCCGCCATGGAACCCTCAACGCTCCGCCGCGAGCGCGTTACGCGAATGAGACACCACTCTAGCATCATTCGGCTCGCGCCGGGAGCGCCGCCGGACGCAAACCCCAAATCTATTTGACCTCGAGCTTGATCGCCACATGATCAACTCCGGCGCTCAGTTCGGTCAGCAGGTAGAAGAGGATCGCGATCGCGAGCATGAAAGCCGCCAGCGCGAGCAACGCTTTTCGCAAACTCCCCTCCCCGCTCACGGTATGGGAATGGCGCGGCCTTCGCGCAGCACGTCCCAGCCGCGCTTGACCGCAGGACGCGCCGCAATCGCCAGGTACCAGCGCTTGACGTGTGGATAGTGGGCGAAGTCGACCGTCTGCCAGGCGAAGCGGGAGATCCACGGCCAGATCGCGATATCGGCGATGGAATAATCGCCTGCGACATGCTCGACCTCGGCGAGACGCCGGTCGAGCACGCCCCACAGCCGCTTCGCCTCCTTGGTGTAGCGCTCCTCGGCGTAGGCGCTCTTGCCCGGATTGAACTTCACGAAATGGTGGGCTTGCCCGAGAAAGGGCCCAGGACCACCCATCTGCCACATCAGCCACTCGACCACGCGCCATTTGGTCGGGAAGTCCTGCGGCCACAGCTGGCCGGTCTTCTCGGCGAGATAGAGCAAGATCGCGCCCGACTCCATGAGATGGAGTCCGTTGTCGGTGTCGACGATGGCGGGGATCCTGTTGTTGGGAGCGATCTTGAGGAAGGCGGGCGCGAACTGATCGCCCTTGGTGATGTCGATGGCGTGGACGCGGTAAGGGAGCCCGACCTCCTCCAGCATGATCGACACCTTCTGCCCGTTCGGCGTCATCCAGGTGTAAAGCTCGATCATGGTCCCCGTCAGCCGTGTTCGCAGACGCAACAACGCATGCCCGTGAAACGCCGCCCTGTCAAAGGCGTGCGCGTGAGCATTTCGCAGTTGCGGTAAATTTGATTCACCAAGTGTTCATTCCTCGGCCTCCCTATCGCCCAGAACCCGTCGCGCCTGCGCCACAGGACGATGTTAGCCATTAGCGTATGAGCGCCGCCCATCAACGCGAGCGCCTAGGGAGGATTCGATGCTTAATTGTGCCCATCTCGATCATGAACTGAAGGGCGCCGCTCCGTCCCGGTCGAGCTTTACCCGTTATGCGATCTACTACACGCCGCAACCCGGGACCGCGCTTGCGGCATTCGGACGCTCGTGGTTCGGCCG
>DASWJG010000226.1:0-1630 GCA_036397315.1 Methyloceanibacter sp. | reverse complement strand
CGCGTTCGCCGTGGTGCTCGAGGCGCTGGCCGAGCTTCTTGCCGCGCGCATCACCAAGCAGATCGACATCCCGACCATCGGCATCGGCGCCTCGGCCGAATGCGACGGGCAGATCCTGGTGCTGGAGGACATGCTCGGGCTCTCCCCGCGCGTGCCGAAATTCGTCAAGGAATACGCGCAGATCGGCGCCGGCATCGAGGGTGCCGTCAAGGCCTTCGCGAACGAAGTCCGCACCCGTGCCTTCCCTTCCGCCGAGTACACCTACCCGATGTTCGAGGAGGGCGCGGAAGTCACGAAAAAGACCAAAATGACAGGCAGTTAGCCTGCCTTAGGTCTCTTTACCTTGCGCGCGCAAGACGCCTTCACTATACGGCGGGCAGGGAGGACGGCGTAAGGTCCTGCAAGGATCGTGCGCCCGGGTCTCGTCATAACCGCAAAGTCAAAAGAGTCCGCTGCCGATGACCGACCGTGATTCCTTTCTCCGCGAGGTGGACGAGGCCGTCCGCCATGATCAATACAAAAGGCTGTGGGACAGATACGGCATCGTTGCGCTCGGCGCCGCCGCGCTCGTTGTGGTTGGCGTTGCCGGCTACAAGGGCTGGTCCTACTGGCAGGAGAAGAGAGCGCAGGACGCCGGCGCAAAGTTTACTCAAGCCTTGCTCATGGAGGATGGCGCCGACGCGGCGAAGGCGCGCGAGATGCTGACGGCCTTGGCGGAGAAGGGGCCGGAAGGCTACCGCGTGCTAGCGCGCTTCCAGCTCGCCGCGGCCGAGGCAAAAGCCGGCGACATCGACAAGGCCGTCGCCGATTACGACGCGCTCGCCATTGATCCAGGCGTCGATCCCATCCTGCGAGGCCACGCGACACTCCAGGCGGCGGCGCTCCGGCTCGACAAGGCGGACTATGCGGAGATGGAACGCCGTCTCCAAGGGCTCGTCGATTCCAACAGTGCCTGGAGATTTTCCGCGCGCGAGCTGCTCGGGCTTTCGGCCTACAGGCTGAACAACATACCCGAGGCCGAGAGGCAGTTCAGCGCGCTGATCGGGGACCAGGGAACCTCGCCGAATTTGCGGGAGCGCGCCGATATGATGCTGGCGCTGATCGTGGGGACGCCGCAGGCGTTGAGCTCCACGTCGAAATAGCACGGCGAAGCGAAGGGTGGCTCGAAGTTGCGCCCGGGTCGTAAACGGGAAATCGGTATCTGCCTCCTCAGCGTGGCTCTCTCGGGAGCCCTCGCCGTGAGCCTTGCCGGCTGCGGGGGCACTTCATTGACTTCGCTTGGCAACACCCTCAAAAACCCTTTCGCCAAGAAGGAAGCGCCCCTGCCGGGCGAGCGCATCGCCGTCATCACCGATCCGACCATGACCGATGTCGATCCCGCCGAGGCGGGAAGGCCGGTCCAGCTCCCGCCGGCTCAGGCCAATGCCTCCTGGTCGCAGCCCGGCGGCTCTCCTTCCAACAATCTCGGTCATCTCGCCCTGGGCGAACAGGTGCGGAAGGTGTGGGCGGCCGACGCCGGGACCGGTTCGTCGTCCAGCGGACGCCTGAGCGCGGTGCCGCTGGTCGCCGACGGCAAGGTCTTTACCCTCGATGCCGGCGGCAGGGTGTCGGCGTTCTCCTCGGCGAGCGG
>DASWJG010000225.1:0-3624 GCA_036397315.1 Methyloceanibacter sp. | reverse complement strand
CAACGGGCATTTTGGGCGGCTGTTCAAGACGCTGTTCGGCGGCGGCTCGGCCGAGCTCAGGCTCGTCGACTCCGACGATCCGCTCGAATCGGGGCTGGAGATTTTCGCCTGCCCGCCGGGAAAACGTCCGCAGCCGCTCACGCTGCTTTCCGGCGGCGAGAAGGCCTTCACCGCGCTGGCGCTGATCTTCGCCGTGTTCCTGACCAACCCCTCGCCCATCTGCGTGCTCGACGAGGTCGACGCGCCGCTCGACGACGCCAATGTGGAGCGCTTCTGCCTCTTGATGGAGGAGATGGCGCGCGAGACCGACACCCGCTTCCTCATCATCACCCACCACCCGCTCACCATGTCGCGCATGAGCCGGCTGTTCGGCGTCACCATGTCCGAGCGCGGGGTGAGCCAGCTCGTCTCGGTGGATCTCGAAGCGGCAGAGCGCCTACGCGACGCGAGCTAGCGGACATCGCCTGAATCCAGGGGCTTTGGGGGCTCTTTGAGTTCCTTGACAGACCAAAATCCCAAACTAAAGTGCCCGCCAAGCTTAAGGACCAGCCGGTCCTAAGGGCTCTCCCGGAATTGAGCAGTGCCAATGGCCGGAGCCGAAAACAAGTCCGGCCGTAAGACAAGCGGCCGCGACGCTGGAAGTATTCGGCAGCGGCTCGACAGCCTTGGCGAGCAGCTTGCGGAGGCCAAGGCCCGGCATGCACCTGCCCCAGAGCCTGAACCGCGGAGCCAGGGGGCTGCGCTCGGCCAGGCGCTCAGGCTTGGCATCGAGCTGGTGGCCGGCGTGGCGGTGGGGGGCTTCATCGGCTGGGCGCTCGACCGGTTTTTCGGCACGGCGCCCTTCCTGATGGTGGTGTTCCTCGGGCTGGGCGCCGCCGCCGGGATCCTCAACGTGGTGCGGACCGCCAAGCGCATGCAGGCGGCAGCGTCATCGGGCAAGGACCTGCCGCGGGTCTGGGACGACGACGACGATTAGGGGCGTTTGGAAGTGATCGAGGCAGCATACGCCGCTGAAGAGGCGGGACATGGGAGCGGGCACGCAGGCGGCCTGCCAAACCCCATGCATCAATTCGAGATCAAGCGGCTCATCCCCCTCGAGCTGTTCGGGTTCGACGCGTCCTTCACCAACTCGGCGCTGTTCATGGTGATCGCGGCCTCGGTCATCACCCTGTTCACCGTGTACGCCATGCGCGGCCGCGCGCTGGTGCCGTCACGGCTCCAGTCGGTCGCCGAGATTTCCTACGAGTTCATAGCCAATATGGTGCGCGACAATGTCGGCACGGCGGGGATGAAATATTTCCCGTTCGTCTTCACGCTGTTCATGTTCGTGCTCGTGCTGAACATGCTCGGCATGGTGCCCTACTCCTTCACCGTGACGAGCCACATCATCGTCACCTTCGCGCTGGCGGCCTTCATTTTTCTCGGCGTGACGCTGCTCGGCTTCATCAAGCACGGGGCGAAGTTCCTGAAATTCTTCGTGCCCGAGGGCGTGCCGATCGTCATGCTGCCGCTGCTCGTGGTGATCGAGGTGATCTCATATCTCACCCGGCCGCTCTCACTCTCGGTGCGGCTGTTCGCCAATATGATGGCCGGCCACACCATGCTGAAAGTGTTCGGCGCCTTCGTCGTGGCGCTCGGGTTTTTCGGCGGCTGGGCGCCCCTCGCCTTCATGGTGGCGTTTACCGGCCTTGAGATCCTGGTGGCGTTCCTCCAGGCCTATGTGTTCGCCATCCTGACCTGCATCTATCTCAACGACGCGCTGCACATGCATCAACACTAGTTGTCACATCAATCGCCCATATCGTAGTAAAGGAGAGAGAACATGGATCCATCAGCAGCAAAATTGATCGGCGCGGGTCTCGCCTCGATCGCGCTCGTCGGCGCCGGCGTCGGCATCGGCACGATCTTCGGCAATTATCTGCAAGGGGCTTTGCGCAACCCGTCGGCGGCGCCCTCGCAGTTCGCCAATCTCCTACTCGGCTTTGCTCTCGCCGAGGCCACCGGCCTGTTCGGCCTCGTAGTGGCGCTGATCATCCTGTTCGTGTTCTAAGATCTAACGGAACCGATCTTCGGCAAGCTACCCGACCATGCCGCAACTCAACCCGCTCGACTGGGGGCCGCAGCTCATTTGGCTCCTCATCACCTTCGGCATTCTCTATCTGCTGATGGTGTATGTTGCGCTGCCGCGCATCGGCGGCGTGATCGAGGCGCGGGCCGCCCATATCGCCAAGGATCTCGCCACCGCCGACAGACTGAGGCGGGAGACCGAGGAAGCGATTGCCGCCTATGAGCAGGCTCTCGCCGAGGCGAAGCAGAAGGCGCATGCCATCGTCGAGGAAGGTCGCACTAGGCTGAAAGAGGAGACCGCTGCCGAGCGCGCCAAGCTCGAAAGCGAGCTCGGCAAGAAAAGCGCGGAAGCGGAGGCCCGCATCAACGCGGCCAAGACGTCCGCCATGCGCGAGGTGAATAGTGTCGCGGCGGATGTCGCGGCGGACATCGTGCGCCAGCTGATCGGGGTTGCTCCGACCAAGGCCGAGATCGATAAAGCGGTTCAAACCGCGCGGAAAGCCTGACCATGGAATTCATCTACGAGCCGGAATTCTGGGTCGCGGTATCGTTCTTCATTTTTGTTGCCGGGCTGCTCTATCTCGGGGTGCACAAGAAGATCGCCGCGGCGCTTGACGCCAGAGCCGCGACGATCGCCAAGGACCTCGAAGAGGCGAAGCGCCTGCGTGACGAGGCGGCCAAGGTTCTCGCCGACTATCGCCGCAAGCAGGGCGAGGCGGTCGAGGAGACGCAAGGGATCATCAACCTGGCCGCCAAGGAGGCGGAGATCCTCACCGCCGAGACGCGCCGCTCCATCAAGGAGTATTTCGAGCGCCGTATGAAGCTTGCCGAGGACAAGATCGCCCGCGCCGAGGCAGAAGCTTTGCGCGAGGTGCGCTCTGCCGCCGCCGATGCGGCGGTCGCGGCGGCGCAGATCGTGATCGCGCAGAAGCTCACGCCGGAAGCCGCCGACAAGCTCGTCAAGCAGGGCATCGACGCGCTGAAGGGCAAGCTGAATTAGCCTCCCACGGCCTACGGGCTCAGCCACCCTCCGAGTCTGCTCCAGAACGATTCCGACTTCGGCTCGGCTTCCGCGGGAGCTACGCGCTTTCTGCGGTGGTGTGTCTTAGCCTCCCCGGCGAGAAGGCCGCTGTAGATCCAGCCCTTCTTGCCGGTTGCAGGGTCCGCCACCTGTACCCATCCGCGCTTGCGATCGAGGACTGAAAGTTTGGTGCCCTTGGCGATCACGCCGATCACGGGCGCTGACGACGCAGGCCCTTCCCTCAGATTGACGAAGACCGAGGGCTGAACCGAGCCCAGGCCACCCTTGCCATCTTCGGTTTGCTCGACCTTGTCGGGTGAAGCGTCACCGGAGGGGGCGGTCACCGCCTCCATAATCGTAGGCTTCTCTTCCGGCTCGGCGCCGTCGCCATGCCCTGCGTCAGGAATAGGTGCTGACGCCGCTGGTTCATTGCCGTCCGGAACAGGTGCCGACGTCGCTGCTCCACTTCCGTCCGGCGAAAGGACGCTGCTTTCCTCGGGCGCAGCCTGTTCGGCCGGGGCCGGGGCGGGTGCTAT
>DASWJG010000224.1:0-12494 GCA_036397315.1 Methyloceanibacter sp. | reverse complement strand
GTGGTCACGCCGGTATTCGGCGAGATGCCATCCTTCGAGGCGCGCCGTCACCCTGAGGTGCGACCCCGGCTTTGGTCCGGGGGAGCCTCGAAGGGCGACGACGCGCACCTCAGGATGACGCCGAAAATACTCTTCTTCGTGGCGGCGCGCGGGCATCATTCCGATATCGGCGGCATCGCGCCGGGCTCGATGAGCCCAAAGGCGACACGTATCGAGGAGGAAGGCGTCTATATCGATCCTTTCAAGCTCGTGGCGCGAGGGCGCTTCCGCGAGGAGGCGGTGGTCGAGCTCCTCACAAGCGCCCCCTACCCCGCGCGCAACCCGGCGCAGAACATCGCCGACCTCAAGGCCCAGGTCGCCGCCAACGAGAAGGGCGCGGCGGAACTCCGCAGCATGGTGCGCCGTTACGGGCTTGGCACCGTGCGCGCCTATATGGGCCACGTGCAGGACAATGCGGCCGAGGCTGTGTCCCGCGTGATCGCCACCCTCAAAAGCGCGCGCTTCGCGGTCGAGACCGATCAGGGCAACATCATCAAGGTCGCCATTAAGATCGATCGCAAGGCGAGAAAGGCGATCGTCGACTTCACCGGCACCAGCGCGCAAGCTCCCGACGCGTTCAATGCGCCGGAGCCGATCACTAGGGCGTGCGTGCTCTATGTCTTCCGCACACTGGTCGACGAGGACATTCCGCTGAACGCCGGCTGCCTCCGCCCGATCAAGATCGTCGTGCCCAAGGGCTCGATGCTCAAGCCGCGTTATCCGGCGCCGGTCGCGGCGGGCAATGTGGAGACGAGCCAGACCATCGTGAATTGCCTCTACGGCGCGCTCGGCGTGCTCGGCTCGGCGCAAGGCACCATGAACAATCTCACCTTCGGCAACGAGCGTTATCAATATTACGAGACGATCTGCTCGGGCGCGCCGGCCGGCCACGGCTTCGACGGGGCGCCTGCGGTGCAAACGCATATGACCAATTCGCGCCTCACCGACCCCGAGGTGCTGGAGCTCAGATATCCCGTGCTGCTGGAGCGCTTCGAGATCGTGCGCGGCTCGGGCGGCAAGGGGAAATGGCGCGCCGGTGACGGCACGCTTCGCGTCATTCGCTTCTTGGAGCGCATGGAGTGCGCCATCCTGTCGGGCTTCCGCAAGATCAGGCCGTTCGGCCTGTTAGGCGGCGAGGAGGGTCAGCCCGGCGAGAATTGGGTCAGGCGCAAGACCGGAGGACTCGAGCGGCTCAAGAGTTCCGACCAGACGGTGCTGGAAGAGGGCGAGGCGATCATCATCAAGACGCCGACCGGCGGCGGCTTCGGCGAAAGTTAGGAGCCGTCATCCTGAGGAGCGCCCATTGCGCGTCTCGAAGGATGACGACGCAACGTAGGATTCCTGGCGGTCATCCTTCGAGGGCCGCGCCTTGCGCGGCCACCTCAGGATGACGAAAAAGGGCGCGGGACCGAAATCCCGCGCCCTCGTCTGTCGTTGCCTCTCTAAACTCGTCGCTCGTTCGCAGGGTCGCTTTCCGAGCTTATGACGTCGAGGGGACGGCTCCGCTTCTGCGTTCGGCCATGAACTGGTCGAACTCGGCCTTGTCCTTTGCATGGCGCAAGCGCTGCAAGAAGGCCTGGAACTCATTCGCCTCCTCTTCCAGCCGCCGCAAGGTCTCCTCGCGATAGTCGTCGAAGGCGCGATTGCCGGTCGAGCGGAACGTGCTCATGCCGCCGCCGAAGCGGCGCGCCTCGGTCGCCAAGTAGTTCTTCCACTGCGTCCTATTTCCGCATCCCATGCGTCCACTCCAGATCAGATAGGCCAAAACGCCAAGGCCGATGGGCCACCACAGAATGAAGCCGAGGATCATGGCTGTGATCCAGGCCGGCTTCCCGTACTCATCCAAGGTCGCAACCAGGTGCATCGGGGTCCTTCCTTCGGTGTGAATGTTATTCACATTTACATAGATGCGTCCGCCGGGCAAGGAGTCAAGGGCCGACACAAAATGTGATCGGGACTCGGTCAGGCGCGGGTGGCGCGGGAGTTTCAGGCTCGGCGCTCCAAAAGCGGCAAGAAAAATGTTAATCCTCGACGGGCTAGGCTCGGCGCAAGCAAGGGGGTTTGGGGGCTTACCGAATGTTTCTCAGTCGCGGGCTCGCGGTCATGGCCGTGGCGTCGGCGCTTCTCGCCGCCAGCGCCGGCGATCGCCTGGCGCTGTCCCGCACACTACGCGACACGAAGCCCCATAACGGCGTCGCCGCCGCCCATACCATGCCGATCCAGGGCATCGACGTGTCCTACTGGCAGGGCGAGATCGACTGGGACGCAGCGCGTGAAGCGGGCGTCAGCTTCACCTTCATCAAGGCGACCGAGGGCGGCGATCATCTCGATCCGAAGTTCCTCGACAATTGGAATGCGGCCAGGCGCGCCGGCATCGCGCGCGGCGCCTATCATTTCGTCTATTGGTGCAGGCCGGCGCACGAGCAGGCGCTGTGGTTCATGTTGAACGTGCCGGCCGACAGCGACGCGCTGCCGCCCGTGCTCGACGTGGAGTGGAACAGCCACTCCAAGACTTGCCCCGGCCGCGTGGCGCGTGACACTGCGCTCGCCAAGATCAAGATCATGCTCGACGCCATGGAGGCGCACACCGGCAAGCGGCCGATCATCTACACCGACCCCAAGTTTCACCGCGAGATACTCGAGGGCGAGTTCACCGACTATCATTTCTGGCTGCGCTCGGTCGCCGCCAAGCCGGACGTAATCTATCGGGAGCGAAGCTGGTCCTTTTGGCAGTTCACCACCACCGGGAGCGTGCCCGGCGTCAAGGGCCACGTCGACCGCAACAGCTTCAACGGCACGCGAAGCGATTGGGAACGTGTGCTGAAATGGCTCCAGGCGGGGCGCTAAGGCTGCGCCACAGTCGCCTTCGCGTTTGGCAGAATGCCGAGTCCTTTCAAGTAGATCAGCATGGCGCTTTCGAGGATTTCGTCAGGACTCATGGGCACCTTGCGCCCCTGAAGTTCGCCTTGCGCAAACAAGGTGGCGACGCCGTGGGAGATCGCCCAGACATGCAGGCTCATGAGCCTGATGGGCGGCCGCTCATTTTCGGGGAGCGAGCGGCACAGCGCGGCAGCCGCCCGCTGCAGGACATCGAAGGCGCGCTCGGCGGCTGGGATCGTCTCGCCGGCCGTGGCCGAGGCAGCGCCCGCCTCGAACATCACCGTGTAGCTCGCCGGCTCGTCGCGCGCAAAGGCGAGGTAGGCACGCCCAAGATTTTCGAAGGCGGACAGCGGGGTGGGGATGCCGTTGTTCCAGGCCATGTCGAGACGCGCGGCGAAGCGTTCGAAGCCGGAGCGTGCGACCTCGGCGAGAAGCGCATCGCGGTCGCGGAAATGCCGATAGGGCGCGGCGGGGCTGACGCCGGCAAGCCGCGCCGCTTCGGTCAGGCTGAATCCGGCCGGCCCATATTGCTCGATCAGCTTGCGGGCGGCCTCGAGCAGCACCTCTTTAAGGTTGCCGTGGTGATAGGAATGCGGGCGCCGCCAGCCGCGATCGGGACTCATGTAAAGGGCTTTTACATCAAAGCCCTGGCCGCGGCTAGCTGGACGCTGGACCCTCGGGTCGAGGCCTACTGACCAAGCGTTCGCGCGACGCGGAAGCCGACAGAGTAGTTCCGGAAGTTGGAGGGCAGCATGTAGCGTTGCCCCGAACGGAGGAAGCTTGAGTCGAAGAAAAAATCGCCACCACGCATCATGTGATCGCTGGTGACCCCTTCAATCCAAGCAGAGCCATCGGACGGCGCGCCATCGTAGCTGGGGTGGCCTAGGTCCTCGACCCACTCCCACACATTCCCGTGCACGTCGTAGAGGCCAAAGGCGTTGGGCTTCTTTTCGCCGACGGGATGGGTCATCCGTTCCGAGTTTCCCTTGTACCAGGCATGGTCATTGAGCGCGGCCTCATCATCGCCGAAAGAATAGAGGGTGGTCGTGCCGGCGCGCGCGACATATTCCCACTCTGACTCGGATGGCAGCCGATAGGATTTGCCGGTGTGCCGCGACAGCCAGGCCACGTATTGCTGAGCATCGTCCCAGCTGACATTCATGGCCGGCCGCGCGCCGCGCCCCCACCCCATGTCTGAGGTCGGCGGGCAGACGCCGGCAGCGATACAGGCGTCCCACTCAGCCATCGTCACCTCGTGTTTGCCGACGGCGAAGGGCCGGGCGATGACGACTTCGTGCTGCGGGTGTTCGGTATCGAGCCCGACCCCTTCTGCCGATCCCATCATGAATTTGCCGGCAGGGACGACAATCATTGGCGGGCAGCCGCCGGTGCACTCGGTGAATTCGCTGCCGGGCTTGAGCGCGCGTTCCGCTTCAGGCTTGAGCACGTTCGGCCCCATCGCGGTGAACCAGTGGTATTGCTCAAAGAGATAGGGCCCCTCGAGCCACAACAGGCCGCCCAGGGCAAGCAGCAACACCAGGAGCGCGAACAGGCCCTGCACGCGGCGCCTGCGGCGCAACGCGGCGCGGCGCTCCCGATCGGCCCGGCGGAAGATCTCGTCGGAGGGGACGCCGATCAGTCCCGCCACCACCTTGGCAAGCGCGAGGTTCTTGCCGTCGCCCTCTTCCTGCGCGTCGGCGGCGAGCAACTCATCCGCTTCGGTTGTGGTTTGTCCGCCGGTATCGAGCTTGAATTTGAGCGCGGGCGGAAAACACTCGCTCTTCGGATCGTCTGGCTTGCCGCCGACAATCAGCGGGATCACCGGCCGCTCGGGATAGCGTGACTTGAACAGGCGTATCTCCTCGTTGACGTAGCGGCTTTTGGCGGCGGCGGGCGAGCAGACCACGATCAAAGCCTGAGCGGCATCGAGCGTGGCAAGCGTCTGCTCGGTTAGGGTCTTTCCGGCGGTGAAATCGTCGCGGTCGCGGAAGATGGGGCGCAGTGCGCTGGGGACCACGCCTGTCGCAGTCTCCTGGCCGACGAGGTCCTTGTCGATGGGGAAGGTCTCAAGGCCGCGATGCAGCCACCGCGCCCAGCCCGTGTCGGCGTGGCTGTAGGAGATGAACGCGCGATATTTGAATGCAGCGGGCTCTGACATTGCAACCGGTCAAGTCACCCCCTTCGCGCGGCTTGGGTCGTAGCCGTAGGTGTTGCGGGTGCGGATCACGCCGTTCCGGCCATGCAGAAGCGCCTCCGAGCGCTCCTTCCGAGCGATCGACTTCGCCTTCTCCCACGCCTCGCTCTGGGTCTTGAACACGGCAAGCGGTTCTGAAGCCCCTTCGGCCTTGACCGCCCAGCCCTCTCCGTGGCTGACCACGTGCTGGTTCTTGCCCATGGCTCCCATTCCCTCGAAGAGCCTTGTCCCGCAAGCACTATAGGCGAGCGCGATCACGCTTAGAAGCAGAGCCAACGGTCTTTCCCTGTGCTAAATCAGCCGGGTTGACGCCCCCTCGCCAAGCCTCGCCACATCCATGGAAGCACGCCTCACCCCAAAAGAGCCGCTCAAGATCGGCTGGCGCGAATGGGTCGGGCTGCCCGATCTTCGCGTCGCCACCATCAAGGCTAAGGTCGATACCGGTGCGCGGACCAGCGCGCTGCACGCCTATCACATCGAGCCGTTCCGCCGCGGGGGCGCGCTCTGGCTCCGTTTCGAGCTGCATCCCATGCAGCGGAGCGAAGCGAGAAAGGTGGCGTGCGAGGCGCGCGCCATCGACGAGCGCGCGGTGCGCAACTCCGGCGGCGGGGTGGAGCGCCGCTACATCATCAGGACCCTGCTCAAGCTCGGGGACTCCTCTTGGCCGATCGAGCTCGCGCTTGCCAATCGCGACCAGATGGGCTTCCGCATGCTGCTCGGCCGTACGGCGCTAGAGGGTCGCGCGCTGATCGAGCCGGGCCGTTCCTATCTCCTCGGCGCACGGCCCGCAAAGCCGCGGCCAAGGCGCAAGCTCCCGTCTCTCAGGGCAAGCAAATTGCTGCGATAAACCGAACCTCCAATTCATAAGCCACGAGACCCTCATGAAGATCGCGTTGCTCGCGCGCAATCCGCACCTCTACAGCCACCGGCGCATCTGCGAGGCCGCGCGCGCCCGCGGCCATCACATCGAGGTCATCAATACGCTCAGGGTCTCCATCAACATCACCTCACGGCGGCCTGCCCTCTATTACCGCAAGCGGCGCTTGGAGGATTTCGACGCGGTGATCCCCCGCATCGGCGCCTCGGTGACCTTCTATGGGCTCGCGGTGCTCCGGCAGTTCGAGGTCATGGGCGTCTACCCATTGAATGAATCGGTGGCCATCGGCCGCTCGCGCGACAAACTCCGCTGCCTCCAGCTCTTGGCCCGGCGCGGCATCGGGCTGCCCGTCACCGCCTTCACTCACGATCCGAAACAGGCAGAAGACATCATCGACCTGGTCGGCGGCACGCCCGTGGTCATCAAGCTGCTCGAAGGTACGCAAGGCATCGGGGTAGTGCTCGGCGAGACGGTGAAGTCGGCGAAGTCGGTGATCGAGGCGTTCCAGGGCGTGAACGTCAACATCCTGGTGCAGCAATTCATCAAGGAGGCCGACGCGACCGACATCCGCGCGCTCGTCATCGGCGAGAAAGTGGTGGCGGCGATGAAGCGGCATGGTCCGCCCGGCGATTTCCGCTCGAACCTGCATCGCGGCGGCTCGGGCGAAAAGGTGCGCATCACGCCGCAAGAGCGGAGCGCGGCGGTCGGAGCGGCGCGCACGCTCGGCCTCAATGTGTGCGGCGTCGACATGCTCCGCTCGAAGAGCGGGCCGCTCGTGCTCGAAGTCAATTCATCTCCAGGCATCGAGGGGCTCGAGAAGGCGACCGGCATCGACGTGGCGAGCCCGATGATCGATTTCCTCGAGCGCCACGCCGCCCCGGGCCACACCCGCACCAAAGGCAAAGGCTGACACGCCTTTCCAGACGGCCTCCGTTAGAAGCGGCCGCAGCATGAAACCCCCTTCGCATCCCCGTTTCTTGCGGTAAAGTCGGCACGCCTTTCGGGAGGTTTGAGCAATGGTCGTAAAGTATGTCCGCAGCCGGCTTGCCATGAATCGTAGTTTTCACTTTCTAATCATAGCGTTAGTCGGTTTCATGACCGGCACGCTGTCTGCCTCCCACGCCGAGGAGAAAAAGCCCGCGCCGTGCACTGAGGACGCCATGATCGTGTTCGACGCCTCGGGTTCCATGTCTGGTAACCAAGTCCTCGGCATCCCGAATTCGCGGGCTCGCATCGACGAGGTGCGCGCCGCACTCGCCCAAGTCTTGCCGACCGCCGCCGCACACCGTCGCGTCGGCCTCATCACCTACGGTCCCGGGCCTTACAACCAGTGCAACGTCAAGCTCGATCTCAAGCCGACGCCCGACGCCGCCAAACTCATCATGAGCGCGGTCAATGCGCTCGTGCCGGCCGGCAAGACGCCGCTCACCTCAGCCGTGGAACAGGCGGCGGACGTGCTCAACTACCGCAGCAAGCCTGGGGTGATCGTCGTGGTGACCGATGGCGAGGAGACCTGCGGCAGATCGCCTTGCGACCTGGCCAAGCAGCTCCATTTGGCGGCAGACCAGCTCACCGTTCACGTCATCGCCTTCCGCTACGAGGGCTACTCCTGGACCGGCGGCAACAGCGTGGTCGACCTAATGTGCCTCGCCAATGAAAACAACGGACTCTATACGCGGGCCAACTCCGAGGAAGATTTGGTCGAAGCGCTGGAGAAGACGCTGGACTGTCCGATGATCTCCCAGGCGGGCCCTCCCCGAATTGCGAGGTGAGGCGACGCCTCTGCGTTGATCCGCTCCAGCCTCTAACGTCACTCTAGGATGCGTTTGATCAGGAAGCAGGTCGCAACGATCTGATTGCTCGGGCTCGCCCCGGGTTGGGTATAGCAAAGTTCCATTTCGTCGGCGGAGAGGATTGTGAAGTCAAAGGAGCCGTCCGTATCCGCTCCGTGGGCGGTTTTGTTGTCGAATGAGATCGCAGCGGCGAATGGCTCGGTGCGGGATCCACTCTCGATACGACCCCAAAACCGGCGCCCTTCCTGCCCCTCGATCGAATAATTGAAAACCCGCTCGTCCGTATAGGGCGCATCCTCCAGCGTTCGCGAACCAGGACGGTAACCCCCGCTGCCGACTACGACAGCTTGTGCCGTTCCCGACCACTTGCCGACCAGATTGGGAAAGGCTTGCTCGGCTTGAGCTCGGCTGAGGAGCAGCGCAAGCAAAGTTACTGCGGCAATTCTGATGGCTATTTTCATCTTGCTCGTGAAACTCCCGTGCGTCGACTGAGACATACGCAAGTCACCCCTGCGAGCGGGTGCGGAGAGCGCGATTGGGCTCGCGCGGTGGAAACCTCTCGCCATGCCTCCGACCGGCCTCTCCGCACGGAGAAACGTGGTGGCACCCAGGTCTAAAGGCCCATGGCCTTATGGGCCACGTCCATGTACTTCATGCAGCCCGCCGTATCGCCTTTCTGCATGGCAGCTTTTGATTGGTCGAGAGCCGCCGTCGCTTCCTTCTGCTTGGCGGCGTCGGTCATCTCGGCGATCATTTGATCCATCTGCTTCATGTGAGCATCGTTACAGAGGTCTTGGGTATAGGCTGGCGACAAGCACATAACGGAAAGAAAGGCCGCCGCGAGTGATACCTTTGGCATGGTGTCCTCCATCGCAGGTTCGACCGGAAACCGGTCAAAGCTCAAACGCGCAACGCGGTGAAATGGTGGATGATCGGCACAAAATTTTCGGGCCCGTTCCCCTATTCCCCTTGGGGAAACCAGTGAAATCGTCCCATGGGGCGCCACGGATTTCGGCCGGCAACGACGCTGCCCGGACTTGTGGCCCATGGCTATGACGAGAGCTGCGTAAGTTCCCGGTTGCAGCCGGCGATCAGCTCTGAGGCTTATTGCGCTTGCGGGGCTGCGTCGGAGGGAGCCTCGGCACTGCCGGCTTCGCCTATCGCAGCGGTATCATCATCGTCGTCGTCGTCTTCGCTTCCCGGGACGGCGTCGACAAAGATGACGCCGCCTTCGATCGAGACCTCCTCGCCCCCCTTCATGTCATATAGCTCGCCGTTTTCGAGCTCGACGGTGCAGCCCGCCGCGCAAGGCGGCTCGACCGCCATTTGCGGCTCGACGACCAGCTCGGTGCTGTCGCTGCCAGCCTTGACCGTGACGGTGTGAGGGTCGGGGTCGGTGTTGGAGATGGTAAGAGCCTGCGCCGGAAGGATAAAAAGCATGCCCAGAACGCCAAGGCCCAAAATGGTGGCGGTCTTCATCACGAGTTCCCTCTCATGGGCGGCAACGCTTCCGGACGCAGGGCTCTTCCCCCGCAGTTCGATGCCCTAGCGCTGGAATTAGCCCAGAACAGCGCCCGGATTGTGTTACCGCAGCGGCCAAACTATGCCGCGCTGTTTATGGTTTCCGTCGGGCCGGCCAAACGGCCGATTACGACGATTCGCCTATTTACCACCCTCACCATCCCCATTTGCAACAGTTTCGCTGCTCCTGAACAATGGCTCAGATGCCGTGAACCAATCCCGCGCGGGCGCGTTTAGTGGCGTGACCTTGCGGCGCAAAACAGTTGTGCAGTGCAGCAAGGAAACGTCTTGGCGATGTCCCAGGGGCCTCTTACACTCAGCAAACGGCTAGAAGGGACCCCTCCAATCGGAAAGGAGTTTCCGATGGAACTCACAGCTACTGTTACCACCATCATGGCGATCATGTCGTTTGGCTTTCTCGCGGCCGTCATCCTCGGGATGATATAGGGGGCCCGCATATCGGGGTCCGCAAGCCTGTTCTCGCATCGCCGCTCCTCGCCCTTATCGGCCGCTATGCCGCTGCCTCGGCAAGGCGTTTCGGATCGTAGTTAAGGACGGGCGCGAGCCAACGCTCGGCCTCCTCGACACTCCACCCCTTGCGCTTGGCATAGTCGGCGACCTGGTCCCGGCCGATCTTGCCCACGCCGAAATAGCGGGAATCGGGCTGCGAGAAATAGAGGCCTGACACGGCGGCCGCGGGCCACATGGCATAAGACTCGGTGAGCTTTAGCCCCGTCGCCTTCTCGGCGTCGAGCAGCTCGAACAGAGCGCGCTTCTCGGTGTGGTCGGGCTGCGCCGGGTATCCTGGCGCGGGCCTGATGCCGGCATAGTCCTCGGCGATCAACTGCTCATTGGTGAGCTTCTCTTTGGGTGCATAGCCCCAAAGCTCGCGGCGCACTTTCTCATGCAGCGCCTCGGCGAAGGCTTCAGCCAGGCGGTCGGCAAGCGCCTTGACCAAGATCTTGGAGTAGTCGTCATTGGCGAGCTCGAACCGCCGCGCCACGTCCTCCTCGCCGATGCCGGCGGTCACCGCGAAGCCACCGACATAGTCGGCGAGGCCCGTCTCCTTGGGCGCAACGAGGTCGGCGAGCGCGAGATTGGCGCGCGCTCCATCCCGCGCCATTTGCTGGCGCAGCGTGTGCAGCGTGGTGAGGCGCTTTGCGCGGGTCTCGTCGCTGTAGAGCTCGATGTCGTCGCCGACACTATTGGCGGGCCAGAAACCGACCACGCCATTGGCGGTGAGCCATTTCTCTTGGATGAGCTGTTTCAGCATGGCCTGAGCGTCGTCGAAGAGCTGGCGCGCGGCCTCGCCATACTTGTCGTCCTTGAGGATGCGGGGATAGGTGCCCTTCAGCTCCCAGGCGTGGAAGAACGGCGTCCAGTCGATATAGCGGGCAAGCTCGCCGAGATCGTAGGCCTTGAACACGCGCGTGCCGAGAAAACTCGGCTTCGGCGGCGTGTAGCTCGCCCAGTCGAGTTTCAACTTGTTGGCGCGCGCGTCGGCGATCGAGGTACGGCTCTTCTCGGCCTGACCGCGCGCATAGGATTCGGCCATGCTCCGATACTCTTCACGCACCCGCGCAATGGCCTTGGGTCGCTCCTCGGCCGACATCAGGCCGGATACCACGCCCACGGCACGGCTCGCATCGGTCACGTAAATGGCTTGGCTGCGGTGGTAATTCGGGCTGATCTTCACCGCGGTGTGCACGCGGCTCGTGGTGGCGCCGCCGATCAAGAGCGGCAGGTCGAAGCCCTCGCGCTCCATCTCGGCGGCGACATGGCACATCTCATCCAGTGACGGCGTGATCAGGCCCGATAGCCCGATGATGTCCACCTTCTTCTCGCGTGCGGTGTCGAGGATCACTTGCGCCGGCACCATGACGCCAAGATCGGTGACCTCGTAGTTGTTGCATTGGAGCACGACGCCGACGATGTTCTTGCCGATGTCATGGACGTCGCCCTTGACGGTGGCGAGCAAGATCTTGCCGGCGGGCTCCCCTTGCGCCAGCCCAAGCTCCTCCTTTTCCTTCTCCATGAAGGGCATGAGATAGGCGACGGACTGCTTCATCACCCGCGCCGACTTCACCACCTGCGGCAGAAACATCTTGCCGGAGCCGAATAGGTCGCCGACCACGTTCATCCCGGCCATCAGCGGGCCTTCGATGACATGCAGCGGACGCGCGGCCTTGGCGCGCGCCTCCTCGGTGTCCGCTTCGATATAAGTGCCGATGCCGTGGACCAGCGCATGGATCAGGCGCTCATCGACCGGCCTCTCGCGCCAGGAGAGATCGACCTCGCGCTGCTTTGCCTCGCCGCCTTTGTAGCGTTCGGCTGCCTCGAGCAGGCGGTCGGTGGCGTCAGGGCGGCGGTTGAGGATCACGTCCTCGACAAGCTCGCGTAGCTCAGGATCGATGTCGTCGTAGAGCGCGAGCTGACCGGCATTGACGATGCCCATGTCCATGCCCGCCTGGATGGCGTGATAGAGGAACACCGAATGCATGGCCTCGCGCACCCGCTCGTTGCCGCGGAAGGCGAAGGAGAGGTTCGACACGCCGCCCGATACATGCACGTAAGGCAGCTCCGCCTTGATGCGACGCGTGGCCTCGATATACGCGCGGGCGTAGTCGTTGTGCTCCTCGATGCCGGTGGCGACGGCGAAGATGTTGGGATCGAAGATGATGTCTTCGGGCTGGAAGCCGACCTTCTCGGTGAGCAGCGCGTAGGCGCGCTGGCAGATGGCGAGCTTGCGCTCCGCCGTCTCGGCCTGGCCTTTCTCGTCGAAGGCCATCACCACTACGGCGGCGCCATAGCGGCGAACTTTGCGGGCATGTTCGAGGAAGGGTCCCTCCCCTTCCTTCAGGCTGATGGAGTTGACCACCGCCTTGCCTTGCACGCATTTCAGCCCTGCCTCGATCACGGTCCATTTCGAGGAATCGATCATGATCGGCACGCGCGAGATGTCGGGCTCGGCGGCGATCAGATTGAGAAACGTGACCATGGCGCCTTCTGAGTCGAGCATGCCCTCGTCCATGTTGACGTCGAGCATGTTGGCGCCCGACTCGACCTGCTGGCGCGCGACTTCGAGCGCCGCGGCGTAGTCGTTCGCCTCGATCAGCTTGCGGAAGCGGGCGGACCCGGTGACGTTGGTCCGCTCGCCTACCATGACGAAGTTTTGCGCGCCGTTGGTCAC
>DASWJG010000223.1:0-3284 GCA_036397315.1 Methyloceanibacter sp. | reverse complement strand
TGATCATCTGGCCCTTGCGCGGCCCCTTGCGGGTCCGGGCGTTGGTGTGGGTGCGCTGCCCGCGAACCGGCAGGTTGCGCCTGTGGCGCAGGCCGCGGTAGCAGCCGAGATCCATCAACCGCTTGATATTCATGGCGACGTCGCGCCGGAGGTCGCCTTCGACGACGTAGTCGCGGTCGATGACCTCGCGGATTTGGATGATCTCCGATTCGGTCAACTGGCTGACCCGCCGCTCCGGCGGGATAGCGACCTTGGCGCAGATATGCCTGGCGAAGGTATCGCCAATGCCATGAATGTAAGTGAGGGCCACCTCGACCCGTTTGTTGGTCGGGATGTTCACGCCTGCAATTCGGGCCACGTAGTCGTCTCCTCGTGCACGGCTAACGTGCTGAAATTAAATCCGGATTACCCAATCGGAACACAACAAGACCGACCGCGGACAGGCATTACCCCCGGGACCGGTCAGTCCATCTTTCAATGGTGCCGGGCTTATGTAGCGATTCCGCTTGACAAGGTCAACCGGGCGTCTTTGCCCCGTTTTTCGGGCTCTAGGCGCCTGCGAGCGCCTGGCTGATCTCCTTCGAAACCGTCGCAATATCGGCCATGCCGTCGACCGCTCTCACCTTCCCCTGCCGCGTGTAATAGTCGATCAGGGGCTCGGTCTGGGCATGGTAGGCCTGGAGCCGAGCGCGCACCACTTCCTCGTTGTCATCCCGGCGGCGCACGAACCCAGAACTGCCGCAGCGGTCGCAGACGCCCTTAACCTTCGGCAGCTTGTAGATGTCGTGGTAGCCCTCGCCACAAAAGGCGCAAGCGAAGCGGCCGGCAATACGCTCGACGAGCGCGTCATCATCGACCTCCATCACGATCACCCGATCGAGTTTCTTGCCCCGCTCCTTGAGCAGCCGGTCGAGCGCTTCGGCCTGCGCGATGGTGCGGGGGAAACCGTCGAGGATATAGCCCTCGCCGCTCCCGCCCTCGTCCTTGTCCATGCGCTCGGCGATGAGCCCGATCACGAGGTCGTCGGGGACGAGTTGGCCGCGCTCCATGATGTCTCCCGCCTTGCGCCCAAGCTCGGTGCCGGCGGCGACGGCCGCTCTAAGCATGTCGCCCGTAGAGAGCTTGACCAGCGAACGGGAGTCTTCCAACAGCTTGGCCTGAGTTCCCTTGCCCGCGCCGGGAGGGCCGAGCAGGACCAGGTTCATCTCCGCCTCGCTCCTCTGAGCCGCGCCTTCTTGATCAGGCCCTCATATTGATGGGCGAGCAGATGGCTCTGGATCTGCGCGACCGTATCCATGGTCACGCTCACCACGATGAGCAGCGAGGTGCCGCCGAAATAGAACGGCACGCCTGCATAGGAGATGAGAATT
The DNA here is from genome assembly GCA_036397315.1 of Methyloceanibacter sp. Taxonomy (GTDB): domain Bacteria; phylum Pseudomonadota; class Alphaproteobacteria; order Rhizobiales; family Methyloligellaceae; genus Methyloceanibacter. The sequence goes on along the minus strand of DASWJG010000223.1, from coordinate 1,914 downwards.
TCAGGCAGTACGCAGACCGCGGCGAGATAGATCGCCCCCACCACGGTGATCCGGGTGAGCACATAGTCGATATATTCGGCGGTGCGCTCGCCGGGCCTGATGCCGGGGAGAAAACCGCCATACTTCTTCAGGTTTTCCGCCGTGTCCTTTGGATTGAAGACGACCGCCGTGTAGAAGAAGGCGAAGAAGACGATCAGCGCGATATAGATGATGACGTGAAGCGGCTGGCCCCGCCCGAGCATGGCGGTGATGGTGTTGAGCCATTCCGGTCCCTGCCCCGCGGAGAAATTCGCCACAGTGATCGGCAAGAGCAGAAGCGAGGACGCGAAAATGGGCGGGATCACGCCGGCGCTGTTCAGCTTGAGCGGCAGGTGCGAAGCGTCGCCCTGGAACATGCGGTTGCCGACCTGACGTTTTGGATACTGCACCAAGAGCCGCCGCTGCGCCCTCTCCATGAAGACTATGATGCCGATCACGACCACCGCCATGACCAGCAGCGCGACGATGAGCGCCGTCGACAAGGCGCCCTGCCGGCCGAGCTCCAGCGTGCCCACCAACGCAGAGGGCAACTCGGCGACGATGCCGGCGAAGATGATGAGCGAGATGCCGTTGCCGACGCCGCGCGCCGTGATCTGCTCGCCGAGCCACATCAGGAACACAGTTCCGCCGACCAGCGTGATGACGGTGGTGATGCGGAAGAACCAGCCCGGATCGACCACCACATTACCCGCACCTTCGAGCCCGACGGCGATGCCATAGCCCTGTAGCGCGGCAAGGAACACCGTGCCGTAGCGGGTATATTGGTTGATCTGCCGCCTGCCCTGCTCGCCTTCCTTCTTGAGCTGCTCGAGATGCGGCGAGACGGTGGTGAGCAGCTGAATGATGATCGATGCCGAGATATACGGCATGATGTTGAGAGCGAAGATCGCCATGCGCCCGATGGCGCCGCCCGAGAGCATGTTGAACATGCCGAGAATGCCGGATTGCTGCTGCCGGAACACGTCGGCAAGCGCCTCGGGATTGATGCCGGGGATCGGGATATAGGTGCCGAGCCGATAGATCAGGAGCGCCCCGAGTGTGAACCAGATGCGCTTCTTCAGTTCGTCGGCCTTGGCGAAGGCTGCGAAGTTGAGGTTGGAGACGAGCTGTTCTGCGGCGGAGACCATGAAGCGCTCTCTTCTCTTATCGAGGATCGTCAAGAAGCGGCGTCAGGCCGCCTCACGTCACTCGGACTTGTCCTTCTTGGCCGGCTTGTCCTTCGACTCTGCCTTCGCCTTCTTGGGCGCCTCGGCGTCTGCCTCGGGCTTTGCCTTGGCGGCTTTCGGCGCCTCGCCTTGAGCCTCGGCGGGGGCGCCTTCGGCCTCTTGCGCCTTGGCCTTTGCCTTCTTGCCGCCCTTGGGCGCCGCTTTGGCGGCGCGTTTCGCGGCCGTCTTATCGGCCTTGATCTTGTCAGCGGCGGGGGCCTCCCGGCCGGTGATGGATTTCAAGGTGACCGTGCCGCCTTTGGCCTCCACGGCCTTGATCGCGCTGGCAGAGGCGCCGGTGACCTCGAAGGCGAGCTTCCCCTTGATCTCGCCCTGGCCAAGCAGACGCACGCCGTCCTTGGCGCGCCGGATCAGACCCGCTTCCTTCAGCGCCTCGACGGTGATCGGCTTCTTGCCATCGAGGCGGCCGGAGTCGACGGCCTGCTGAATGCGGCCGAGATTGAGCTCGTTATATTTCTTGGCGAAGATGTTGCTGAAGCCGCGCTTGGGCAGGCGCCGGTGGAGCGGCATCTGCCCGCCTTCGAAGCCTTTGATGGCGACGCCGGAACGCGCCTTCTGGCCCTTGACGCCGCGCCCCGAGGTCTTGCCGAGACCTGAGCCGGGGCCGCGGCCGAGCCGCTTCTTGGCCTTGGTGGCGCCTGGCCGGTCG
>DASWJG010000222.1:0-2666 GCA_036397315.1 Methyloceanibacter sp. | reverse complement strand
GGTCAGCACCATGCCGTCATGGATAATATAGGCGCGGCTGACAAGGTCGAGGGTTTCGCGCACATTGTGATCGGTGATCAAGACGCCAATACCGCGCTGAGTCAAATGCCGCACCAGCGCGCGGATGTCGTTAACCGCGATCGGGTCGATGCCAGCGAAAGGCTCGTCGAGCAGCATGAAGGACGGGCGCGTGGCCAGCGAGCGGGCAATCTCGACGCGACGGCGCTCGCCGCCCGACAGCCGCATGGCCGGCGACGTCCTGAGACGCGTGATACGGAACTCTTCGAGCAGAGCGTCGAGCTGCACTTGGCGCTTGCGTTTGTCGGGCTCGACCGTCTCGAGCACGGCCAGAATATTCTGCTCCACGGTGAGCCCTCTGAAGATCGAGGCTTCTTGCGGCAGGTAGCCGATGCCGAGCCGCGCCCGGCGATACATGGGCAGCTTGGTCACGTCCCGGCCGTCGATCGTGATGGAGCCCTCGTCGGCGGGGATCAGCCCCGTAATCATGTAGAATACGGTGGTCTTGCCGGCGCCGTTCGGTCCCAGCAACCCGACGGCCTCGCCGCGGCGCAGATCGAGACTGACGCCGCGGACGACAGCGCGCTTCTTGAAGCTCTTGACGACGGAGCGAACGGCCAGCCGGCCGACGGCGGGCTCGGCCTCGGCCCCTGACGCATGGTCGAGTGCCTCCGCGGGGACCGCGACCCCTTGTGCGGCGACTGCCTGGCGACCTGGGAACGACAGCAATTTGCCCACTACCCCTTCCGCTCCTCAGAAATGAAGCGCCGGCCGGTTAACATCTCATAAGCCCTGAACTCAGGGCCTCGCGTCCGGCGAAAGCGGCCACGGCACCTCGCCAGAAGGTTCGCTATCCGCGGGCGTCTTGTCGCTGGCGCCCGCGCCGTCAGCCGGGTCGCTGCTTGGTGCGGCGCCCTCGGCCGTCGCGTCGCCTGACTTGGCGTCACCCGGTTTGGCGCCCTTGGCGCCCTCCTGCTTCGGCATGAACAGCGCACGGATCCGGCCCCCGGTGGCGGCATTGCCCGTGTTTTCGAACCGACTCTCGCCCGTCGTCAGATCGATGACGAGCCGGTCCCCCTTTAGCACATTCTTGCCTTGCGTTAACACCACATTGCCGCCCACGGTTACCTGTTGCGCCGGCAAGTCGTAGATGGCCCAGTCGCTCGTAGTGGTCTGGTCGTCCTCGCTGGTGATGATAACCTCGCCCTTAGCCTCGATCTTCGTAATCTGGGCGTCCTTCTTTGCCGCCGCTCCGCCGCCGCCTTGAGCATCGGCTACTTTGGTCGCCGGCGCGGTCTGGTCGCCGCCCTCCTTCTTGGCGCCGGTGGCAAGATTGTCGCCGCCGACATAGTGCACGTTAAGCTCTTTGGCGCGGAGCGTGGTGGTGCCCTGCACGGCCTTCACATTGCCACTGAAGGTCGCGTATTTCTGCTTGTCGTGCACCACGAGCACGTCGGATTCGATATCGATCGGGTCCTTGGAACTCTCCGTCAGCCCGCCGAAACTATTGGTGAGGGTCTGCGCGACAAGCGGTGCCGCGAGCAGGAGCGTGAGGGCGACCGCCAGGGGTGCAGCAAATGCGCCGATCAAGGCAGCGATCGTGAGGCGCCGGGAGCTGCTCATTGGCCCACCGGCATGGCGCCCGTGCTTTCGGATTGAGCGCCGGTTGCTTGCGGCATCGGGGGGATCGCCGGGGACCCTTCAGCCTCGGCCTTCGGCCCCTTCTCCTCTTCCTTCACTTTCTTGTCGATGTGGACGAGCACTTTGCCGCGGAAGGTCAGCGTCTTCTCGGCGGAGCGGAAGGTGAGCGCATTGGCCCTGACGCTGCCGCCGGTCAATAGGAAGAAGACCGGCCGATGCGAGCGCAGCGTCTGGGTCTTCGTGTCGAGGGTGGCGTGCATCAGCTCGCCGGTAATGCCGGAGCTCGTGGCAATGTTGATCTTGTCCTGCATCACGAGCCGTTCGGCCGTGCTGTCGAAGACACCACGCGGAGAGTCCATGCGCGACCAGCCACCATCCGGGCTCGACAGCTCAGCCTTGATGACGTGGAGCTTGATGATCTTGGGGTTCCTTACGTCCTGATCGGCGTAGTCGGCGCCGATGACGTATTGTCCATTCTTCTTGTCGGCGCCCTTCAGCTTGGGGTTGACCATGCGCAGATTGCCGTCGGCGATCTCGATGCCGTCAATGCTCGCGGTCAGATCGCCGACGCTGACGCTGACGCCGAGCTGCGAAGAGATGAAATAGGAAACGAGCACCAGGACGGCGAAGACCGGCAGCCCCTTGCGCAAGATGGCGACGAGACGGGTATGCCGCTCGGCGCTGGTAAAGGCGCGCACGCGTTCCTCGGCCGTGCGGACGAGGTACCGCTGGCTGCCGGGAACGACATTTGCCTCAATCGTCATGTACCCGCCCAGAATCCCTAGGAACCGGTGCTTCACCCGGCCCAAACCAAGCTAGCCGCAGGACTTTGATGACATTGCGACGGCAGGCTTGGGGAGGCCCCTTTTTCGGCCCCTAATGGGCGAAGGGATCGATCTCCGACCAGCCCCTTAGGTCGAGCTCGGCCCGCACCGGCAAAAACTCAAAACAGGCACGGGCCAGGCTTTCGCGCCCTTCGCGCCTCAGCATGGCGTCGAGTTTCTCCC
>DASWJG010000221.1:0-17544 GCA_036397315.1 Methyloceanibacter sp. | reverse complement strand
TATGTCAATTGCCCACAAGGCCTCCGCCTGTATCCCCACTTCCCCGCGGTTGACGCTTCTCCGGACGCTCGTTATAGAGCACCCCAATCATCCGCTATCGTTTTCCCTGCGCTTCACGCCCGGCTGAAGGCCGAAGCGCGCGTCTCAAGGATCAAGTCATGGCCAACACGAAATCGGCGAAGAAGGCCGCGCGGCAGACCGTCCGCCGCACAGAAGTCAACAAGTCGCGGCGAACCCGCCTCAGGAGTTCGGTGCGCAAGGTGGAAGAGGCCATCGCCTCCGGCAACAAAGAGGCCGCGGCCGCGGCGTTGAAGGAGGCCGAACCGATCATCGCGCGCACGGCGCAAAAAGGCGTCGTCCACCGCAAGACCGCATCGCGCAAGGTTTCCCGTCTTGCCAAGCGCGTCCGCGCCCTGGGGATGACCCCCTAACAACAAAAAAACATCTCCTGTTGCTTCACGGCAACAGACGGCGTGCATCGGCGCGCGCCGATCATGTCAATTCAACGAATATTTCAACTGCTTGCCCCTGAACGCCAGGCAGTGGAAGTCCGACGCGCCAATCCCCGCGCCCTCCCGCAAAAAAAAATCGTGCAGCAAACGTCCACGTCGAAACCTTCGTTGGGCGGTCTGCCGAGCGCCATACGTCCGTGAATCAGGCTTGCGAGACAGAGGCTTGCGAAGCATGGCTGAAGGCTGTCTGGATGGGTCCTTCAGGGGAGTCGCGGGCCGCCCCCTCGCTTGATCAGCGAGGGTGGCATGTGTATAGTCCAATCATCCGAACGGGGCATTCCCCTCCTTCACAATTGAGTACCTTAGACCCGGTTGTAGCCGGGAAAGGTTTTCCTTGTCTTCGGCGTAAGGAGAGTGGAAAACTTGTGGAACGTTAATGCGTAAGCTGTGTGTGGTCGTGGTCTGTTTTGCCGAGTAGCCACTACCTATTGTAGCCAACACCAGTTTTGTTCTTACGTCGTACTCTTGTCTTCAGGGGAGGATGTTTCCTTTGAGCGCACAGACCGACGATAAGGTGGTCGATGACGTGGACGTGGAGACGGTCTGGAAGACCCTCCAGTCAAGTCCTCGGTCGCAGCTTGTCGATGTGCGCACGCGCGCTGAGTGGACCTATGTAGGGATTCCAGACCTTACGCCTGTCGGCAAACGGACTGTCCTCGTAGAATGGCAGACTTTTCCCGATCAGGCGGTGGACCCGCGCTTTGCGGAGCGTCTGGCCGGTGAGCTGAAGGCGCTCGGCGTGGAATTGGGCGACGACCTCTTCTTCATTTGCCGTTCGGGAACCCGGAGCCTGGCCGCAGCCCAGGCGATGGCTGCTATGGGATACCGCGCCTGCCACAATGTCGCCTGCGGTTTTGAAGGGCCGCTTGACGACGGTCGGCATCGCGGCGACCTCGCAGGTTGGAAAGCGGCTGGCCTGCCCTGGCAGCAAAGCTAGGGTTCGAGGCTGGTCATTGGGACGGTCATGACTGTCCGCGTCGATCTTGTTGACTGCTCATGTATGAGGCGTGCGGTGCGTAACGGCGCGAACCAAAAGAATGGGAAAGAGCAAGAACCGTGGCACAGCAAGAGCAGGGCGCGCCAAGCGATGCTTGGGCGAGGGTCAAGAGTCGGTTACGCGCTGAGCTGGGAGAGGACGTCTTCGCAAGTTGGTTTAGAGGGGTCGAGGTCGAGCAGGTGGACGACGAGGTCGTTCGTCTCACCGTGGCGACCCGCTTCCTCAGGAACTGGCTCCGCTCGCATTATTACGATTTCGTGCTGAGGCTTTCGCGCGGCGAATGGCCGACGGTCGAGCGGGTCGAATTCAGGGTCCGGCAGCCGCATTTCGGCGTCGAGACGCCTAAGGAGCCGTCGCATCAGCGACGGACCACCCCGGCGCCTTCGGTCGAGGAAATGGCGCCGCTTCCTCTGCCGCTGCGCACCGGCTATGGCGGCTTCGAGGGCTCGCCGCTCGATCCCAGGCTCAGCTTTGCGAGCTTCGTGGTCGGCGCCTCGAACCGGCTCGCTTGTGCCGCGGCGCAAGAGGTGGCGGCGGCATTCTCGGCCCCGCAGCCTCTGTTCAATCCTTTGTTCGTGCACGGCAATGTGGGGCTCGGCAAAACCCACTTGCTTCACGCCATTTCGTGGGACGTGAAGCAGCAGAAGCCCGAGGCGCAGGTGCTTTACCTCACCGCCGAACGTTTCATGTCGGGCTTCGTGCAGGCTTTGCGTGCGCGCGACGCACTCGCCTTCAAGGAGAAGCTGCGCCGGATCGACATCCTCCTGATCGACGACATGGAATTCTTGCAAGGCCCGACCATCCAGCAGGAGTTCTGTCACACGCTGAACTCGCTGATCGACGGCGGGCGCCAGGTGGTGGTCGCCGCCGACCGGGCGCCGACCCAACTCGACAAGCTCGACATGCGCATGCGCTCGAGATTGGGCGGGGGCCTCGTCGCCGAGATCGGCACCATGGACTACGAGCTTCGCCACAAGATTCTCGAGAAGCGTGCGGCCGAGGCCTGTTCCGACACCAGGGGGCTCGACATCTCCGATAGTGTGCTCTCCTTTCTCGCGGAACGCTTGACCGAGAGCGGGCGCGAGCTCGAAGGGGCCGTGCATCGCTTACGCGCAAGCTACCAGCTCACCGACGAGCCGGTGACTTTGGAGACCGCCGAGCAGATCGTGCGCGACCTCATGCGCGGGGCCGAGCCCAGGCGCGTGCGCATCGACGACATCCTGCGCACGGTGTCGAAGCATTACGGCGTCAACCGGGGCGACCTGTTGTCGGGGCGGCGCAACCGCTCGATCGTGCGGCCGCGCCAGATCGGCATGTATCTGGCGAAGCTGCTCACCTCGCGCTCGCTGCCCGAGATCGGCCGGAGATTCGGCAACCGCGACCACACCACCGTGTTGCACGCGATCCGCAAGATCGAGCAGTTGATGAACGACGACAACCAGCTCCGCGAGGAAATCGAGCTTCTGAAACGCTTGCTGCGCGAATAGGGGGAAGGTGGGCCGGGGGGCTTGGTTCCCAAGCCAAGGCGTCCCCCCGCCCGCTCTTGCAAATTCCCCTCTCTCGCGTCAAGTTCGAGCCCTAGGGTACTTTCATCATGCCTTCGCCAGGGTCGGACTGGAGCCAAAAAGCGCTTCGGCCAGGGTCGAACGCACCGGCGGGAAACGTTCATTTTCGGGGCATCGGGCAACCATGCGGCTCACCATCGACAAACCAGGCCTGACACGCGCGCTCGCCCATGTGGCGAGCGTCGTCGAGCGGCGCAACACCATCCCCATCCTCTCCAACGTCCTGCTGGCTACGGCCAAGAACGAGCTGAAGCTCACCGCCACCGACCTCGACATGGAGCTGGTGGAGACGGTGCCCTGCAAGGCCAAGGGCGAAGGCGCCACCACCGTGCCGGCCCATATGTTCTATGACATCGTGCGCAAGCTGCCCGAGGGCGCCGATATCGAGCTCGTCCGCGACGGCGATCAGGGGCGGCTTACCATCACCTCCGGCCCCGCCCAGTTCTCGTTGCAGACGCTGCCGGCCGACGACTTTCCGGCGCTCAGCGTCGACGATCTCGGTCACAGCTTCACCCTGCCCGCGGCGGACCTGAAGCGCCTCATCGACAAGACGCGTTTCGCCATCTCCACCGAGGAGACCCGCTACTATCTGAACGGCATCTATCTCCACGCTACGCAAAGCGGCGGCAAGCCGATGCTGCGTGCGGTCGCCACCGACGGACACAGGCTGGCCCAGGTCGAGTTGCCGCTGCCTTCGGGGGCCAAGGACATGCCGGGCGTGATCGTGCCGCGCAAGACCGTGCTCGAGCTCGCCAAGCTGGTCGAGGATGGCGAGGGCGAGGTCCGCCTCGAGTTGTCGCCGTCGAAGATCCGCGTGTCCACCGCCCGCGTGGTGCTCACCTCAAAACTGATCGACGGCACGTTTCCCGATTACGAGCGCGTCATCCCGCAAGGCAACGACAAGAAGATGGAAGTGGACAACGCCGCTTTCGCCCAGGCCGTCGACCGCGTCTCGACGTTGTCGAGCGACAAGGGCCGCGCCGTGAAGCTCACCATCAATGACGGCAAGCTCGTGCTCTCGGTCAACAATCCCGATAGCGGCAGCGCCACCGAGGAACTGCCCGTCGAATACGGCTTCGATCCGCTGGAGATCGGCTTCAATGCCCGCTATTTGCTCGATATTTCCGGGCAGCTCGAAAGCGGCACGGCCGAGTTCCAGCTCGCCGATTCCGGCTCCCCCACCATGGTGCGCGACGGCAAGGACGTGTCGGCGCTCTATGTGCTCATGCCGATGCGGGTATGAGAGCTGATCGCAAGGGAAAGGGCGAGGCCAAGGCGATCGCAGGCGACCCCGCCGAGACGCGCCTCTTCGTCCGCGCGCTGAAACTCACCGATTTCCGCAACTACGCGAGAGCCGAGCTCAAGCTCGACGCCCGGCCCGTGGTGCTGATCGGCGACAATGGCTCGGGCAAGACCAATTTGCTCGAGGCGGTGTCGCTGCTCGGTCCCGGTCAGGGCTTGCGCGGCCGCCCCTATGGCGAGCTTTGCCGCAAAGAGGGGGCTGGCGGCTTCGCCGTCGCGGCAATGGTCGTGTCGCGCCAGGATGAGGTCGAGATCGGCACCGGATTGGCCGCAGGCTCGCGGGAGGAGAGCGGGAGCCGCACCGTGCGCATCGCCGGTAAGGACGAGAGCGCGGGCGCTCTTTCCGAGCATGTCAAGCTGGTCTGGCTGATCCCTGCCATGGACGGACTGTTCACCGGCCCGGCCTCGGAGCGGCGGCGTTTCCTCGACCGGCTGGTGCTTGCCGTCGATCCCAAGATGCGCACCCCCCTTGGCCGCTATGACCGGGCGATGCGGCAGCGGAACCGCCTGTTCCAGATGCGCGAGGGCTCCCGCGCCTTGTTCGAGGGGCTCGAGGAGCAGATGGCCGAGGCGGGCACGGCCATCGCCGCGGCCCGTCTCGACGCCGTCGCGCGGCTTATAAGCCTGATCGACCGGATGCGCGCCGCGCGGGGCGAAGGCCCCTTCCCGTCGGCGGCCATCGCCCTTGTCGGAAGGCTCGAAGAGGCGCTTTCGCGGCGCCCTGCAACCGAGGTCGAGGATGAATTCCGCGCCCTACTCGACGAGGGTCGCGAACGCGACCGTGCTGCAGCGCGCGCCCTTGAAGGACCGCATTTGAGCGACCTAATAGTGATTCACGGGCCCAAAAATACCCCCGCGCCGCTCTGCTCCTCGGGCGAGCAGAAGGCGCTTCTGATCGGGCTCATTCTCGCCAAGGCCGAGCTGATCAAGGAGCTGGAAGGCGCCTCCCCGCTCATCCTTTTGGACGAGGTGGCGGCCCATCTCGACCAGGCCCGCCGCGCGGCTCTTTTTGGCGAAATTTTGGGCCTCGGGGCCCAGGCCTGGATGACCGGGACCGACCGGGACCTGTTCGATCCGATGGCCCAAGAGGCCCAAATTTTCGCGGTGAATCGGGGTAAGATCGGGGCCTGATTCTCCTCGGTGGCTCGAAGCCGCCAACAAGACCAACAACTGCCTCCAGGGAACCATGACACCAGCTTCCAAACGCAAAGCCGCCGCCGCTTCCGAGTACGGCGCCGAGTCGATCAAGGTGCTGAAGGGCCTCGATGCCGTGCGCAAGCGGCCGGGCATGTATATCGGCGACACCGACGACGGCTCGGGCCTCCACCACATGGTCTATGAGGTGGTCGACAACGCCATCGACGAGGCTTTGGCCGGCTTCTCCGATGAGATTCTGGTCATCCTCAATGCCGAGGGTTCCGTCACGGTGGAGGACAATGGCCGCGGCATCCCGACCGAGATCCACAAGGGCGAAGGTGTTTCCGCCGCCGAAGTGATCATGACGCAGCTCCATGCCGGCGGGAAATTCGATCAGAATTCCTACAAGGTCTCGGGCGGACTGCACGGCGTCGGCGTCTCGGTGGTCAACGCGCTGTCGAGCCGCCTCGATCTCACCATCTGGCGCGACGGCAAGGAGCACTTCATGCGCTTCGCCGACGGCGTGCCAGTGGCGCCGCTCAAGGCGATCGGCGAGGCCGACGGCAAGACCGGCACGCGCATCACTTTCGTCCCCTCGCCTAAGACCTTCACCATGGTCGAGTTCGACTATGCGACGCTCGAGCATCGCCTGCGTGAGCTCGCCTTTCTGAATTCCGGCGTGCGCATCGTGTTGTCCGATCATCGCGGGGTCGAACCCAAGATCGAGGAAATGCGCTATGAGGGCGGCCTGCGCGCTTTCGTTCGCTTCCTCGACCGCACCAAGCATCCGCTGATCAACGAGCCGATCGTGGTCGAGAAGCAGCATCAGAAGATCATGATCGAGGCCGCTCTGTGGTGGAACGACAGCTACCACGAGAACGTGCTGTGCTTCACCAACAACATCCCGCAGCGCGACGGCGGCACGCATTTGGCCGGCTTCCGCGCGGCGCTGACCCGCACCGTCAACACTTATGCCGCCTCCTCCGGCATCGCCAAGAAGGAGAAGGTGGCGCTGACGGGCGACGACGCCCGCGAAGGCCTGACCTGCGTGCTCTCGGTCAAGGTGCCGGACCCCAAATTCTCGAGCCAGACCAAGGACAAGCTCGTCTCCTCGGAAGTACGGCCCGTGGTCGAGAGCGTCATGGCCGACGCGCTCTCGGGATGGTTCGAGGAGAATCCGGGCGAGGCTCGCAACATCGTGCAGAAGATCGTGGAAGCCGCGGCCGCCCGCGAGGCCGCGCGCAAAGCCCGCGATCTGACCCGCCGCAAGGGCGCGCTCGACATGGCTTCGCTTCCCGGCAAGCTCGCCGACTGCCAGGAGCGCGATCCCGCTAAGTGCGAGCTGTTCCTGGTCGAGGGCGATTCAGCCGGCGGCAGCGCCAAGCAGGCGCGCGACCGGGCCTTCCAGGCCGTGCTTCCCTTGCGCGGCAAGATCCTCAACGTGGAACGCGCCCGCATCGACAAGATGCTGTCGAGCCAGGAGATCGGCACGCTGATCACCGCACTCGGTACCAGCATTAGCGACGAGTTCGATTTGAGCAAACTGCGCTATCACAAGATCATCATCATGACCGACGCCGACGTCGACGGCTCGCATATCCGCACGCTGCTGCTCACCTTCTTCTACCGCCAGATGAAGTCGCTCATCGAGCAAGGGCATCTCTTCATTGCCCAGCCTCCCCTCTACAAGGTGAAGCGGGGCCAGTCGGAGCGCTATCTCAAGGACGAGAAGGCGCTCGAGGACTATCTCATCGGCGAAGGGCTGGAGGAAGCCGTGCTCGTCACCGGCGCCAACGCGGCGCGCGGTGGCGCCGACTTGCGCGATATCGTGGAGACCGCGCGCAAGATCGGCTCGATCCTCAAAGGCCTGCATAACCGCTATCCGCGCTTCATCGTCGAGCAGGCGGCGATCGCCGGCGCGCTCAACCCCAAGGTGCTGAAAGACGGCAAGCAGGCGCAAGCCGCCGCCGCCTATATCGCCAAGCGCCTCGATGCGCTGGCTGAGGAGACCGAGAGGGGCTGGCATGGCGAGGCGCTGCCCGAGGGCGGCTTGCGCTTCTGGCGGGAGCTTCGCGGCGTGATGGAGTCGCATCTGATCGACGGACCGTTCATCGCGTCCGCCGATGCGCTCAAGCTCGACGGCTTCGCCGAGCACCTCCAGGAGGTCTATGCCAGGCCCGCCACGCTCAAGCGCAAGGACATGAGCCTGGTCGTGCATGGGCCGAGCGAACTGCTCAATGCGGTGATGACGACGGGCCGCAAAGGGCTCACGCTTCAGCGCTACAAGGGTCTTGGCGAGATGAACCCAGATCAGCTGTGGGACACGACCCTCGACGTCGACACGCGCACCATCCTCCAGGTCAAGATCAAGGAAGGCGAGGACGCCGACGACGTCTTCTCGCGGCTGATGGGCGACGTGGTCGAGCCCCGGCGCGAGTTCATCCAGGCCAACGCGCTCTATGTCGCCAATCTGGATGTTTAAGGGCACCTCGCGTGGTGGCTCAATCCTTTAACATTGTGTCAATCCGGAACGCCTAGGCTCCTCCCGGAAGAGGTTCGCCGGCGGCGCCCAAGGCCCGCCCGCGCGCCTCGCCTTCGCTTGTCGGGAAGGGCGGGTAACCATGCACGGCGCGCGGCGCAGCGTGAGGCCCGGCGCTAAGGTAGAGCGCCGCCGCGAACCCGCGTTCGGCGCGCGACGCGGCGCTCCCGCGCTCAGGCGCAAGCGGCGCAGACCCTCGCGCCTGAAGCGCTGGGTGGCCCGCCATCCTTGGCTCTATCGCGGCATCAAGTTTTCCGCTGTCGCCTCCATCTGGGGCGCCATCGCGCTTGGGCTGGCCGTGATCTATTTCATCGCCCGGGTGCCCGACCCCGTCATCGCCGCGCTCGACGACCGGCCCCCCAACGTCATCGTGCTGGCTCAAGACGGCACCGTGCTCGCCGAACGGGGCTTGCGCCGCGGCCATGTGCGGCTCGAGATGCTGCCGCCCTATCTCGTGCACGCCGTGCTCGCCACCGAGGACCGCCGCTTCTACGCCCATTTCGGTATCGACCCGCTCGGTCTCATCCGCGCGTCCTTCCGTAACGCTTCCGCCGGCGGCGTAGTCGAGGGCGGCTCGACCATCACCCAGCAGCTCGCCAAGAACCTGTTCCTGAGGCCTGAGCGCACGATCACGCGGAAGCTCGAGGAAGTCGTCTATGCGGTATGGCTCGAGCAACGCTTCTCGAAGGACGAGATCCTCGAGCTCTATATCAATCGCGTCTATTTCGGCGGCGGCACCTACGGGGTCGAGGCCGCGTCGCGCCGCTATTTCGGCAAGTCGGCGCGCTTCGTCACGCTCCCCCAGGCGGCGCTGCTCGCCGGGCTGCTCAAGGCCCCGTCACGCTACTCGCCGCGAAGGAGCGTGAAGCTCGCAAGCGCGCGCGTGGACGAGGTGCTCGAAAACATGGTCCAGGCGGGGTACCTCTCGCCGGAGCAAGCGCGGAACGCGAGCCAGCAGCCGCTCAAGCTGTCCGCCAAGGGCGACGACACGGGCTATCCCTACCCCGTCGACTGGGTGGCGGAGCTGCTTCCAGAATTCGTGGGCGACAATGACGGCGACCTGATCGTCGAGACGACCATCGATGCCGGGCTGCAGCGGGTCTCGCAGCAGGCGCTGAGGCGGCTCCTCGACGATGAAGGGGCTAAGCTTGCCGCCCACGAAGGGGCGGTGGTGGTGCTCGATCCCATGGGCGGCGTCAAGGCGCTGGTCGGCGGCCGCGCCTACTCGTCAAGCCCGTTCGATCGCGCGCTAAAGGCGATGCGCCAGCCGGGCTCGGCGTTCAAGCCCTTCGTCTATCTCGCCGCGCTGGAAAGCGGCTACACGCCGGATTCCGTCGCCTATGACGGGCCGACGACGGTCGCCGGCTGGTCGCCGCGGAACTATACCGGCCTCTATCAGGGCGAGATCAGCCTGCGGGACGCGCTCGCCCAGTCGATCAACACGGTAGCGGCAAGACTTGCGGCCGAGGTCGGGCCGTGGCGGGTGGTGCGCACGGCGCGGCGGCTCGGCATCAATTCCAAGCTGCACGACAGTCCCTCCATCGCGCTCGGCACAGCGGAGGTCACCCTGCTCGAGCTCGTCGGCGCCTATGCGCCCTTCGCCAATGGCGGCCAGGGCGTGTTGCCCCATATCATCACCAGGGTGCGCAGCGGCGAGGGGAAGGTGCTCTATGAGCGGCGCCGCTCGACCACCGGGCAGGTCGTGGCGCTGCACTTTGTCGGCGCCATGAACGATATGATGAATGCGACGGTCATCCGTGGCACGGGCAAGAAGGCCGCGATCGAGGGGCAGGTCGCCGCCGGCAAGACCGGCACCACGCAGAGCTTCCGCGACGCCTGGTTTGTCGGCTACACCACCCATTACGTGGGCGGGGTGTGGATCGGCAACGACAACGGCGCGCGCATGCGCAAAGTGACGGGCGGAACGCTGCCGGCCAAGCTATGGCACGACATCATGCTCGATGCGCATCGGGACAAGACGCCGCTGCCGCTCCCGGGCACGCGGGCGCCGCGCCTTCAGGAGGCCGTGGCGGCGCTGCCCTGGCATAGCGACGGCGATACGCCGCTCTTTCAGCGCGTGCTCGGCATCTTCTCCGGACAGTAGGAGCGGGTGAACCCCGACTAAGCGGCGTACTGGGAGCTACGGGCGGCTCGGCTCCAGGTGAAATGCTCATACACGCTCGACCAGTAGGCGCCAAAGGCGGCTGCAAACAGAAGCTCCTCGATGGGTAGGCCAGCGATCGTAAGGCCAGAGAGTGCCGGTAGATTCCATACCCGCTCGATATAGCCGGGCGCCGTCCATTCAAGACCGAACAGGACCACTGTGTAAAAGCCCAGGAAAAGGATGGCGCCCACTCCCACCTTTGGCGCGAGGTCGGGACGGCAAAATGCCGTCGCGACAGCGCCGAGGGCCATGGCAAGGATCGCCGGGTAAATAGAGTTCCAGTGGAAGAGAGACAGGAGCGGGAAGGACACGAATGGCACCGCAAGCATCCACGCGTGGAGGCGATGGCGGGGTACTGCCTGCTCGGAGGGTGGCAGGCCAGCAGGTTCATATCCCGTCAGGAGATTGTAGAGCACTGCTCCAATCCCACCGAGGCCGAAAGAGAAGATCAGGCTTTCGATATCAAAGCCGGTCCTCTGGGCGAGATCAAAAAGGCTCGGTGGGTTCCAATATGCTGGCACGAACAAGGGCTCGGTCAGGCCCAACGGCATCGTGAACAGGCTCGCCCACAGCATGGGTTTCCGCTGGCGCGGGAAGGCTGCATAAGCCGCAAGCCAGGGGAGCAAGAATGCGCTCGACCAAACGAGCCATGCATAACGATCTGGAATCATGTTGGACCGTGGGCCGTCCCGTTGGCACCACACTCGAAGTAGCGTGGTCGGAGACGCCTGACCAGGGGGGTAGCGTGCCCGCCGGACAACTAGGCCTTCGACGTGCTGGCAGGGTTGAGCAGGCGGGGGAAGAAGCCGGGTACTCGTTTTGCGTATCCGCGATAGGTGTCGCCGAAGGTGACGATCGCCTCAAGCTCCTCTTTGTGCGCTAGGCGGACGTACATCCAGACCAAGATCGGGAACATGGCGAGCGTGAGCAGCGTCGGCCATTGCAGGAGAAACCCGAGCATCACGAGAATGAAGCCCACGTACTGAGGATGGCGCACATGAGCATAGGGACCGGTCACAGCTAGCTCACCCCTTCGTTGGGCCTGATAAAGGACTCGCCACGCCGCCGAGATCAGCAGGAATCCGAGGACGATGAACGCCAAGCTCAAGAAATGAAATGGTCCAAAGTGCGGGTTAGCCTTCCAGCCGAAGATCATCTCCAGGAGATGGCCAGCATCGTGGGAAAACCAGTCGATATCCGGATAACGGCTCTGCAGCCAACCCGACAGGAAATAGATCGTAAGCGGAAAGCCATACATCTCGGTGAAAAGAGCAACGAGAAATGCGCTGAAGGCACCGAACGAGCGCCAGTCGCGGGAGGTCTGCGGCCTGAAGAAGCTGAAGGCGAAGACGATGAAAACAACGGAGTTGATGAGAACCAAGCCCCACAGCCCATAGGCGGGGACGGGTTCGCTCATGGCTGGCCTCGCTTGCTATCGGAAGGACTTTTTCTTCCGTCCCCGCCATGAGCGCTGTGTGGGCCATGACCTCCGAAAATGTGCAGTAGCGGGCAGGCGAGCAAGAACAGAACGGGAAGTATGCCGAGCAGGTGCGCCCGATGTTCGCTCCACAGCAGCACCGTCGCCATCGCTCCAAAGGCCAGAAAGATGAGAAAGGCACGCGAGGCCCAATAGCTCCTTTCCACGCGGTCTGGATCGCCTTGATGGGAATGTTCTTGGACTGGCACTCGCTCCTCCTCACGCGAGTAGTTTGACATTCTGTTTTGCTTTGTCGCCGAGACGGTCAGGATTCACTCGGCGGCGATCCTCTGGTCCGGCTGCCATTCTTCCTTGGCTCTGAGCGCGGCCTCGCGCGCACCGATGTAGTCGCGCGTGAGGGGAACGGCCGCCAAGCTTTTGGCGAGTTGAATCTGGAAGACCATCAGGCCGCCATGCCGGAAGCCGCACTCCGTCGCCGCGAGATAGAACTCCCACATCCGGCAGAATCGGTCATCGTACACCGCCCTAGCCTCGTCGCGGCGGGAGAGGAACCGCTCCTGCCAAGCTTTGAGAGTTTCGGCGTAATGGAGCCGCATGACTTCGATATCGGTCACGATAAGCCCAGAGCGCTCGATAGCGGGCAGCACTTCGGAGAGTGCGGGGGCCGATCCGCCAGGAAAGATATACTTCGCGATCCAAGGGTTGGTGGTGCTCGGTCCATCGGAGCGGCCAATGGAGTGGAGGAGCATCACGCCGTCATCAGCGAGCAGTTCAGCCACTTTCGTGAAGAACGCATCGTAGTCGCTGGAGCCCACATGCTCGAACATGCCGACCGAGACAATCCGATCAAAGCGCCCAGATGCCGCGCGGTAATCCTGCAAATAGAAATCCACGCCGGGAATGGAGTCGCGTTCCGCAGCCCGATGGCGGGCGAGCTCGAGCTGAGCCTCGGAAAGCGTAATCCCCCTAACGGCAGCGCCGCACAGTTCGGCAAGATAGAACGCGAGGCCGCCCCAACCGCTGCCGATGTCGAGAACGCGGTGACCGGCTCGACGAGCAGCTTTGCCACAATATGGCGTTTCTTGGCTAGCTGCGCCTCATCGAGGGAATGGCCCGGATGCTCGAAGTAGGCGCAGGAGTACTGCATGTCGGGGTCAAGGAAGAGGCGGTACAGGCGGCCATCGAGATCGTAGTGGTGCGCAGCATTGCGCCTCGCGCGCCCTACTGTGTTGCGCTGATGCTGCGGGCGCAATGCAACACGAAGCCGGTTGTACGCCCGCGCGATCCCCGGCGCCGATCGGCAACCGAGATTGCTGCCGAGGAGCATGAGCAGATCGCAGACCGACCCCTGCGTAACGACGATCCGGCTATCCACGTAAAGCTCGCCAAGCGCAAGCTCTGGTCTGAGGATGAGCTGCCGCGCCGCTCCCGAGTCCGCCAAGCGCACGGCGACGCGCTCTCCCGAGCCATCGCCGACGATGAATCGAGACCGTGACGCGGTTTCGACTTCGAGTGTGCCTTTGCGCACGATCCTTTCGAGGAATGCGCGAAGGACCGGTAGCATGTTATTGCCTGTACATGTAGGTGAGCGTGCGTTTCTGTGCCCGCTATTGCCGGTTGATGACATTGTACGTCCAAGCGAACACGTACCCGGTGATGAAGCCGATGATCGATAGGCCGATTAGGCCATAGAGAACTCTCCCAAGGCTGAGCGGGGCGGCGGACTTGACCGAGTTCAGGTCGAGGCCGTGCATGAATGCACCGAAGAAGTCGAGCGTCGCATCGGGTGCGAGCACGAAGGCAACGGCGCACAGGGCGCTCAGGAGCGCAAACGTCACGGCCAGCGCGACCCCAGCCCCTAAGGTGTTTACTTTGTCCATCGTCTCGCCTCCTATGAGTGCGGCCGAGGAGGATCCCCGGCGCAATGCTTCATCTTGCTCGCCGATCCAGCGTAGTTTGCGGATCCGTTTTAACAGTTCGATCGATGCTCGTTGTTCTGCTGAGACATCAGGTGGATTGTTGACTGGAAGAATCGGCTCCATCAGGGCTCTCCGGGGTTGCGGGCTATGCCGTACTCCTTCCAACGATTGGAAGGTCAATCCCGATTTGGGGGGGAAGTGATGCGCATTAGCGACGCGGCTCGACTGTCCGGCGTCTCGGCACGGCTGATCCGATATTACGAGAGCGAGCGGCTTCTGAGCCCCGCCGGCAGGGACGCGAATGGCTATCGGATTTTCGACGAACGCAACGTGCATGAGCTGCGCTTCATTAAGCGCGCCCGATCTCTGGACTTTCCGATTAAGCAGATCGACGAGCTGCTTGATCTTTGGCGCGATAAGAAGCGGCCAAGCCGCAAGGTGCGCGTCCTGGCCGAGCGCCACAAGCAGGCGGTTGTGTCCCGTATGGAAGCGCATCGGAGCATCGTTGACGTGCTGAGCCGCCTTATCGAGGCGTGTAAAGGCGACGACCGCCCAGACTGCCCAATCCTGGATGAGATTAGCGGAGAGCGCACGCGCCAGCCCTGAGTCCAGACTGTTGGTGCAAGGACCTGCGTGGGTCGGTCTCGAAGGACGACAAGACCGGCCGACGAGCCGCTACTCGATGCTGCGCTTCGGCGAATAACCGGGCGAGGACAGCAGCATTCCTTCGGCGCCATAGCGATGCAGGCTGGCGCCATGCTTCCTGAGCCAACTCCGCGCGTCCTCGTGGCGCGGCATGGTGCGTTCCACGAGCGCCCAGAAGCGCGGACCGTGATTCATGTGACCGAGATGGGCGACCTCGTGCGCGGCGAGATAGTCGAGGACGAAAGGCGGGGCGAGCACCAGGCGCCAGGAGAAGGACAGCGCGCCTGAGGTCGAGCACGATCCCCAGCGCGTGGTCTGGTCGCGCACGAAGAGACGCGCCGGTGTGAGATTGAGACGCCTGGCGTGGAGTTCGACGCGGGTCTTCAGATCGAGATGGGCCTGGCGCTTCAGCCAGTCGAGAAGACGGCGCGGTGCGTGCTCCTCCTCCCCCGTCACATAGAGACGCGGCAGCCTTCTGATCCCCACCCGCGCGCCCTCGGGCCAAGCGGGAGCGGCCTTGGCATCTTCGGCAGCCTCGATCCACACCACGCCGCGGCGGCGTAACGACCCGGCGAAGCGAAGCGCATGGGCGAAGCCGCGCAGGGGCACGATAGCCCCATGGGTGAATGGCACCGGCTCCGATAATCCCGCGACGCGCTCCTTCAGCCAATCGAGATGGCGCGAGAGAAACTCGTCGGCGTCGGCGAAGCTCGAATAAAGCGGCATGGTGAGAACGGCGCCGCGGCGCGCCTCGCTCACTTGCAGGCTGAATCGTCGCGCCCGCGCGCTCCGCCTCAGCACCATAGGAATATTGAGGCCGCGGATCTTGACCTCGATGGTCTCGCCGCGCGCGAGATTGAGCCGCTTAAGCATGGTTACGCTCCCTACTGCCGATCGGCCCCCCGAATCGGCGGCCAGTACAGTAGCAGGGCTTTTGCGGGAGCGCGCGCCTCTGCTTTAGGCAGCCCGGCCGAAGACCCTCGCCAACACCCCTCTACGGCGCTGGTGTGTCGCTATGAAAGTGCGGATTTTCGGCGCTATTTCGGCCCGAAAACGGGACCCGTTGAACACGCCATAATGGCCGACGCCGGGCTGGAGATGATGCGCCCGCAAGGTGTCGGCAAGGTTGGTGCATAAAATATGTGCAGCAAACGTCTGGCCGACCCCGGAAATGTCGTCCTTCTCGCCCTCCACCGTCATGAGCGCCACTTTTTCGATCTTGCTCGGGTCGACGAGGCGGTTGCGGTGGACCATCTGGCCCTTGGGAAGCCTGTGCTCGAGAAAGACCGTTTCGATGGTCTGTAGGTAATATTCCGCCGTGAGGTCCATGACGGCAAGGAACTCATCGTAGAACTCGCGATGCTTGTCGGCTGAATCGCCGTCTCCCTTGATCAGATTATGGAAAAGGTCGCGATGGGCCGTGACGTGGCGGTCGAAATTCATGCCCATGAAGCCGCTCAGCTGCAAGAAGCCCGGATAGACCATGCGCATCACGCCGGGGTAAGGCCACGGAACCTGGGTGATGACATTGCGCTGGAACCAATCGACGGTGCGCCCCTCGGCAAAGCGATTGACGGCCGTCGGGTTCTCCCGGGCATCGATGGGGCCGGCCATGAGGATCATGGAGCGGGGGCTGGCGCGATCGCCCATGGCCTCCATCAGCGCCACGGCGGCGAAGACCGGGACGGTCGGCTGACAGACCGCCATCACATGCACGTTCCCCCGGAAAAATCGAAGAAACTCAATGATGTAGTCGATATAGACATCGAGGTCGAAGGGGCCCGCGCGGCGCGGCACGAAGCGGGCGTCCTGCCATTCGGTGACATAGACATCGTAGTGCGGAAGGAGATCGCGCACGGTGCCGCGGAGAAGAGTCGAAAAGTGCCCGGCCATGGGCGCCACGACCAGAAGCTTGGGGGCCTGATAGCGACGCCAAGCCGAGACCTCCCGCTCAAAATGGACAAGATTGCAGAAGGGCTTGGAGATCAGGATGCGCTCCCTGACGGCGACCTGGCGGCCCTTCACCTCGGTTTGGTCGATGCCCCAGACGGGCTTGCGATAGCGGCGCGTGGTGCGCTCGAACAGCTCGAGCGCCGCCGCCGCGCTCCGCCCGAGCGGCGTATAGGAGGCAGGATTCAGCGGATTGCGGAACAGGAGCCGGTAAGCGTCAGCCGCAGCCCTGGCAGGACTGAGCGCCGCCTGGTTCAGCTCATAGAGATGGTACAACACGAATCGGCCCTCCCGTCTGACTTTATCTTGTAATGCTGCATCGCGGAATCAGATGGTGATTCTATGTTGCACTGCAATGGCAACATGTCGCGGGGGCTGATCGGTCGCGCGGCCAAAGGTAGCGACCGAGGTTTGGCCTTCTTTTGGATCAATTGGGCGGATCGCGGGCGCTGAGAGGGCCGGCGATCCGGCGCTGCGGATTTCTTGAAGTGACCTGGAGTAAAGCCAGAGCTCGCCCGGGAAGGGCGGGCTTGGCTGGGTCGCCACCTTAGCCGTCGGCCTTAGGCGCCAAGATGCATCATGCGCGCGAAGTGATGGTCGGCCAGTTGGCTCTCGCCCAAGACCTTGCAACCCGCAGCGGCGACCTTGTGATCGTTTTCCACCGAGCTTCCGCTGACGCCGATGGCCCCGAACAGCTCGCCATTTTGGATGATCGGCAAGCCTCCAGGAAAGGTGATCAGGCCGCCATTGGAGTGTTCGATGCCATAAAGCGGTTTGCCCGGCTGCGACAGCTTGCCGAGTTCGCCCGATCCCATGGTGAAGAAGCAGGCGGTCTTGGCCTTCTTGATCGAGATGTCGATCGAGCCCACCCAGGCATCGTCCATGCGCACAAAGGCCCGCAAGTTGGCGCCGGAATCGACCACGGCGATACACATTTTAGTCTCTAGTCTGACGGCTTCTTTCCGTGCGGCGGCGATGGCCTTCTCGGCTTGCTCCAAGCTGATATGCATGAATGGCTTCTCCTTTGTGTCGAAGGGCAGGTCTTTAACACGTCTGATGCACGCACGTTCCTGACGAAGAAAGGCTGGCATGTGGCACCATGCCAGCCCGTCAGGCGGACGAGCCGCCTGATCCTCGCGCTAGGGAGCGAGACTCTACCTCTTGATCTCCCAGGTGGTGTTGTGCGGAATGTCCATCGCCGTATAGCCGCCGGCGCCGCCTCCCAGGGTTGCGGCTTTTTTGGGCATGCATGACTGGCGGCCCGGGGCTATTGTTCGCCGGCTTTGCATGCGGCCCAGGGGGGAGGCAGATGGCGCAGTCTCAAACCGCGCAGCCACGCAATTCGCTCAAGGGGATCGTTATCTTCGCGGGCCTCT
>DASWJG010000220.1:0-7993 GCA_036397315.1 Methyloceanibacter sp. | reverse complement strand
CCTTCACCTTCGCGCTGGCGCGCGACATCGCGGTCGATGCCTTCGAGGCCGACGAAGCGGCGCTTCACACTCTTGAAGAGGCGGCGCGCAAGACCCCGAAGCTGAAGCCGGTGCGGACTTTATCCCGCGACCTGTTCCGCGCCCCGCTCAGTGCGAAGGAGCTGAAAGCTTACGATGCCGTCGTGTTAGACCCGCCGCGCGCCGGTGCGTCGGCGCAGGCGCAAGAGCTTGCCAAATCTCAAGTGCCGAAGCTCGTCGCGGTCTCCTGCAACCCTGGCACGCTGGCGCGCGATCTCCGCATTTTGGTGGATGGCGGCTACCGCATCGCCCGAATCGTGCCTGCCGATCAGTTCCTCTTCTCGCCCCATATCGAGGTCGTCGCCCATCTCGAGCGCTGAGGGGAGCCTAGCCCTTACCAGTCTGCCCGCGATGGCGGAGGTAATGGTCGGCCAGCACGATGGCTACCATGGCCTCGCCGATGGGCACGGCGCGGATGCCGACGCAAGGGTCGTGACGGCCTTTGGTCGAAATCTCGGTATCATGGCCTTGCGCATCCACCGTGCGCCGCGGCGTCAGGATCGACGAGGTCGGCTTCACCGCGAAGCGCGCGACGATCGGCTGGCCGGTGGAGATGCCGCCGAGAATGCCGCCGGCATTGTTGGACAGAAACTCAGGCGTTCCGTCCTTCTTCATGCGCATCTCGTCGGCGTTCTCCTCGCCCGAGAGCGCGGCCGAGGCGAACCCTGCGCCGATCTCGACTCCCTTCACCGCGTTGATGCTCATCAGCCCGGAGGCGAGGTCCTGGTCGAGCTTGCCGTAGACCGGCGCGCCGAGACCCGGCGGCACGCCGTCAGCCACGATCTCGATGACGGCGCCAGCCGATGAGCCCTTCTTGCGCACCTGGTCGAGGAATTCGGCCCACACCCGCGCCGTTTTGGCATCGGGGCAGAAGAAGGGATTGCAGTCGATCTCGTCCCAATCCCAATTGCGCCGGTCGATCTCGTAAGGCCCGATCTGGGTCAGCGCGCCGCGCACCCTTAATCCCGGCACCACTTTGCGCGCGATGGCACCAGCCGCCACCCGGTTTGCGGTCTCGCGCGCCGAGGCGCGGCCCGAGCCCCGCCAATCGCGCAAGCCGTATTTCATGAGATAGGTGTAGTCGGCGTGGCCGGGACGGAACTTGTCCTTGATGTCGCCGTAGTCCTTGGAGCGCGCATCCATATTGGCGATCTCGAGCGCGATCGGCGTGCCCGTGGTGACCTGCGCGCCACCCTGGTCGGTGAAAACGCCGGAGAGGATGCGCACCTGGTCCGGCTCCTGGCGCTGGGTGGTGTAGCGCGACTGGCCGGGCTTGCGCTTGTCGAGATAGGCCTGGATCTCGGCCTCGGTGACGGGGATGCCGGGCGGGCAGCCGTCCACCACGCAGCCGATCGCCGGCCCGTGGCTCTCGCCCCAGGTGGTGATGCGGAACAGGTGGCCGAAACTGTTGTGCGACATGGGTTTCTTATGCGCCCATGTCTTTACTTTGTCATTACCGCGAAGGCAGGTTGTGAGGCCTACTCCTTCACCACCGAGATGTCGGGCGCGTCCTCGTTCTTCATGCCGACCACGTGGTAGCCGGCATCGATATGCAGGATCTCGCCGGTCACACCGCGCCCGAGGTCCGACAGGAGATAGAGGCCGCCGGCGCCCACGTCCTCGATGGTGACCGTTCGCCTGAGCGGCGAGTTGTACTCATTCCACTTCAGGATATAGCGGAAGTCGGCAATGCCCGATGCCGCGAGCGTCTTGATCGGGCCCGCCGAGATGGCGTTGACCCGGATCGCCCCCTTGCCGAGATCAGCGGCGAGATAGCGCACGCTTGCCTCGAGCGCCGCCTTGGCCACCCCCATTACGTTGTAATGGGGCATGACCTTCTCGGCGCCGTAATAAGTGAGCGTGAGCAGCGAGCCGCCGTTCGGCATCAGTGCCTCGGCGCGCTTGGCGAGCGCGGTGAAGGAATAGCAGGAGATCAGCAGCGTCTGGACGAAGTTCTCTTGCGTCGTGTCCACATAGCGTCCGTCGAGCTCCTCCTTGTCGGAGAAGGCGACGGCGTGCACCAGAAAGTCGATGGTGCCCCATTCCTTGGCGAGGGAGTTGAACACGCCCTCGACCGTCGCTTGGTCGGTGACGTCGCACGGCAGAACGAGCTTCGAGCCGACTTCGTGCGCCAGCGGCTCGACCCGCTTCTTGATGGCCTCGCCCTGATAGGTGAGCGCGACCTCGGCGCCCTGATCGGTCACGGCCTTGGTGATGCCCCAGGCGATCGAGCGGTTGTTGGCGACGCCGAATACGACGCCGCGTTTGCCCGCCATCAACTTTCCGCCTTCGGCCATCGACCAGCCCTTCAGAAGGAAGGCGCTTTATAGGGCCGCGACCGCCGGGCCGGAAGGCATTTCGGCCGAGGGACATCGGGGTCAAAACGCGCGGATTTGCACCTAGTCTTTTTTCCACCCGGGAAAGCAAAGGGCAGAGAACGTGCGCGGTCCGCCCCGCTCGGTCCGCATTTGTGCGAATGTGTGCGCAACGCGCGACAGGAGAGGCGTGAACCGCTCCTCCGAAGCTTGTGTGCTGGCTCCGTCCTTGCTGCCCCGCGATGAGGCGCCTGAAGCCGCTTCGACCTGACTGACTTGAGACATGTGAACCCCGATCTACCCCGATAGCGACCAGGAACCGTCCGGCTCGCGGCACGCGACACCCTCGATCTGCCGCTGATAGGTGCCGAGCGCGAGCGAATAGACGACGTGGCGGCACACTCTGCCCTGGTCGTCGCGGAAGGCCGACACGGGCTTGATCCTGCCGACCAGCCTGCGCTCCGGGCGCTGCCACACGAGGGTCACGCCGTCGCCGAGCTCAGATAGGGCGAGCTCGAGCGCCTGCACCGCCGCGACCCGGTCGCTTTGGTCTAGGCGCGCTTTCAGCTCGCTGAGGCCAAGCTGCTGACCCTCAGAGGCCGCAGCCATGTCCGCTCCATTCTCCCCGGCCATGAGGGGAAGAGGGGCGGGCGCGAATAACGAAAGTGCGAGAGCGCCCGCCCCAATGATGATAGGAGCGTTCCAACGGAACGTACGCATAACCAACTCGTCCCCAACTCGACGCGGTACTCAACTAGAACCCCCGCGCCCACTATCAACAGGACCCATGGTGCCGTATCAGGGTGAGGAAAACGTAAATGCCCGTTCCGCGGCGGGATGGCCCAGAAAATCCCGGGTAAAGCAGGCCTTGAAGGATCTTTGACGCATGGCCGACCAGTTCCAAAGAACCTTGGCTGAGGCAGGTGAGGGGGCCGATTTCACCGAGGCCACCGACCCTTTCGCCCTGTTCAGCGCCTGGATGGCGGAGGCCGAGGCCTTGGAGCCCGCCGATCCGGAGGCCATGGCGCTTGCCACCGTCGACGCGCAAGGTTTGCCCAATGTGCGGATGATTCTCCTCAAAGGGGCCGACAGAAACGGCTTCGTCTTCTACACCAACTGCGAAAGCGCCAAGGGCCACGAGCTTGCCGCCACCCCTAAGGCGGCGCTTCTGTTCTACTGGAAGAGCCTGGGGCGCCAGATCCGGATGCGCGGGGCCGTCGAGCCGGCGACTGCAGCCGAGGCCGACGCCTATTTTGCCACCCGCCATCGCGAGAGCCGCATCGGGGCTTGCGCCTCGCTTCAGTCGAGGCCTCTCGCCAGCCGCGCGGTCCTCGAAGCGGAAGTAGAGCGCCTCACCAGGGATTTTGGTGATGGCGAGGTTCCCCGCCCGGCCTATTGGCGGGGCTATCGGTTGGTTCCGCTCGAGATCGAATTCTGGAGGAGCGGTCCGTTCCGGCTGCACGACCGGATCGTGTTCGGGCGCGCCACCCCGCAACAGCCCTGGACCAAGACCCGGCTCTACCCGTAAGGCCCGGCACCTCCATCCTCGGCACAAAGAAAGAGCCCGCCGAGATGGCGGGCTCGTGGGGGGAGAGCGAAGGAGCGGGTCGGGCTTAAGAGGTCCAGTCGGCGCCGGGAGGGATCGGCGACAAACGGAAGAGCCGGTGTGATGAGGAACTGGGCGAATGCGAGCGATGAGCGCTTGCCGCGTCGGGGGCGGCCACCGGCGCATAGGCGGCGGTAGCGAGCCAGACCGCGGTCATGCTGACAAGGACGGTTCCCAGAGTGCTGCTCATAAGCGCATACGGAAACGAATGTTTTGTCATCTTGCGGGTCATGGCGAATATCCTAGGGGTTCTGCTGCTCGACAGCGGCTTAGGTCGAATGGGACGGTCCCTAGGCTCCGAGCACCGGGGCGAATGACTGGGCGGTGACGATCCACACGGAGGCGAGGCTGACGATCGTGCCGAACGTGCTGCAGATCAGGACGTAGGGGAAGGAGTTGTCGGTCATTTCGAAGATCCTCTCTGAATTCCGCCGCTCAAGACCATCTTGAAGCGTGAGAGGATCATGCCTGACCGCTTGGATTCCCGCTGTGGCATTTGTGACGCTGCAAAATCCGCCGATTTTCCCAGAATTCTGGGGCTTTTACGGCGCCAATATCAGCCAGCGCGCAGTGCGCGGCGCGTGGCACCACAAACCTGCCATGCCCTCGTTATAGTCAGCCTGAGGGAGACCGGTGTCGCGGACGCCCGCAACTTCGCTATAAAGAGGCTGAGGCACATCGTGTCCGTGCACTGGTGAGGCTCGCTTGAGGTGAGGGCTGCGAATTGAGCTTTTCGATGGCGCGCTACGCGACCGCGCGTTACTCCGTGAAGGAGGTGCGCGAGGCTACTTGGGCCCGGCGCGTCGCCCTGTTCTTCGTGCAGCTCCTCATCCTGACGGTGCTGCTGCACCGCTTCGCCTCGTTGACCACGCCGGCGGCGATCAACCTTATCGCCGTGTGCATTGCCGGGCTTTTCCTCGCCATCGCCATCGCCATCGCCTCCATCGTGCGCATATGGTTCGGCGGCCAGACCGGAGCGGCTCAGGCCTTCGCCGCCATCTTCATCGCCTGTGTCGGCCTTGCCGTGCCCCTCTATTATCTCTCCCATGCCGTCACCCTGCCGCGCCTGTCCGACGTCGAGACGACGCCGGACGAGCCGCTCGACTTCAGGATGCTGACGACCATGCGTCCCGCCGACGCCAATCCCATCACCGAGCCCGACGCCGCTTCCGTCGAGGCCCAAGAGGAGGCCTATCCCGATATCGGTCCGATGGCGCTCGAGCGCTCGGCGCCCGAGGTGTTCAGCCTGGTGCATGAGGCGGTCGAGCGGCTCGGCTGGACCATCGCCTTGAACGAGGCGCCGGGCGAGACCGGAATCGGCCGCATCGAGGCGACCGACCGGACCCTGGTCATGGGCTTCACCGACGACGTGCTCGTTCAGATCAAGGGGGACGACGCTCACGCCATCATCGACGCCCGTTCGGTGTCACGCTATGGCTTGCACGACCTCGGGACCAATGCCGCGCGCATCCGTGCATTGCTGGCGGAAGTTACCGCGGCGCTTGAGAAGGGCGAGAAGACGGTGCTGGAGCAGGTGGAGCCCAAGGAAGAGGCCACCGACAAGAAAGAAGTCGCCAAGCCGCGCGCTAAGAAACGCGGACGTAAAAAGCGCTCAGGAGCTCGCTAGTCCCTTCGGCCGCCACCAGCTCGCGGCCGATGAGGTGCTCAAGATGCGCGAGCACCGAAAGCGCAGCCGCCTCTTTAAGCTCGGCATCGAGCGTACCGTAGAGCCTCTCGACGATGCGCGGGATGGTGCATACCCCGTCGTCGAGGCAGGCGAGGATGGTCTGCTCCCGCCACTTCCGATGCATGATGTAGGCCCGGACCACCCGCTGCGGAGTCTGGATGCGGCCCCCATGGGCCGGCAGGAACATCTTGTCGTGGCGCTGCATCAGCCGTTCCAGCGAGGTCAGGAACATGCCCAAATTGCCTTCCGGCGGCGCGATCACTGTGGTGTTCCAACCCATCACGTGATCGCCGGTGAAGACGGTGCGCTTGCCGACGAGAGCGAAGCAAAGATGGTCCGGTGCATGCCCCGGCATATGCAGGACATCCAGGGCGAAGCTATGTCCCTTGACCGTGTCTCCGTCCTGGAGCTTCCGGTCCGGCACGAATGAGGGATCGACAAAGTCATAGCTTAGGCCCGGCGGCCCGGCGCCCCGTTCCGTACCGGTGGGCCCAAACGCGGCGATCTCTCCGCCGGCGAGCGCCTGCAAGCCGCGCGCGCCGTCGCAATGGTCGCGATGGCTGTGGGTGACGAGGATATAAGCGAGGCGCTCGCCCTTGATCGCGTCCGCGACCGCCTTCAGATGGCGCCCGTCGGCGGGACCGGGATCGATGACGGCGACTTCTCCGCTACCGACCACATACGTATTGGTGCCGAGGAAGGTGTAGGGTCCGGGATTATTGGCGACGATGCGCCGGACGCCGGGCGCGACCTCTTGGGCGACGCCATAATCGACGTCAACGCTGCGATTGAAAGCAAGCTCCGCCGACATGGTTTTATATGATGTGTTGGTCTTCTCGTCGTACCCGCGCCTATTCTAGCGGAGCGCACGAGCGGCGACAGCGCCGCCCTCCTGGCAGCGTTAACTTTCCCATTGCTTTTTGCGCAAAATGTGGCCTGTCACAGGGACTTGGGCCCCAATATTTGGAGCTTGGATTGGGATAGAGGCCAAGTGCGCGAGATCGTTCGGCGACCGACTTGCCGCAATAGCCACGCTACGCCCACGCCGAAGCTGGGACGAACTGCCGCGTCTAGTCAGTAGTACGACCCGGTGCACCGATAGTAGCGGTCCCACCAATAGTCACTCCCTGTCGCCACGGCTTGGCGATAGAGCCAGCCACATCCGCCGCCGTAAGTGTAGAGCGGCAGCCCGTACCAGGGATACCCGTAGCGGCGGTAATGGCCGTATTTGCCGTGATGGCGATCGTTGTCGAATTTGCCGGACCAGCCGCGATACTTGCCGCCTTGATTGGTGTGGAACTTCCCACCGCTACCGCGATAGCCGTACTTCAAGCCTTGATTGGTGTGGAACTTGGCGCCGCCACCACCACCGCGATAGCCGTACTTCCCACCTTGATTGGTGTGGAACTTGGCGCTGCCGCCCATATGGATGCCGCCGCCGCCCATGCGGGCACCGCCCCCACGACCGGCTTCGGCCGTTGACACGATGCCGATCAACGCAAGGAATGCGGCCGCGCTGACGGCGATGATGGATTTGGTGGTTACACTCATAGGAGTGGCCTCCTGTGCGTCAGTTTCCTTTTTCCCTTACACCGGTAACGCGGCCTCCGCCTTGAGCTAACTCAACCCCGGAAGGGCGAGGCGCGTTCCTTGGAGCTGGGGCGGCATTCACTGGGGCGAGTTGAAGGCCGCCTCCCAAAATGCGCGGAAGCAAAGGGTGCGCTCAATAATGCAATCAGACAGAGATGGTCGGAGTGGGGAGATTTGAACTCCCGACCCCCTGCTCCCGAAGCAGGTGCGCTACCAGGCTGCGCTACACTCCGGCTGGCTGAAGAGCCCCGTATATAGACGGGAGCGCGAAAGCCCGCAAGAAAGCCAATCCGTTGCTCCGAGGTCTCGATGCTGGTAGGAGGGCCTCCACTTACCATATTCTAGGGGAGCTTGGCGACGCGGGTAGCGGGCACATCACCGAAGCGGATTGGGGCGTGGCCAAGCGGTAAGGCAACGGGCTTTGGTCCCGTGATCCCAGGTTCGAATCCTGGCGCCCCAGCCACACTAAGTAATTGATATAGAACGATTTTATGTCATTCTGAGATAGGTCGAATTCCTGGCCAAACTCCGCGCTGTTCGCCCGACCTTGGTTCTGGCTCTGAGTGGCAGAGACAATTCGGCCACCCCACGAAGTTCAGAAAAATCCACAATAACAACCGGTTACGCTGGCTGGGGCGGCAGGATTCGAACCTGCGATCACGGGACCAAAGCCCGTTGCCTTACCGCTTGGCCACGCCCCACCGCCCGCGCAGCGGC
>DASWJG010000219.1:0-58886 GCA_036397315.1 Methyloceanibacter sp. | reverse complement strand
CTGGTTGCGACCTTGGATGAGTACGGGAAGCCGGCCTGGATCACAGCCATGATCCTCGGCTTCATTCTGTGGTGGCCCATCGGCCTTGGCGTTTTGGCCTATCTGATCTGGAGTGGACGCATGGGATGCGGAAATAAGATGCAGTGGAAGAACTACTTGGCGACCGAGGCGCGCCGCTTCGGCGGCGGCATGAGCACGTTCCGCTCGACCGGCAATCGCGCCTTCGACGACTATCGCGAGGAGACCTTGCGGCGGCTGGAAGAGGAGGCGAACGAGTTCCAGGCCTTCTTGCAGCGCTTGCGCCATGCCAAGGACAAGGCCGAGTTCGACCAGTTCATGGCCGAACGCAGAAGCGGAGCCGTCCCCTCGACGTCATAAGCGACGTCAAGCTCGGAAAGCGACCCTGCGAACGAGCGACGAGTTTAGAGAGGCAACGACAGACGAGGGCGTGGGATTTCGGTCCCGCGCCCTTTTTCATTCGCAGTCAAATTGCTCGAACCCCGGGCTGCCAATTTGCAGTGTTTCTACCGTCGAACATCCAGAGCTGATCAGTGCGGTCGTTTGGTATCGCGACGGGCGGAACATAAAAGGTAGCGGGATCCGCATCAATTAGATCAACTGCGAACCATCGATTGAGAACATATGATGGTTCGTGCGCCCAGTCGCCCGTTGCAGGGATGCTGAACTGCGCGCAATACAAGATTGCCGCCGCAGCGACTGCGTTCAGACAAGCACCCAAGGTCGCTTGATTCAACGCGCCTTCTCGGTTGTGCTTTATCGCGTTGTAGGCGGAGAACCAAGGAAGGCTTGCCGTAGGGCGTGCCGCATCCCATTCCTGAAAAGGTCTGAACCCTGGGAGCGTGGGAAAGTGGCGGAGCCTGACTTCATACTCGCGCAGAAAAAATGGGTCGCAGATGCGAACGTAGTCCCCCGTGGTAAGCCTGGAATCCTCCGTCGTGTTTGGAACTGACAACGAGAATATCGCTCGGAATGATACCTCCACGTCAATGCATGCGAGCAAGAGAAGTTCTCGTAATTGTTGGCTAAACACACCCAAATTGCGTTCATCGAGATCGACATATTGAGAAAGAGCGGCGAGCCTCTCTAGCAGAAGCGAAATGCTAATTGCTGCCTGAGTTAGAGCGGCCGCAGACGGTGCCAATATGAGTTCTGCCGATTTCAATCCGTCGATCCCGGGGCGCCAAAGCCTTTGGAAGCACTGACCGGGCTGAAATGTGGTTTGACGAATATCTGCCGCGCCAAACACATTCGTTACCCATTGCTCTATGGGACCGGCCGCCCGCTGCGTAAAGGCATACCCGGGCGAGATACCCCTGAGCCCATGATCGTGGCCACGCATGCAGAGGAAGAAGCCATTCTGTTCATAAGAAACACCTCTGCCCCCCCATTCAGCTGTGCCGCCTGGATACGTGACTCTTGCGTTGTTCGCCCTGAACGTAATCGGCATTGGCCAGTTCTCGCCTAGGTGCTTGGATACAGCTCCGAACACCATGTACCATGGTCTTCACGGCATGCAGGAGAGGTCCATGCGACTTCTGATTATTTTGGTGGCGCTTGCCGCATTGATCGGCTCCCCGGCCGCTGCCGCCGAGTGCATGCAGGCGAACCAGGATGGAGAGATTGCCGAAGGCAATCTCTCGCAAGGGACCTTCGAGGATGCCGCCGGACGCCCGGAGCAGGCTTTCATCCTTACCCTGCCAGTCCCCACCTGCCTGACGGGTTCTGACGAGATGGACAACGTTGAGGAAGCGGAGACGATCCACATCTACTCTTTCGATGAGGCAGTCTTAGAGGGCATCAAACGGTTGGTGGGCCAGGACGTGCATGTTCGTGGTACGCCCTTCAGTGCCCACACCGCGCATCACCATGCGCCCATCGTCATGGAGATCAGCCAGATCGATCCACTGTAAGCGGCGAAGAGCTGGCGCCGTCACCGCCGCTCGCTCTTCTTCCCGAAGCCGCCGCCGGTCGGCGTCTTGATGATGATCGCCTCGCCCTCTTCCAGCAGCGTCTGGTCGGAACTCTTGAGCCGTTCAAGCCCTCCGGTCTTGCGCCTGACCCAATTCTCGCCGGGCTGTCCGTCCGCGCCGCCCAACAGACCGAACGGCCTGACCTTGCGGAAGCCCGACAGGATGGCGCACTCCATGCGCTCCAAAAAGCGAATGACGCGAAGCGTGCCATCGCCGGCGCGCCATTTCCCCTTGCCGCCAGAGCCGCGCACGATCTCGAAGCGCTCCAGCAGCACGGGGTATCTGAGCTCCAGCACCTCGGGGTCGGTAAGACGCGAATTGGTCATATGCGTTTGCACCGCAGGCGCCCCGTCGAAGCCGGGGCCGGCCGGCGCGCCCGAGCAGATCGTCTCGTAATATTGATAACGCTCGTTGCCGAAGGTGAGATTGTTCATCGTGCCTTGTGCCGAGCCGAGCACGCCGAGCGCGCCGTAGAGGCAATTCACGATAGTCTGGCTCGTCTCCACATTGCCGGCCGCGACCGGCGCCGGATAGCGCGGCTTCAGCATCGAGCCCTTGGGCACGACGATCTTGATGGGGCGGAGGCAGCCGGCGTTCAGCGGAATGTCCTCGTCGACCAGCGTGCGGAAGACATAGAGCACGCAAGCGCGCGTGATCGGCTCCGGCGCATTGAACGCGTCGGAGGCTTGCGGGCTGGTGCCGGTGAAGTCGACGATCGCCTTTCTCGCCTTGCGATCGATCTTAATGGCGACCTTGATGATGTTGCCCTGATCGGTCTCGACCGCGAAGCGCGCGCTTTTCAGGCTCGCGATCACGCGGGACACGGCCTCGGCCGCGTTGTCCTGCACATGGCCCATATAGGCGCGCACGGTGCCAAGCCCGTAATGGCGCACCATGTTGCGGAGTTCCGCCGCGCCCTTCTCGTTGGCGGCGGCCTGGGCCTTGAGGTCGGCAATGTTCTGCGCTGGGTTCCGCGCGGGGTAGGGGGCGCTCGTGAGGAGCTGGAGCACCGCCTCCTCGCGAAAGCGGCCTTTTGCCACGACCTTGAACGGATCGATATAGACGCCTTCCTCTTCGATCCGCGTCGCCTTGGGGCTCATCGAGCCCGGCGCGATGCCGCCGATATCGGCGTGATGCCCGCGCGCCGCCACGAAGAAGAGGAGATCGGGGCTGTTCTCGCCGAACACCGGCGTAACCACGGTAATGTCGGGGAGATGCGTGCCGCCGTTATAAGGGGCGTTCAGCATATAGGCGTCGCCGGGCTTGAGCTTTTCCCCCACCTCGCGCAGCACCGTCTCGACACTCTTGTCCATTGAGCCGAGATGCACCGGGATGTGCGGGGCGTTGGCAATGAGGCGCCCCCGTGCGTCGAAGATGGCGCAGGAGAAGTCGAGCCGCTCCTTGATGTTGACCGAACGTGCGGTGTTTTGCAGCGCATAGCCCATTTGCTCGGCGATCGAGACGAAGAGATTGTTGAACACTTCGACCATCACCGGGTCGGCCTTTTTGCCGATCCGCGCCTGCTTTCTCTTCGCGCTGCGGGTGAGCAGGAGATGATTGCGCGAGGTGACTGCGGCTTCCCATTCCGGCTCGACCACGACCGTCTGATGATCCTCGATGATGAGCGCCGGCCCTGCGTTAACGTGCCCCGGCGCCAGGTCGGCGCGCAAATAGGTCGGCGCCTCGTGCCAGCTCCCGCCTGTGAACAGCCGCGTCGTTACATGGGGTTTGGCCGGCCCCGCGACTTTGATTGAAAACTCAGGCTCAGCAATCGGCTCGCCGCCGCCTTTGGCCTCGACCTCGATCGCCTCGATCTCGATGTCCTTCTCCGGGCTGATGAAGCCGAAGCGCTTCTGATGCGCGATCTCGAACAGCGCCCGCATGCCGCGCAGGCTTGCCAACGGAATGAATAGGCTTGAATCGGTGCCGGCGTAACGGAGATGGGCCTGGGCGATGATGGTGATGGCGCCTTCATCGACGCCTTGACGCATGAGCTCTTGGCTCACCTCGTCTTCGAGGGACGCGCGGATCTTGGCGAGCGTGACAAGGATCTCCTCGTCGAGGCGCTTGAGCACAGTTCGGGTGCGCGTGGCGCTGAGCGAGGCGAGGCCCATGCCGAAAGCCGACAGCACACCCGACAGCGGGTGGATCAAGACGCTTCTGACGCCGAGCACGTCGGCCACGAGACAAGCATGCTGCCCGCCGGCGCCGCCGAAGGAGTTGAGCATATACTCCGTCACGTCATAGCCCCGCTGGACGGAGATGGTCTTGATCGCATTCGCCATGTTCTCGACCGCGATTCTGATGAAGCCGTCGGCGATCTCTTCAGGGGAGCGGCCGTCGCCGAGCTTGCGGGCGAGCGACTTGAAGGCCTTACGCACGGCGACGTCGTCGAGCTTATCGTTTTGCTTTGGCCCGAAAATGCGCGGGAAGAAGTCGGGTTGCAGCTTTCCGGTCATCACGTTGGCGTCGGTGACGGTGAGTGGGCCGCCTCGCCGGTAGGAGAGGGGTCCCGGATCGGCGCCTGCCGAGTCGGGACCGACGCGAAAGCGCGCCTCGTCATAATGGAGGATCGAGCCCCCGCCTGCGGCGACGGTGTGGATCAGCATCATGGGTGCGCGCACGCGGGCGCCGGCCACCACGCTCTCGAAGGAGCGCTCATAGGCGCCGTCATAGTGGCAGACATCGGTCGAGGTGCCGCCCATGTCGAAGCCGATGATCTTGGCGAAGCCTGCTATCCGCGCCGTCTCCACCGCCCCCACCACGCCGCCGGCCGGTCCTGACAGGATGGCGTCCTTGCCTCTGAATAGCTTGGCGGAGGTGAGCCCGCCGGAGGACTGCATGAACAGGAGCCTCGGCACGGCGTCACGACTGGCCGCGAGCGCTTTGGCGACGCGGTCGACATAGCGCCGCAGCAGCGGCGAGAGATAGGCGTCGACTATCGCCGTATCGCCGCGCCCGACAAACTTGACGAGCGGGCTCACCTCATGGCTTGCCGAGATTTGCGCGAAGCCCGCCTCGCGCGCCAGCGCGGCCGCCTCGCGCTCATGCGCCGGGTAGGCGTAAGCATGCATGAAGACGATGGCTACGGCGGAGATGCCGTCGGCGCGTGCGGCCTTAAGCGCGAGCCGCGTCGCTTCCAGATCGAGCGGCGTCTCGATGGCGCCATCGGCATGCACGCGCTCGGGCACCTCGGCAACGCGGGCATAAAGCATCGACGGCTTCTCAATCTTCCGCGCGAAAATCTTGGGCCGCGCCTGATAGCCGATCTCGAGCGCGTCGCGGAACCCTTGGCTCACGATGAGCAGCACGGGATCGCCCTTGCGCTCGAGCAGCGCATTGGTGGCGACGGTGGTGCCCATCCTGACGCCTGCGATCAAATTCGACAGGAGCGGCCGCCCGCGCGGGGAGCCGACCAGATCGGCGATGCCGGCCAGAGCGGCATCCTCGTAGCTTTCAGGATTTTCCGAGAGGAGCTTGCGGGTGAGGAGCCTGCCGTCAGGCGCCCGCGCCACGATGTCGGTGAACGTGCCCCCACGGTCGACGAAAAACTGCCACTTGCCGGCGTTGCTCATCCGATGCGCTTGAGCCCCGCGGCGTATTGCTTCCAGCGCTTGACATAGACATCTGCAGCCCGCGCGATCATGGCGCGCACTTTCTCGTCGCTCGCGCGCACCGCCTTGGCCGGCGCGCCGAGGATCACCGAATTGTCGGGGAATTCCTTGCCTTCGGTGATGAGCGCGCCGGCGCCGACCAGGGAGTTCGCGCCGATCTTAGCCCCGTTCAAGACGATCGCCCCCATGCCGATCAGGCTCTGATCGCCGATGGTGCAGCCATGCAGCACGACATTATGACCGATGGCGCAGTCGCGCCCGATGGTCAGAGGGAAGCCTGGGTCGGTGTGCAGCGTGGCGTTGTCCTGGACCTGCGAGCGCGCGCCGATCTCGATCCACTCATTGTCGCCGCGCAGCACCGAGCCGTACCAGATGCTCACATCGGAATGGAGCCGCACGCGCCCGATCACTGCCGCCGTGTCCGCCACCCAGTAGAGGCCGTCGGCCGGAAGCTCCGGCTTCGTCCCATCAAGCTCGTAGATCGCCATGCGTTCTCCCTGCCTGTGACGCCGGCCTAGCGCGAGGTCCCGCCAGTGCTCGACGGCGATTTTCCCTTCGACAATTTGCGTTCGAGCCGCGCGATCGTGCCGCGCAACTCGCTGTTCTCAAGCTCGGCATACATAGCCGCGGCACTGGCGGCGAGTCTTGCAAGCATGGCGCGCTCATTGGCGTCTAGGTCGGTGCCGGATGCATGCGGCCCGTAGAGCGACACGGCAAAGCAGCGCACGGGACTGGCAGCCGGCACGCCGAGAACCGGGCGGGCGAGTCCTTGCGGCAGCTCCGGTCCATCTTCCTCCACATCGGGAACGCTGAACGGCGTCCCGCCGGAGACCGGGCCAAGCAACGGCGTGTCAACGTCGAGCGCGCTTGCCGAGACGCCGTCCCAGCCCTTGGCGCTTTCGCCCCTTACGAACCTTTGTCCGTCCCGGCGAAACGAGGCGGCGGAGGTCAGATTGAGTCGCTGAAATGGCTCCTGCGCCAGAAGACGATCAATCTCCCCCGCCCCTTTGGCTTTGAGGATTGCCCCCTCTAACTCCAGCTCGGCCGCGTCCAGCGCCCGATTGAAATAGCGATCGGCGAGATGCACGGCGCCTTCATGCAGACGCGTGATGAGAAAAATGGCTACGGCGCCGATCACCAGCCAAGCCCAAGCCGGAAGATGTTCCTGGATGCGCTCCACCTCATGGTGCAGCAGCAGCACGGGAAGGCTCAAGGTGAGACCGAGAATTGTCACCCGGCGCAGCGGAATCATGACGCTGACGACACGCGGGCGCCTTATCGCCTCGAACACGAACAGGCAAAGGATGCCATTCACGAGATAAAGCAGCCCGATAATGTCCTCGGTTGGCGTGAAGTCTCCCCACCGCGTTTCGAAGAATGTCGTCTCCGAGGCGAGCTCGGCGAGGAGGAACGCCGGCAAGCCGATCAGACAGCCCCAGATCACCCAACGCAGCCGCTGATAATCTTCCGGCCTCTGCGTGTGACGCCGGGCCAAAAGGATGCCGAACGCACACAGGGCAACCGGGAAGCCGGCGATGATGCCGGCCTGCGTCACCGTCTCGGTGCGGTACCCCAGCACATTCCCGTAGGACGCAACCAGTGCGAGCGCGAAGATCAGGGCGAGGAAGGGCAGAGCACGCTCGACGGGACGCCATCGCGGTTCTGTTTCGTCGTTAGGCGCACGCAACACGAAAAGAATGAGTCCCGCATAGCCGGCAGCCTGCGCGAAGCAACCGGCAACGTCTTGCGCAAGCAGCAGCAGGGGCCATTGCTGCAGAATCGCGTAGAAGGCGTAAGCCTGACCCGGGTTGAACCAATTCACGTAGAGGAAGAAACCCCAGCTCATCGCGCTGGGCCGTGTCCACACCAGCCACGCCGCCGCGATGACCACCGCTATCCCGGCAATCTGGTCGAGAAGCAGCACCGCGCGGACGACGAAGTTGGACGGCCGCTGCGCGGCAACGAGCGTCACCTCCCGCACCTGTTGCCCATGCCTCGCGGCAAGCGGAATGACGGCCTGGCGCCCTGGTAGGGCGTATTCCACCCCGCCGAGCGCAGCCAGCGCATATCCGCACGTCGCGAGGTCCTGAAGGCTGCATCTGAGGCGCGATAGATCGAGCCGGTCGCCAGGCCGTATGCCCGCCTTCCAGGCGGGCGACTCGGTCTCCTCGTCGAAAGGCCCGGCGACGTCGTAGATCAGTCCGTCATTGTTGGCATAGAAGCCGAAGGAGCCGAGCGGCTGCGCAACCCTGATGAGATCGGGGACAATCATCACCAGCCCCCACAAGGTGAGCGCGATGAGAAGAAGCCGGCTCGGGGTCATGGGCAGGGAACCTCTCGCTCGCCCGACAGGTGTGGATAAGCGCGACGCTTCCCATTGCCAGGACTGCGTAAGCATTCCGTAATCGCGGAGTATGGCAAGGGGAAAGGTGGGAGAGGCCGGGATGGCGACCGCGAAGCGGAAAGGAAGCAGGCCGCAATCCGCTGAGCCGTCGCCCATGCCAGTCAAGCCCGTCGCGACAGCGGCAGGCGGTCCGCTTGACCGCTTCTTCGGCGTTTCCGCCGTGGGATCGAGCGTCGGAACCGAGCTCCGCGCCGGGCTCGCCACCTTCCTCACCATGGCCTACATCATGTTCGTCAACCCGGCGATCCTTGAGAAGGCGGGGATGGACCATGGCGCCGTATTCGTCGCCACCTGCCTCGCCGCGGCGGCAGGCTCCCTCATCATGGGACTCTACGCGAACTACCCCATCGCGCTCGCCCCCGGCATGGGGCTCAACGCCTATTTCGCTTTCACCGTCGTGCCGGAGCTTCAAGGCAACTGGCAACTTGCGCTTGCTCTCGTGTTCGTCTCCGGCGTGCTGTTCTTCGCCCTCTCGCTGTCGCCTTTGCGCGCCTGGCTGATCGATGCCATTCCCATGAGCCTGAAGCTCGGCATCGCGGCCGGCATCGGGTTTTTCCTAGCGCTCATCGCGCTTCAGAATGCCGGCGTCGTCGCCGACGATCCGGCCACCCTCGTCACCCTCGGCGATCTCTCCAAGCCGCAAGCTTGGCTCGCCGCGGCAGGGTTCCTGCTCATCGCGGCACTCGCCGTGCGCAAGATGCCGGGTGCCATCATCATCGGCGTGCTCGCCGTCACGGTGGCCGCAGTGGCGCTCGGACTCGAGCCCTGGCACGGGGTCTTCGCCGCCCCGCCTTCGCTCGCGCCGACCTTCCTCAAGATGGATCTCCCCAATGCCTTGCAACTCGGGCTCGTCGCCATCGTGCTCACGCTCCTCCTGGTGACTATCCTCGACACGGCGGGGACTCTCATTGGCGTGGCGCGCCAGGCGGGGTTCCTCGACAAACAAGGGCGCTTGCCGCGGCTTCGCCAGGCACTTCTCGCCGACTCGGGCGCGGCCGCATTCGGCGCCGCGCTCGGCACCTCGACCACCACGGCCTATATCGAGAGCGCAGCAGGGGTCGAGGAAGGAGGCCGCACCGGGCTTACCGCCATCTTCGTGGCGGCGTTCTTCCTGCTTGCTCTGTTCCTTGCGCCGCTGGCGCAGACCGTGCCGCTTTACGCGACGGCGCCGGCGCTCCTCTTCGTCGCCTTCCTCATGGCCGCGAGTCTCGGCGCGCTCAGCTGGGACGATCCGACCGATTACATCCCGGCGCTGATCATCGTGCTGATGATGCCTTTGAGCTACTCGATCGCCACGGGGATCGGGCTCGGCTTCATCGCCTATGTGGCGCTGAAAGCGCTTGCCGGGCGCTTCAGCGAGATCAATGCCGCGGTTACCGTCATTGCCACGGCCTTCCTGCTCAAGCTGATCTTCGCCTGATTGCACCCAGGAGTGCTAACTCAACTGTCGTCGACGTCCCATCATGACTGGTGAGGAGCATCAAAATGCAGACCTACATTTTGCTCGTTAACTTCACAGATCAGGGCATGCGCAAGATCAAGGACACGATCGGCCGGGCCGATGCCTTCAAAGAGATGGCCAAGAAGAGCGGCGCAACCATCAAAGTACTGTGCTGGACGATTGGTCGTTACGATGTCATTGCGGTGTTCGAAGCGCCTGACGATGAGAGCGCCACCGCGCTCGCCTTCAGTGCCTCCTCGCTCGGCAATGTTCGGTCGGAGATCCTGCGCGCCTTCTCCTTCGAGGAAATGAGCGGGATCCTGGCCAAGATGGTTTGAGGCCGTGCAGGCCCCCGTTAATGTGACGCGCATCTCGCCCTTGTCGCGGGGGCCGCCGCTCGCTATTAGAGCCAAGCTTTGCAGTCTCAAGTGAAGAGCATGGATACCGACGTCTCCCAGGAACCGCCGCGGCACGGCGGCAACATAGTCACTATTTTCATCACCTCGCTCAGCGCGGCCATCGTGGTCGCCGGCGGGTTCGGCATCGTGTTCCAGGCCGGCGTCCTCGCGGCCGCCGCGCGGTTGGGCCTTGGATCAACGTTCGTTTGGATGGGCAGCGCCGTCAATGCCGCGCTGACCCTCTGGCTTGCGCTGTGGACCTTCGCCCGTTCCTGGCATGTGGAACGGCGGCTGAAGGCCGGCCTCGAAGTGGACGAGCCCAAGCTCTCGATCCTGGCCAATTTCCGCGGTTCTTGAACGAAATCCGCGCTGCAACAGGGCGCGGGGCAGCCGGGCGATTCTCCGCATGCGGCCACGCCCAAAAGTCCTTATGCTCTAGGCAAAGCAACGAACTCTGGGGGACTCGGTAATGTCGATTTGGGGCAAGCTCGCAGGTGCCGCCGCGGGGCTGGCGATCGGGGGCCCGATCGGTGCCCTGCTCGGCGGCGTGGCGGGGCACTACGTCATCGACCGCGACAAGGAGGAGGACGGCCCGGCGGAGAACCAAGTGGCCTTCACCGTGGGCGTCATCGCGCTCGGCGCCAAGATGGCCAAGGCCGACGGCGTCGTCACCATGGACGAGGTCAACGCCTTCAAGGAAGTGTTCAAGGTGCCCGATGGCGAGATGAAGAACGTCGCCCGTGTGTTCAATCTCGCCAAGCAGGACGTGGCCGGCTACGAGGCCTACGCGGAGCAGCTCGCCACCATGTTCAAAGGCAACCGCAAGCTGCTCGAGGATGTGCTGGAGGGCCTGTTCCATATCGCCAAGGCTGACGACGCGCTGCACCCGGGCGAGGAGAAATTCCTGGCCGGCGTTGCCAAGCGCTTCGGCCTCACCGACACCGAGTTCGCTTACATCAAGGCGCGTCACGTCACCGCCGCCAAGCGCAATCCCTACGACGTGCTCGGCGTGAAGCCTTCGGTCAGTAATGATGAGCTCAAGAGCCACTACCGCCGCCTCGTCGCCGAGAATCATCCCGACAAGCTGATGGCGCGTGGCGTGCCGAAGGAATTCGTCACCATCGCCACAGAGAAGGTCGCCACCATCAACGAGGCGTACGACCAGATCGCCAGAGAGCGCGGGATGTAGCGCTTGCGACTGCCGTTAATGTCATTCCCGCGTAAGCGGGAATCCAGTAACCACCGTCCTGGATTATTTGCTGGAGCCGGGGCTACTGGATTGCCCGGTCAAGCCGGGCAATGACAACGCAGAAAAAATGACCGCCGCCCCTGACAGTCCGCTGGCCACTCTGTGGTGCCCTTCGCCCAACGTGGAGGCGCGCGTTGGCGGCCGCGTCCCCGACATGCTCATTTTGCATTATACCGGCATGGAGTCGGCGGAGGCCGCGCTCGACTGGCTGACGCGGCAAGAGTCGGAGGTCTCGTGCCATTACCTCGTCGACGAGGAGGGGCGCATCGCGCAGCTCGTCCTCGAGTCCGAACGCGCCTGGCATGCCGGCCAGAGCCGGTGGGCGGGCGAGACCGATCTCAATTCCTGCTCGATCGGCATCGAGATCCACAATCCCGGCCACGATTTCGACTACCCGGATTTTCCCGAGGCGCAGATGCGGGCCGTCGAGGCGCTGTGTCTCGATATTCTAAGCCGC
The DNA here is from genome assembly GCA_036397315.1 of Methyloceanibacter sp. GTDB lineage: Bacteria > Pseudomonadota > Alphaproteobacteria > Rhizobiales > Methyloligellaceae > Methyloceanibacter. The sequence goes on along the minus strand of DASWJG010000219.1, from coordinate 47,332 downwards.
CATACCATCCCGCCCGACCGCGTACTCGCCCATTCCGACGTGGCGCCGGGCAGGAAGCGCGATCCTGGCGAGAAGTTCGACTGGGAGCGTCTTGCGCGCGCGGGCATCGGACTTTGGGTCCCGCCCGCCCCGCTCGAGGGTGACGCGGGCCTCGGCCCGGGCGACGAAGGCGAAACCGTCGCCGCGCTGCAACGCGCGCTTCTGGAATTCGGCTACGGCGTCGAGGTTACCTCCACCTACGGCACAGGCCTGGAGAAGGTGGTCGAAGCCTTCCAGCGCCACTTCCGAACCGCCCGCATCGACGGCCGCGCCGATCAATCGACGCGCGAGACGCTGGCGCGTCTGCTCGCGGCGCGCGACGGCACGCCGACCGCCTAATGTCGATACTTATGACCTTTACGAGCTGCGCTTAGTCTGCATCGCGCGCCTCAGTGCGCATGGTCGTGCTCGCTTTGCGCCGCTTCCCCGCCACCGACCGGATGCTCGCCCCTGGCCATCATGACGTGATGCCTCTGATGATGCGACCCCTGGACCATGATGCCCATAAAGCCGAGCGCCTTGAGCTTCGTTACTTGAGCAGGGTCGTCGCTGATAACCACAAGCTTCACGCCGCTCGGCAGGTCTTCGGTCGTGGCGTTCCAGCCCAACGCGCTGAGCTCATGGGCATGAGCCGGAACCATTCGCTTTACGGCGTCGGCCGTGCGGCCCTCGCCGGTGACCGTGATCTCCACGCCGTTGTCGAGCGCCGTCTCGTCGGCCACCGCATGCAGCGTCACTTCATTCATGTCGATCAGGTGCTCGCGCAACGCAGCGATATTGACCTTCGACCAGTCGGTCTTCGGATCGGCTTCGAGGATTTGCACGATCTCCTGGATCGTACCGAAGGCATCCTGTCCTGGCAGCGTGGGCACACTCGATGATTGAGCCTGCTCGCCCATCATCCCCTGCCTCTCGTGCATGTCGTGCCCCCGCATCATGGGGCAGTCATCGGTTCCTGCTGTTTCCTGTTGCGGCGACATCATCTGACCCATTGAGCCATGGTCCCGATGCCCCGGCGTTTCGGCGAAAGCGCATGCGGTCGCCATCAGCATCGCTATGCCCGCAAGCCCTAAAGACCTTGCAAACATGATCAACCTCCTTGGTGGTTCTTTGGCCGCAAATAGGCCGGGGAAGCCGCGCCCGCCATGATCCTAATCAAGCGCCGGAAACGAAACGGCCGTCCCCTTTGTCGAGGGGACGCCGTTGAAAGCGCTTCACCAGAGCTTGGTGCCAAGCTTAGTTCGTGACCTCGAAATCCATGCCCTCGAAGGTGTAGCGCGGCACTTGCGTCCAGATGCCGTCCTCCTGCACCGGGACCTTGTGCATCTTGACGTTGGTGACCTGGAGCTTGCCGGTCTTGTCGTCCAGCCAGAAGTCGATGTCGTAATATTCGTCCTTGCTGCCGGGCTTGCGGAAGTCGGTGCAGGCGAAATACTGGCCATCCTTCTTCAGGTGCCGGATCGGCTGGTGCATCTCGATGAATTCGAGCGGGACAGTCTCGCCCGTCTTGTCGTCCTTGACGGCCAAATTGCCCTTCTCGTCCTTGTGGGTGGCGATGTAGTTGTGGATCGCGCTCATCACGTGCCAGCCGCGGACGACCTCGGCGTCACCAGGATGCTCCGACACCGGCAGCCACCACCACGCCACGGGAAGCCGGCTCACCATCATCCAGCCGTCGCCGTCGCGCTTCGGACCCTTCTGCACCCTGATATCCATCAGCGTGAGCTTGTCGCCTTCGGGCTTGAACCAGAAGTCGAGGGCGTATTGCTTCTTGGGCTCGCTTTGATCGTGGAAGATGGTGTTGGCGAACCAGCCGTAACCTTCCATGCCGCGCACGCCCTTGACCTGCTCGAAGACGAGGTTGAGGTCGGTGTCGAGTTTGGCATCGCGGTACACGAAGGCGCCGTCCTTGGACCGTTCGGCGATCACCTCATCGACCCGCTTTTTGAGGTCCTCCTCGGTGAAGTCCTTGGCGCCCATGGCGGCGGCGGCTTTTTTGGACGACACGAAGTCCTGCGCCTTCTTGAGGTTGCCGGCCGGGTCCTTGAGGAAGGCCTCCTTGGAGGACTCGGAGGAGAAGCAATAGACGTGTCCGTCCGCGTCGGTCCAATTCACCGAGCAGTCGGTTTTGACGTTCTGGCCTGAGGCCAGCCCCATGGCGCATTGATCGTCGAACTCGCCCTTGACGGGGGCAGCCGTCATCGCCTGGCCATCTTCCGCCGCGGCAGCAGGGAGTGCGGTGCCAAGGCACAAAGCCGCCGCTATCGCCGCGGCGCGTGCCAATTTTTTAATGTCTATCATCGTCTTGATTTCCTTGGACGTTTGGGGGTTTTCTAGTTCTGCTCGCTGTTTACGCTGGGCGCAAGCGCTTGTCTGTAACCCAAGTCACTCAAACCCAAGTCACCCAGGTCAGACCTGCGCACCATGTCAGGTCGCCTCGTCCCCGCCATAGCCCGCCAGCGCCGAACGGTTCCTGACCTCGATCGAGCCGCGCGAGGCGTGCACCCAGCCCATGCGCTCCCATTCGGCGAGATAGCGGCTGATCACCTCGCGCACGCTGCCGAGATCGAGCGCAAGCTGCTGATGGGTCTTCGCCACCACGCCTTGCTCGTCGGCTTCGGCCAAGAGCCGCCGGGCGAGCCGCAAGTCGAGGCTGGCGAACGCCACTTCGTCCACGAGCATGATGAGGCTCGACAACAGGTCCCCATAATTGTCGAGGACGAATTTGCGGAAGCGCGGGGAGGCGCCCATGAGCCGATGGAACGCCCTCGCCGGCAGCGCGGCAAGGAGCACGTCGGTCTCGGCCGTACTCTCTGCCGGGAAGGCGCTTCCGGCCATCAGGCAGGAGGTGGTGAGCACGCAGGTCTCCCCGGGACCGACCTGGTAGAGCAGGATTTCGCGCCCGGATTCCGAGGTCTTGAACACGCGCGTCTGCCCTTCGATGCACATGACATAGGCCTGGCAATCCTGCCCCTGGCGGTAGGCGATGTCGCCGCCGCGCAAGCGGTTGAATTTTGTGCTGCCGAGGAGATCGCCGCGGTGCTCCTCTTCGAGCTCCATCAAATCGGGGAACGAAGCGAGCCAGCGCGAGATCAAATCCTGGTTGGGCATTGGCGGTACATGCTTGGTCATTGGCGGCACGATTGTCGGTCAACATTGCCGGCCCTGCTGCGCCGGGGATTGCGACGGCCCAAAAGCCTTGGGGAGGGACCCGGACGCGGCCGGTTCATGCCTAGAATATGGGAACTGGTGGCGCGGGAGCTATCAAAATGCCGTTACGAGCCGGCAACCTTATCCGCTGTAACAGCCCCGTAACGGCTTGACGCATTACGGGCAAAACCCCTTATTACCCTTGTCAGCAGGCCGGATGGCCGCTTCGTCGCCAGTTTCGCGTAGCACGGCGGAGAGGAAAGTCCGGGCTCCATGGAAGCACGGTGCCGGATAACCTCCGGCGGGGGCAACCCCAGGGACAGTGCCACAGAAAGTAAACCGCCCCGCCAGCAAATTGGCCGGGGTAAGGGTGAAAGGGTGCGGTAAGAGCGCACCGCGTCCTTGGTAACAAGGACGGCACGGCAAACCCCACCGGGAGCAAGACCGAATAGGGGCGGCGTGGAGCGGGAGACCGCTTCAGTCTGCTTTCAGATGAGCCGCCCGGGTTGGTTGCATGAGGTGCGCCGCAAGACGCGCCCAAGATGAATGGCCATCGCCCCTCACGGGGTACAGAACCCGGCTTACAGGCTTGGTGACATGATACGGCCGGCGCGTGGGTGACCCCCGCGCGCCGGCCTCCAATTTTCTGAGCCGCGAAGACTACTCCGCCGCCTCGACGCCTTGCGGCATCTTCTGCTGCTGGGCGGTCTCCGATGCCTTGGCGCGGGTCATATGCGCAAGCTCGCGCCTGACGCCCGCCTCATAGTCCGGATGCACCTTCTTGAAATGCACAAGCTGCCGCTCGGCGATTTCGTGCGGGATGCCCCACATGGCTTCCGCCACGTTGAGGAAGAGGCGCTGCTTCTGTCCCGCGTCGAACAGATTGAACAGCGCGGTCACCTGTCGATAGTCGTCGTTGCCGTCGCGGTGATTGTAGCGCGCCGCATCGCCTGAGATGCCAAGCGGCGGCTCGGCGAAGCGTTCGTCCTGGACCGCGCCGCCGAAGGAGTTCGGCTCGTAGAAGGCGTCGACATTACCGGTCTTCGGCGGGAAGAACCGCATCGGTCCGTCCTTGTGATAGTGATGCACCGGGCATTTCGAGGCGTTCACCGGCAGCGCCTCGTAATGGGTGCCGAGCCGGTAGCGGTGCGCGTCGGCATAGGAGAAGATGCGCGCCTGCAGCATCTTGTCCGGCGACCAGGAGATACCGGGAACGATGTTCGATGGCGAGAAGGCGGCGAGCTCGATCTCCTGGAAATAGTTCTCCGGATTGCGGTTGAGCTCGAGCACGCCGATGTCGATCGGCGGATAGTCGCCATGCGGCCACACCTTGGTGAGGTCGAAGGGATTGTACCAGTGCTTGCCGACATCGGCCTCGGGCATGATCTGCACCTGCATCTTCCAGCGCGGGAAGTCGCCTGTCTCGATGGCGTTGAACAGATCTTCCTGCGTGGACTCGCGCGTGCGACCGACGATCTCGGCTGCCTCCTTGTTGGTCCAGTGCTTGTGGCCCTGCATCGTCTTGAAGTGGAACTTCACCCAGTGCCGCTCGCCGACCTCATTGATGAAAGAGTAGGTGTGGCTGCCATAACCGTTCATGTGGCGGACGGAGGTGGGGAGCCCGCGGTCCGACATCAGGATGGTGACTTGGTGCAGGCTCTCCGGTGAGAGCGACCAGAAATCCCACATTGCCGTCGGCGAGCGCATGTTGGTCTTGGGGTGCCGCTTCTGGGTGTGGATGAAGTCCGGGAACTTGTAGGGATCGCGCACGAAGAACACCGGCGTGTTGTTGCCGACGAGATCCCAATTGCCGTCTTCGGTGTAGAACTTGAGCGCGAAACCGCGCACGTCGCGCTCGGCGTCCGCCGCGCCGAGTTCGCCGGCCACGGTCGAAAAGCGCGCGATCATCTCCGTCTTGGCGCCGGGCTGGAGCGCCTTGGCCTTGGTGTATTTCGAGAGATCGCCGGTGATGGTCACCGTGCCGTGGGCGCCCCAGCCTTTGGCGTGGACGGTGCGCTCGGGGATGCGCTCGCGGTTCTGATGCGCGAGCTTCTCGATCAGCTGGTAGTCCTGGAGCAGGACCGGCCCGCGCGGACCTGCCGTGATGGAATTCTGATTGTCCGCCACCGGCGCCCCGGCCGTAGTCGTCAGGATAGGCTTTTTAGACATCGATGCTTTCGTGCTCCTCCTCGGGCGCCGGCAAAATGCAGGCACGTCAGGGACCACCTTGAGTGCGGTGCACAATAAGGGCAAATCGTATTTGCCTATCGGCACGATAAGTGGAGCTTATCAAGTCAGGACAATGGGCCGGTCAGCCGCCGATGAAGCCCTTGAGCAGCTGGAGCGTCGACGCCGGCTGCTCTTCTTGCGGCATGTGCCCGCAATCCTCGATCAGCCGCAAAGTGGAGTTGGGCAGCGTGCGCCGGAGCTTCAGCCCGACCTCAAGCGGCACGATGCGGTCGTGGTCGCACCACAGGATCAAGGTCGGCAGCTCGATGGTGCTGTAGCGCTCGGCGATCTCGGCGAGATCCTTTGGCATGATCTGGCGCGCGCTGTGGATCATGGCGTGCTTGCCGGCGGCGGTCTTGAGCGGCGCGGCATAGATCTCGACCTCGTCAGGATCGATCTTGCTGTCGTCCAAATAGGCGATCTTCAGCGCCACCCGCGTCTGCACGCTGGGCGGCACCATGCGCACGCCAAGCTGCGACACGAGCGGCATGTCGAGCAGGCGGAAGAAGACCGGGATGTTCTGCGGATAGGCGATCGAGTCGAGCAGCACGAGCCGCGTGATGCGCCCCTCGAGCCGCTGACTGGCTTCGAGCGCCAGCAGCAGCGCGATCCCGCCCCCGAAGGAGTGGCCGACCAAGGTCAGGTCGCGGAGATCCTTGTCCACGATGAGCTGGGCGAGCAACTCGGCTTGATCGAAGACCGAATAGCGCTCGTCGAAAGGCTTGTCCGATTGGCCGAAACCCTTGAGGTCGACGGCGATGACCCTATGGGTCTGGGCAAGCTCGGGCGCCACGTAGCGCCACGTATAGGTGCTCGCGCCGAAGCCATGAATGAGCAGAAGCGGCGGCCCCTTGCCCTCCTCCTGATAGAAGAGCTTGACCGGAGCCTCGGCCGGCCCGAGCCGTGCGAAGGGCCCGTCGAGCGCATCGCCGGCGCTGAGCCCGCAGGACCCGAGCGCGAGCGCAATGGCTGCAAGGCCTAGCGTCGCCTTCAGCTCACCCTTGGCCATGCACCCCTCAGACCCGCGGTCCCCGCCGTGCTGATTAAGAACAGGGCGCTAGCGGCATCCCGCGCAGCGCTCCGCGAATCAGTAGCGGAAACACTTAAACCCCGTTCGTTTTGCACTTGTACCCTGCTTCGCCCGGAAGCGGCAATCGGCCTGGTTAACCAAGAGTAAAGACCGGCGTGGCTCGTTTGCGGCGTTTTCCCGTGTATAGGAGACGTCTCTCCCGGCACTCTCCATTGACGCCCATAAATTCCCATGCTATCCCATGATTGCCCGTTCGGTGAGTAAGTGGGGGAGGCTGGCCGCGCTCCTTAGAGGCCACGGGGGGATCTGCGCCGCCTCTCCCACCAATTTTTCGGGCGGGGGCCTGCACCTCAAGCTTTGGAAGTCGTCCCGCGTCGGCTCGGGTGCGTGAGGGGGAGATGGACCAGTTTGTGTCGGCATTCACCAATAAGATCGACACCAAAGGCCGCGTTTCGGTCCCGGCTTCTTTCCGCACAGTCCTCGCCAAGGACGGCCTCGACGGCATCTACTGCTATCCCTCCCTCGATGCGCCTGCGCTTGACGCCGGCGGCAAGCGCTTGGTCGACAAGATCAACGCCCTCGTCGAGGACCTCGCACCTTATTCCGACGAGAAAGACCAGCTCGCCACCGCTCTGTTCGGCACCAGCGAGATTCTTTCCATCGATCAGGACGGACGCACAATTCTCCCTGAACGCTTGCGCGAGCACGCCGGCATCACCACGCACGTCACTTTTGTCGGCCTTGGCGAGAAGTTTCAGATGTGGGAACCGAAGCGTTTCGAAACTCATCTCGCGGGGGCGCGCCAGAAAGTGCGCGACCTTCGCAAACTACTCGGCGCGGGGCGCCGCGGAAGCGGCGGGCCAGAGGGAGCACGGGAATGATGGCGGGTCGCGGCAAGCATTCGGCTTCCGCCGGCGGACCGGCCCGCCACATTCCCGTGATGCTCTCCGAGGTGCTTGCCGCGCTTGAGCCGAAGGACGGCGAGATTATCGTCGATGGAACGTTCGGGGCCGGCGGCTACAGCCAAGCCATCCTCAATCAAGCCGACTGCAAAGTCATCGCCATCGACCGCGATCCGGAAGCCTTTCGCTTGAGTGGAGAGCTTGCGGAAGACTATCCCGGACGATTGATGGCCGTGCTTGGCCGCTATAGCGAGATGGAGGAGATCGCCGCGAGCGAGGGCTTCACCTCCGTCGATGGCGTGACGCTCGATCTCGGCGTCTCCTCGATGCAGCTCGATCAGCCTAGCCGCGGCTTCTCCTTCATGCAGGAAGGTCCCCTCGACATGCGTATGGGGGAAGGGGGGCCGTCCGCGAGCGATATCGTCAACGCCCTACCGGAGCGGGAGCTAGCTGAGATCATCGGCAAGCTCGGCGAGGAGCGGCGCGCGCGCGCGATCGCCAAGGCGATCGTGGCGCGACGCGCCGAGCAGCCGATCACCACGACAGCCGAACTTGCCGACATCGTTGCCCGCGTGCTCGGCCGTCAGCGCGACGAGACGAAGCACCCCGCCACGCGCACCTTCCAAGGCTTGCGCCTCTATCTCAACGAGGAGCTTGACGAGCTCGCCAACGGCCTTTCCGCCGCCGAGTGGCTGCTCCGGGCCGGAGGGCGTCTTGCCGTCGTCACCTTCCATTCGCTTGAGGACCGCATCGCCAAGCGCTTCTTTGCCAGCCGCAGCGCGCCTCCGCCGCGCGCCTCACGCCATCTGCCGGAGGCGCCCGGTGAAATTATCGCCCCAAGCTTCCGGCTTCTTAACCGGCGTCCGTTAGAACCGAGTAAGGCCGAGATCAGACGGAATCCTCGTGCCCGCTCGGCCCGCCTCAGGGCCGCCGAGCGCACCGAGGGTCCCGCTCATCCTCTCGACTTGGCTGCGCTCGGGGTGCCGCGGCTCGGCTTTTGCATGTGAGGGTCGGCTTTTAGTTCGCGAGTTTCAAAATGCTGCGCTTCGTTAATATCTGTCTCGTCCTGGGCCTCGTCGCCCTCGCCTATGTCATCTATCAGGTGAAGTACGAGTCCCGCGGTCTCGACGCTGAGATCGCCTCGCTTGGCAAACGAATCGACGAGGAGCGTGACGCGCTCGCCGTGCTGCGCGCCGAGTGGAGCCTGCTCAATCGCCCTGAGCGCATCGAGCGGCTTGCCCAGAAATATCTGAAGCTCTCACCGGCAAAGCCTGCTCAGCTCCTCACCGTCGACACGGTGTCGGACCGCGATTTCGACCGCACCCGCGCGGAGATTGCCGCTGCGGCAGCGCCCGCCCCGGCAGCGAAGGCGGCCAAGTCGGCCGGCAAGCAGCCTTCTGCCGTCGCCGGCGTGCCTGCGGCAGAAACGCCGGCGTCCGCGCCCTGGCCCGAAGCCAAGGTCGTGAGGCCGGTTGAAGCCTCAGTCCAGTAGGCCGCGAAGACCCGTGTCCGACCCCACCAGATCAGATGCCGCCAGCGCCCGCGCCGAGCGGGCCTATCTCGCCCGCGGCCGTTACCGCTTTCGTCTCGCCTGCCTCGCCTTTGCGCTGGCCTTCATCCTGATCGGCGGGCGCCTCGTGACGCTCGGCTTCGCCGGCAGCGGGCCGAGCCCGGGCGGGCTCTACGACATTTCCTCGACCGTGCATCGTCCCGATATCTTTGATCGCAGCGGCCGGCTGCTCGCGACCGACATCAAGGGCGCGACTCTCTATGCCGATCCGCAGCGCGTCATCGACGTGGATGAACTCGCCGAGCAGATCGGAAGCGTTCTCCCCGACGTCAAGGCCAGGGATCTGCGCTCGCGACTGAAGGCCGGAGGCCGCTTTGTCCGTATCAAGCGCGAGCTGACGCCGAAGCAGCAGGCCGAGATCCACGAGCTCGGGCTTCCGGGCCTCGCCTTCATCGAGGAATATCGCCGCGTTTATCCCATGGGCGCCACCGCGAGCCACGTGGTCGGCCTGGTCGACGTGGACAACAAGGGCCTCGCCGGCATCGAGAAGTTCATCGACGACAATCCCCAGCTCACCATGGCCGGAGACGAGGCGGTGACGCTCTCGCTCGATCTCGGCGTGCAGCATGTGCTGCGCGAAGAGCTTGGTCGCGCCATTGCCACTTATCGCGCCAAGGCCGCGGCGGGGATCGTCATCGACGTGCATTCGGGCGAGGTGGTAGCGCTTGTCTCGCTTCCCGATTACGACCCCAATCGCCGCGAGCAGGCCCTCGACAAGGACCGGCTGAACCGCATCGGCTTCGGGGTCTACGAGATGGGCTCGGTATTCAAGGTGTTCACCGTCGCCGGCGTGCTCGACTCAGGCCTTGCCTCGCTGCGCTCGAGCTACGACGCCTCGAGCCCGATCCACTACGCCTCCTTCACCATCGACGACTTCCACGGCAAGAAGCGGCGCTTGAGCGTGCCGGAGGTCTTTATCTACTCGTCGAATATCGGCGCGGCCAAGATGGCACTCGACATGGGCGTCGATCGTCACCGCGCCTTTCTCAAGAAGCTCGGACTCTTGAGCCGGGTTCCGACCGAGCTCGGCGACAGCGCCGCCCCGATCGTCCCGGCCCATTGGCAAAAGCTGAACACCATGACCATCGCCTTCGGCCACGGTCTGTCGGTGACGCCGCTCCAGCTCGCCGCCGCGTCGCTCCCCCTCGTCAATGGCGGGATCGCCGTGCCCCCCACCTTCCTGCCGCGCTCGCGCGAGGAGGGCCTGGGCGGAGGACGAAGAGTGCTCAAGCGCGACACCAGCACCGCGATGCTGAAACTGATGCGCCTCAATGTGCTGAAAGGGACTGCCAAGCGCGCCGAGGCTGAAGGCTATCGCGTCGGCGGCAAGACCGGCACGGCCGAGAAAGTGGTCGGCGGCCGCTACTCGACCTCGGCGCTGCTGACGAGCTTCCTTGCCGCCTTCCCCACCGACGCCCCGGAATATTCCGTACTGGTTATGCTTGACGAGCCGCAGCGAGTCGCGGAGTCGAGCAATCATGCCACGGCCGGCGTCAATGCCGCGCCCACGGCCAGCAAGATCATCGCGCGGATCGCGCCCATCCTTGGCGTGGCGCCGCGGCTTGAGGGCGATCAGCGCAAATTTGACGCCAAGGTGCTCGCCTCCTATTAAAAGACGCCTGCCCATCAAGGGGTTGGCCAAAGTCCTTGAGGTCCTCAAGGAAACGCCGCTTTTTCGGGGCGCATGTCGGACAATGACTCTGGGTGAGCTGTTTGGCCTCGAGGCGAAGCTGCCTGAAGGCCTCTCCCGCGTGCCGATCACAGGCCTTGCGGCGGACAGCCGCGAGGTCAAGCCCGGCTATCTGTTCGCGGCGTTGCCGGGGGTGAAGACCGACGGCACGCGCTTCATCGCGCAAGCCTTGGAGCGGGGCGCGGCGGCGATCCTGGTGCCGCGCGGCGCGAAGGGAGCGACCAATTCCGCGGCGATCATCGAAGATAGCGATCCGCGCCGGCGTCTTGCCCTGATCGCGGCGCGCTTCTACGGCCTCCAGCCCAAGACCGCCGTCGCCGTCACTGGCACCAACGGCAAGACCTCGGTGGCGGCTTTCGTGCGGCAGCTTTGGGCGGGGCAGGGGTTCAAGGCGGCAAGCCTCGGCACGGTCGGGGTGGTGACTCCGTCCGGCACCAAGATCCTCAAGCACACGACGCCGGACCCGATCGAGCTGCACGCGATCCTTGCCGCGCTCGCCAAAGAGGGGGTGACCCATCTTGCGCTCGAAGCATCGAGCCACGGCTTGCAGCAGCGCCGCGTCGATGGCGTCACGCTTGCCGCCGGCGCCTTCACCAATATTTCGCGCGATCATCTGGATTACCACGCTAGCTTCGAGGACTATTTCGCGCAGAAGCTCCGCCTGTTCACCGAGCTTCTGCCGCCAGGCGCGATCGCCGTGGTCGATGTCGACAGCGAGGCCGGGCTTCGCGTGGCGGCGGTGTCGGAGGCGAGGGGCCTCAAGCTCCTTTCGGTCGGCCGCGCGGGCAAGGACTTGCGGCTCGTGTCAGCCGAGCTCGACGGCTTCGGCCAGACCCTCGTCATCGAGCACGACGGCAAACAATACAGAGTCCGCTTGCCGCTGGTTGGCGCCTTCCAGGCCTCCAACGCGCTCGTCGCGGCAGGTCTGGCGCTGGCGACCGGCGCGAGCGCGGCGACCATCCTGCCGATGCTGGCGTCGCTGCAGGGCGCCCGCGGGCGGCTCGATCTTGCCGGCACCGCACGCGGAGGCGCTCCGATCTTCATCGATTACGCCCACACGCCCGATGCGCTCGCCAAGGCGCTCGATGCACTTCGCCCTTATGTGGAGAACCGGTTGCTCGTGGTGTTCGGCTGCGGCGGCGACCGCGATAAGGGCAAGCGGCCCGAGATGGGAAAAATTGCCGTCGCCAAGGCCGATCTTGCCATCGTTACCGACGATAATCCGCGCAGCGAAAATCCTGCCGCAATCCGCAGCCAAATATTGAATGCTGCGCCTGGCGCCATCGAGATCGGTGACCGCGCGCTGGCGATCGGCGAGGCCATCTCCAGGCTCGAACGCGGCGATGTCCTACTCGTGGCGGGCAAAGGCCACGAGACGGGTCAAACCATAGGGGCGACCGTGATCCCCTTTTCCGACCATGACGCGGTTGAAGCCGCGCTGAAGCATGAGGCGAAATGTGGTTGAGCCGCTGTGGACCTTAGGCGAGATCGTTAGCGCCACGCGCGGCACGTGCTTCGGCGCTGGCGACACCCCTGTGACCGGCTTCTCTATCGACAGCCGCAGCCTAAGGCCGGGAGAGGCGTTCGTCGCCATCCGCGGGCCAAATCGCGACGGGCATGCCTTCGTCGCCGCCGCCTTGGATCAAGGCGCCGCCTGCGCCATCGTGGACGGAACCTTCCCGCCGGGCGACGAAGAGAGGCTGGTGCGCGTCGGCGACACGCTCGAGGCGCTGAACGATCTCGGCCGCGCGGCCCGTGCCCGCGCCACCGACACCATGGTCATCGCCATCACCGGCAGCGCCGGCAAGACCGGCACCAAGGAGGCGCTGAAATTGGCGCTTCAGCCGAGCGGCGCGGTGCACGCCTCCGCGAAGTCGTTCAACAATCATTGGGGCGTGCCGCTCTCGCTCGCCAATATGCCGAAGGCCGTCCGCTTCGGCGTGTTCGAGATCGGCATGAACCATGCCGGCGAGATCGCCGCGCTGACACGGCTGGTCAGGCCCCATATCGCCATCGTCACCACGGTGGCGCCGGTCCATCTCGGCTTCTTCCGCTCGGTGGAGGAGATCGCCGACGCCAAGGCGGAGATCTTCCGCGGCCTTGAGCCCAAGGGCAGCGCGATCATCAATCGCGACAGTCCCTATTACGAGCGGCTGAAGCGCCACGCCCTTGGCCATGGCGCCAAGATCGTCGGCTTCGGCGAGACGCAAGATGCCGAGGCGCGGCTGATGGAGGTCGAACTCCGCTCCGACGGCTCCAAGATCAAGGCCGACATTCTCGGCGAGACGATTGACTACGGCCTCGGGGCTCCGGGCCGCCACCTCGTGCAGAACTCGCTGGCCGTGCTTGCCGCGGTGAAGATGGCCGGCGCCAACGTTACGCTTGCCGCCCGCGCGCTTGATGGGCTTCACGCGCAGGCCGGCCGGGGCGCTCGCACTCTGATCGCCGCCGCAGGCGGGCGCATGGCGATCATCGACGAATCCTACAACGCCAATCCGGCCTCCATGCGCGCAGCCCTCGCCGCGCTGGGCTTGACTCCGCGGAGTGAGTTCAGCCGGCGCGTGGCGGTGCTCGGCGACATGCTCGAGCTTGGGCCGGAGGGTCCGAAGCTTCACCAAGAGCTTGCTGAGGTCGTTGACGGGGCTGGTGTAGATGTTGTCTTTGCCTGCGGCGAACTGATGGGCTCGCTTTTTGAGGCTTTGCCGGCAGACCGCCGAGGCGCTTATACCAAGACCGCCGAGGAGCTTGCGCCTAAGCTTGTGGGAGCGGTGGGTCCGGGGGACGCGATCATGGTCAAGGGCTCCCTCGGCAGCCGCATGGCGCCGCTCGTCGAGGCGCTGAAACGCCGTTTCGGCACGGAAGCCGCATCGGCGTAGACCGGACGGGGGAAGGGAAGAGAAAATGCTCTATTGGCTGACCGAGCTTACCCCTGAGCTCGCCTTCCTCAACATCTTCCGTTACATCACCTTCCGCACCGGTGGGGCGCTGCTCACGGCCCTTTTGTTCGTGTTCCTGTTCGGGCCGAAGGTGATCAGGTCCTTACGTGTGCGCCAGGGCAAAGGACAGCCGATCCGCAAAGACGGCCCCGAGCGCCATCTCCTCCAGAAGCAGGGCACGCCGACCATGGGCGGGCTGATGATCCTGTCCGGCGTGACCGTCGCCGTGCTGCTCTGGGGCAATCTGCACAATGTTTATGTCTGGGTGGTCCTGCTGCTCACCCTCGTCTATGGCGCCGTCGGTCTCTACGACGACTATCTCAAAGTGACCAAGCAGTCGGCGGAAGGCTTCCGTGGCCGCATCAAGATCGTCATCGAGGCTGCCGCCGCCGTGGTCGCCACCGCCATCATCGTCCATGTCGGCCAGGAGCCGCTGGCGACCTCTCTCGCTATTCCCTTCTTCAAGAGCGTGCTGATCGATCTCGGCTGGCTGTTCATTCCCTTCGGGGCCTTCATCATTGTCGGCGCTGGCAACGCCGTGAACCTGACCGACGGCCTCGACGGGCTCGCCATCGTGCCGGTGATGATCGCCGCTGCCACCTTCGGCTTCATCTCCTACCTCGTCGGCAACGTTCTCTTTGCCGACTATCTGCAAATCCATTTCGTGCAAGGCACGGGCGAGCTTGCCGTGGTGTGCGGCGCCCTGGTCGGAGCCGGGCTCGGATTTCTCTGGTTCAACGCGCCCCCCGCTCTCATCTTCATGGGCGACACCGGCTCCCTCGCTCTCGGCGGCGCGCTTGGCACCATCGCCGTTGCCACCAAGCACGAGCTCGTGCTTGCCATCGTTGGCGGGCTGTTCGTGCTCGAGGCCATTTCGGTGATCGTACAAGTCACCTCCTATCAACTGTTTGGCGTGCGCGTGTTCCGCATGGCGCCGCTGCACCATCATTTCGAGCAGAAAGGCTGGCCCGAATCGACGGTGGTGATCAGGTTCTGGATCATTGCCGTGGCGCTTGCGCTTGCCGGCCTCGCCACGCTGAAATTGCGCTAAGTTCCTTCATTATGATTCCCGTGACGATCTTCGCCGGCCGGGACGTTGCGGTCCTCGGCCTAGGCGTGAGCGGCCTTGCCGTTGCGCGCGCGCTCCAGGCAGGCGGCGCCCATGCCGTCCTCTGGGACGACAAGAAAGCCGCGCGGGACGAGGCTGAAGCGGCAGGCTTTACCGTGAGCGATCTGGCCGCTGCCGACTGGTCGGGATTCGCCGCGCTCGTGCTCACCCCCGGCATTCCCTTGACCCACCCTGAGCCCCATTGGAGCGTCAAGCGCGCCAGGGAAGCAGGCGTCGAGGTGATCGGCGATATGGAGCTCTTCTTTCGCCAGCGTGCGACGGACCAAGCGCCGGGCCGGGTGGTGGTCGTCACCGGCACCAACGGCAAATCGACCACCACGGCGCTCACCGCCCATCTTCTTAGCGCCGCAGGCAAGCGCGTGGCACTTGGCGGCAATATCGGCAACGCGGTGCTCGATCTCGAGCCATTCGCGCCCGACCTCACCTATGTCATCGAGCTTTCCTCCTTCCAGATCGAGCTTGCGCCGGACCTCGCCCCCGACGCCGCGGCGCTTCTCAACATCACCCCCGACCATCTCGACCGCCACTTCACGCTAGAGAACTATGCCCGCATCAAGTCTATGGTCTTTGCGCATCTCGCACCGGGAGGGACGGCTGTGATCGGCGTGGACGACGCACCATCCCGCGCCATCGCCGACAGAATCAAAGGATCCGTTGCGGTGAAACGCATCGCTGTGGGGCGTCCTGTGGAAACGGGCGTCTTCGCCAAGGACGGCGTGCTGCATGAGATGGAAGGAGGCAGGGAAGTCGGGCGCGTCGACCTCGCCGGCATCGGCTCTCTCAGAGGCGCGCATAATTGGCAGAACGCCGCTGTCGCTTACGCTCTCGCCCGTTCGCAAGGGCTCCCCGCCGCTTCCATCGCGCAAGGTCTTAAGAGCTTCGCCGGCCTCTCCCATCGCATGGAGCAGGTGGCGCGTCGCGGCAAGGTGCTGTTCGTCAACGACTCCAAGGCCACCAACGCCGACGCCGCGGGCAAGGCGCTGGCCAGCTTCACCGACATCTATTGGATTATCGGCGGTAGGCCGAAAGAGGGAGGGTTAGGGGGGCTTGAACCTTTCTTCCCGAAAATCGCCCGCGCCTATCTGATCGGGGAGGCCGCCGAGGCTTTTGCCCGCCAACTCGGCGGCGCTGTCGATCATGTGCAGTGCGGCACGCTCGACCGCGCCGTCGCGGCGGCGGCGGCCGACGCGAGCCGTTCCGCCGCCAAGGAGCCTGTCGTGCTTCTCTCGCCCGCTTGCGCCTCTTATGATCAGTTCGACAATTTCGCCAAGCGCGGCGATGCCTTTCGGGACATGGTCATGGGCCTCGACGGCGCCGAGAGGGTGAAGCCTGAGCAAGGGAAAGCGGCATGAGGCTCACCCGCGCCGATCGCAGCGTTCTCTCGGACTGGTGGTTCACCGTCGACCGGCTGATGTTCTTCGGTCTCCTGCTGCTGATGGGCGCCGGCCTCGTGCTATCGCTCGCGGCGAGCCCGCCGATCGCCGCCAAATACGATCTCGAGCCATTTTATTTCGTGCGCCGTCACGCCGCGCTGCTCCTGCCCGCGGTGGCCATCATGTTCGCAGCCTCGACGCTCACGCCGAAGCAGATCAGGCGCGCGAGCCTCGTCATCTTCCTTGTCGGCATCGCCTTGATGGTTCTGATCCTTTTCCTGGGGCCCGAGATCAAGGGCGCCAAGCGCTGGCTCCAGATCGGCGCCGTCTCGATCCAGCCGTCGGAGTTCGTGAAGCCTGCCTTCGTCGTGCTCACCGCCTGGCTCTTCAACGAAAGCCAGAAGCGCCGCGATGTCCCCGGCATCCAGCTTGCCGTCGCGCTGTACGCCATCTTCGCGGTGCTGCTCGTCATGCAGCCTGATTTCGGCCAGACCCTTCTCATTACGCTTGTCTGGGGCGCGCTCTTCTATATGGCGGGCATCAATATCGTCTGGATCGGAGCGCTCGGTGCTGCCGGGATCGCCGGCATCGTCTCCGCCTATTTCCTCGTGCCCCACGTGGCCTCGCGCATCGACCGCTTCCTCAACCCCGCCTCCGGGGACACCTACCAGGCCGACCGCTCGCTCGACTCGTTCCTTCATGGCGGCTGGTTCGGCAGAGGGCCCGGCGAGGGCACGGTGAAGAATGTGCTGCCCGACTCCC
Source organism: Methyloceanibacter sp. (assembly GCA_036397315.1). Lineage (GTDB taxonomy): Bacteria > Pseudomonadota > Alphaproteobacteria > Rhizobiales > Methyloligellaceae > Methyloceanibacter. The sequence goes on along the minus strand of DASWJG010000219.1, from coordinate 30,522 downwards.
ATACCGACTTCATCTTCGCCGTGACCGCCGAGGAATACGGGCTGATCGCCTGCCTCATCCTGCTCGCCTTGTTTGCCTTCATCGTGCTGCGCGGCCTGTCCAAGGCCTCGCAGGAGCCCGACGGCTTCATCCGGCATGCCGTGGCGGGCCTCATCATGCTGTTCGGCTTGCAGGCCCTGATCAACATGGCGGTCAATGTGGGGTTGCTTCCCGCCAAGGGCATGACCTTGCCCTTCATCTCTTATGGCGGCTCCTCGCTGCTCGCCATGGCGCTGACCATGGGCTTTGCCCTCGGTCTCACCCGCAAGCGCCCCATGGCCGGGCGGCTGAAGCGGAGCACCCACGCCCAGCCTGACTCCGAGGCGGCTTCCATTAGGGAGCAGGCAGCTTGACCGCGCGCCCGATCCTGCTCGCTGCGGGGGGCACGGGCGGGCATCTGTTTCCTGCTGCTGCCTTGGCGCAGGAGCTGAAGCGCCGCGGCTACGAGGTCGAGCTCGCCACCGACGAGCGCGCCGAGAAATATGGCGTCGAGTTCCCGGCGCGCGCCATCCACCGCATCCCTTCCGCCACCTTCGGCAGCCGCTCGCCACTTGCCATGGCGAAAACCTTTGCCCGACTTTTCAAAGGCTACCTGAAGGCGCGCCACCTGTTGAGCGAGATCGATCCCCTGGCGGTGATCGGCTTCGGCGGCTATCCCACTCTGCCGCCGATCATGGCGGCGCGCTCGCTCGGTATCCCGACCGCGATCCACGAGCAGAACGCCGTGATGGGCAGAGCGAACCGGCTCCTCTCGCGCTTCGCCGACCGCGTCGCGCTATCGTTCTCGCCGACCAAGCGGCTTCACCGCGGCGCCGAGGCTCGCGCGCAAGTGATCGGTACGCCGGTGCGCGATGCCGTGCTGGCCTATCGTGACGTGCCCTATGTTGCCCCCGAGCCTGCGGGTCGGCTCCTTCTCCTCGTGTTCGGCGGCAGTCAAGGCGCGCACTTCTTCGCCGAGGTAATGCCGCAAGCGTTGCTCCTCATGTCCTCGCCGTTCCGCTGGCGTCTCACCATTGTCCAGCAGGTCCGCGATGAGGATCTCGCCGAACTGCGCGAGACCTACAAGGAGGCGGGCATCGCCGCGCATTTGGCACCCTTCTTCCGCGACCTGCCGGAACGCATCGCCACCGCCCATCTCGTCATCGCCCGCGCCGGGGCTTCGACCGTCGCCGAGCTGATGGCCATCGGCCGCCCCTGCCTGCTCGTGCCGCTGCCGCACGCCCTTGACAACGATCAGCTCGAAAATGCAAGTCGGCTTCAAGAAGGCGGGGGCGGCTGGTGCATCAGGCAAAGCGAGCTGACGCCGGAGCGCCTCGCCAGAGAGCTTGAGCGGCTCTCGACCTCGCCCGAGCTCCTGGCCGATGCCGCCGCCAAGGCGAAGGCGCTTGCCCCGACCGAGGCGGTGAGCAAGCTTGCCGATCTCGCCGAGGAGCTCGCGCGCTTAAGGGAAACAGGTGGTGTAGAGTCCGGCCATGCATCTCCCAGACCCTGACCAGGCAGTCCTGTTCCATATCGTGGGCATCGGTGGCATCGGCATGAGCGCCATTGCCGAGGTGATGCACACCCGTGGCTATCGCGTGCAAGGGAGCGACCTCAAGGACGGCCCCAATCTCGAGCGCTTGCGCGCCCACGGCATCTCCTGCCTGATCGGCCATGATCCCGATAACGTCAAGGGTGCCGCCTACCTCGTCATCTCCAGCGCCGTGAAGGCCGGCAATCCCGAGTTCGAGGCGGCCAAGGAGCGCGGACTTCCCATCATCCGCCGCGCCGAGATGCTGGCCGAGCTGATGCGCCCGTGCGCAACCGTGTCGATCACCGGCACCCACGGCAAGACCACCACCACGGCGCTCATCGCCGACCTGCTCAAAGCCGCCAATCTCGATCCCACGGTGATCGCCGGCGGCATTATCAACGCCTGGGGCACCAACGCCCGCATCGGCAAAGGCGAGTGGATGGTGGTCGAGGCCGACGAATCGGACGGCACGTTCTTGAAGCTCCCCACCCAGATCGGCGTGGTGACCAATATCGACCCCGAGCATATGGACTATTGGCCGTCGCTCGACGCGCTGCATCAGTCATTTCTTCAATTCATCGAGGCGATCCCCTTTTACGGGGTCGCAGTTGCCTGCATCGATCATCCGGTGGTGCGCGAGCTTCTCGCCAAGCTCGGGGGCGCCGCCAACGGGCGCCGCACCTTGACCTATGGGGTCGCGCGCGATGCCGACATCAGGCTCGCTAATTTGCGTCCCGATCACAACAGGATCAGTTTCGATGCTGATCTCGGCCCGGCGGTGAAGGGCGGCACGCGCAAGCTCGAGGATCTCACGCTTCCCGTGCTCGGCCATTACAATGCGTTGAACGCGCTTGGCGCGCTTGCTGCAGCAACGGAAGCGGGCGTCAGCGACGACGTGATACGCAAAACGTTCGCCGCTTTCTCCGGCGTGAAGCGGCGCTTCACACGCGCCGGCGAGTGGCAGGGCGTCGTCGTCTATGACGACTACGCCCATCACCCGGTGGAGATCGCTGCCGTGCTGCGCGCCGCCCGCATGGCCGGTAAGGGACGCATCATCGCCGTGGTTCAACCGCATCGCTACACGCGACTACAGGCGCTGTTCAACGACTTCTCGGCCTGCCTCGACGATGCCGATATCGTCGTGGTGACGCCGGTCTACTCGGCGGGCGAGGCGCCGATCCCCGGCATCGACCGCGATGAGCTGGCCTCCGGACTGCGCCGTCACGGCCATCCCAATGTGTTCACAATCGACGATGAGGAGACCCTGGTGGAGACGATCGCTTCCGTCGCCAAGTCCGGCGATCTTGTGGTCGGGCTTGGCGCCGGTACCATCACCGACTGGATCAACGCTCTGCCGAAGACTCTCGAGCAGCACAGGGGACGGGCTTGAACGGGGCCGACCTTGAAAGCCGGCTTGTTGCGAGCCTGCCAGAGCTACGCGGCAGGTTGAAAGCCGAGGCATCGCTCAAGGACCTCACCTGGTTCAGAGCCGGCGGTCCGGCGGAAGTGCTCTACTCGCCCGCCGATGAATCCGACCTCGCTTATTTCCTGACGACGACGCCCTCGGATATTCCCATCACCGTCATCGGGCTTGGCTCGAACCTTCTCGTGCGCGACGGCGGCATCGAGGGCGTGGTGATACGCCTGGGCCGAGGCTTCGGCGAAATCAAAATAGAGGACAACTATCGGCTACGCGCCGGCACTGCCGTGCCCGATGTGAAAGTGGCACGCGCCGCCGCCGACGCCGGCATCGCCGGCCTGTCCTTCTATCGCGGCATTCCGGGCTGCGTCGGCGGGGCACTCCGCATGAACGGTGGCGCGCATGGACGCGAGACGAGAGAGGTGCTGGTCGAGGCCCGCGCCGTCGACCGCAAAGGGAACGTGCATGTGCTGCCCGTGCTGGAGCTTCACTACGCCTATCGTTATTGCGGCGCGCCTGAGGACTTCATCTTCACCGAGGCGCTGTTCCAGGGCGAGCCCGGTGAGCCCGCGACGATCCTCGCCGAGATGGACGACATCGCCGCCTATCGCGAAGAGGTGCAGCCCATCAAGAGCCGCACCGGCGGATCGACCTTCAAGAACCCTCCGGGGCACAAGGCTTGGCAGCTCATCGACGCCGCCGGCTGCCGCGGGCTTTCGGTCGGCGACGCCAAGGTCTCGGAGATGCACTGCAATTTCCTCATCAATGAGGGCAACGCCACCGGCGCCGACCTCGAGAAGCTCGGCGAGACGGTGCGCGCGCGGGTCAAGGAGACGAGCGGGGTGGAGCTCGAATGGGAGATCAAGCGCCTCGGCCTGCCAGTGTGACTTTGAACGCGACTCTGTCGTTCGTCATTCCGGCGCAAGCCGGAATCCAGCACAAGAATCGCCGATTCCCCTCCTGCTGATGGCTTGTTAGGTTTTTCGCTGGATACCGGCTTGCGCCGGTATGACGAGCGAGCTCGGCCTGCCACGACCAACACGGGGATCGCCATGCCCGATAAGCAAATTCACGTCGCCGTCCTGATGGGCGGCTTGTCATCGGAGCGTGAGGTGTCGCTCCGCTCCGGCGCGGCCTGCGCCGACGCTCTCGAAGCTCAAAACTACCGCGTGAGCCGTCTCGATGTCGGCCGCGACGTGGCCTCCCGTCTGGCCGAGCTCCGCCCGGATGTCTGCTTCAACGCGCTGCATGGACGCTACGGCGAGGATGGCTGCATCCAGGGCCTGCTCGAGACCATGGGCATCGCCTATACCCATTCCGGCGTGTTGGCCTCGGCGCTCGCCATGCACAAGGAGCGCGCCAAGGCAGTGCTCGCCGCGGCCGGCGTGCCGGTAGCCGAAAGCCGCGTGGTCTCGAGGGCGGAAGCCGCCCGCGCCCATGTCATGCCCCCGCCTTATGTGATCAAGCCCCCGACGGAAGGGTCAAGCGTCGGGGTCTATATCGTGCGCGAAGACCAGGCCCATCCCCCCCAGGAGCTGACCTCCGCCGAATGGACCCTCGGCGAGGAGGTCATGGTCGAGCGCTATATCCCCGGCCGGGAGCTCACTTGCGCCGTCATGGGGCAGGAGGCCCTGGGGGTGATCGAAATCCGCCCAGCCGAGGGGCTCGCCTTCTACGATTATGACGCGAAATACGCCCCGGGAGGCTCAATTCACGTGCTCCCGGCGCCGCTTAAACCAAATGTTTACCAATTGGTACAGAAGCTGTCGTTAGCGGCTCATAGGGCACTGGGCTGCCGTGGGGTCAGTCGCTCCGACTTCCGCTTCGACGACCGGCCAGAGGGCACGGGGGAACTGATCTGCCTTGAGGTCAATACCCAGCCCGGCATGACGTCGACGTCACTTGTGCCCGAGCTTGCCGCCTATAGCGGCCGCTCGTTTGCCGAGTTGGTCCGCTGGATCGTGGAGGACGCGTCGTGCGATCGCTGAACCCCGCAAGGGGAATGGCCAGGAGACGGGGCTCGCAAGAGACCCTTCTTGCGCGCGGCATTGCCGCCCCGCGCAAGGCCTCGGGTCGCCTGCCAGTTCTCGCCGGAACGCGCCGCCTCATCACGCGCAGCCCGAGTTCCATCCGGCTCGGCCGGCTCGGGCAGGATCGTGTGCGCGGCAAATGGCTTATCCTTTGCGTCCTCTTCCTCGCCAGCGCCGTCGTCTATGGTGCTGTGGTCGGCGGACAGACCGCCCGCGCCTATGACGCGCTCACCAGCGGCATCGAGCATCTCGCCGTTGCTGCCGGCTTCGGCGTGAAGCGGATCACCCTCAACGGCCAGCTGCATGCGACCGACGCCGCGATCACGGCCGCGCTCGGCGCCGGCCCCGACACCATGATGCTCGGCTTCGACACCGACGCCGCCAAAGCGCGGCTCGAAGCCGTGCCGTGGATCAGGCATGCGCAAGTCATGCGGCTCCTGCCCTCGACCTTGCAGGTGGTGATCGAGGAGCGGACGCCTTACGCCATCTGGCAGAACAAGGGTCAGACTTATGTGGTTGACGCCGAGGGGGTCGTGCTCGCGCCGGCTTTGCGCGAAGCCTATGCCGGCCTTCCCCTAGTCGTGGGCGAGGGGGCGGGAAAGAGCGCCGCCCAGCTGTTCGATCAGCTGAATTCTCATGGCGACCTTACGCAAAACCTCGTTGCGGCAATCAGGGTCGGCGACCGGCGCTGGACGCTGAAGCTCGCTTCAGGCCTTGAGATCATGCTTCCCGACGACAATGTCGGCGAGGCGCTCGCCTCGCTCGCCAAGCTCGATCGGGAACGCGGGGTACTCAAACGGGATATCGCCGCTGTCGATTTGCGTCTGCTCGATCGGGTCACCGTGCGCTTGCGCGCGACGGCTTCCGCGGCACCGCCCGGCGGCGCGCCGCAAGCCGAAGTGCCGACGGCGAGCACCAAGACCGCCAAAGGAAAGACATGAGAAGACGGGGTTTGAGGGCAGGGGGATGGGATACACGACGACGATAAGAAGCAAGCGCCAGCGCATCGTGACCGCGCTTGACGTCGGCACGAGCAAGATCTGCTGCCTGATCGCCAAGACCTCACCGGCGCCCGATTGGTTCGAAGGCAAGGGCGATGCGGTGCAGTTCGAGGTGCTGGGCTTCGACCACACTCGCGCCGAGGGCCTGAAGGCCGGCATGATCACGCATCTCGACAGCGCCGAAGCCTGCATCCGCTCGGCGGTGGATGCCGCCGAACGCATGGCGGGCGTGACCGTCGAGGACGTGCATGTGTCCGTCACCTGCGGGCGCCTCAAGAGCGAGAGCTTCTCGGCGAGCGTGGCGCTGCCGTCGGGCGCGGTGCGCGAAGACGATGTCATGCGGCTCCTTGCCGGCGGGCGCCAATATGCCGGACGCGACAAGCGCAGCGTGCTGCACGCGCTGCCCTTGAGCTACCGCATCGATGAGAATGGCGGCATCAGCGAGCCGCAGGGCATGTGCGGCGAGCGGCTTGCCGTCGACCTCCATGCCGTCACCGCCGACGAAGTGGCCATGCGCAACGTGATGCTCTGCGTCGAGCGGTGCCATCTGGGCGTTGCGAGCCTGGTCGCGGCGCCTTGCGCGAGCGCGCTTGCGGTGATGACGCCTGACGAGGCCAAGCTCGGCGTGGCGTGTATCGATTTCGGCGCCGGCACCACTACGCTCTCGGTGTTCGTCGATGGGCACTTCGTCCACGCCGACGCCATCGCGCTTGGCGGCAACGGCATCACCACCGACATTGCCCGCACCCTTTCCGCGCCCCTCGATTACGCCGAGCGGCTCAAGACGCTGCATGGCAGCGCCTTCGCCACGCTGTCCGACGAGCGCGAGATCATCACCTATCCTGCCGTCACCGGAATGCCGCAGCCGAGCCTGAACCAGATCAACAAGGCGCAGCTCGCTGCCATCATCCGCCCGCGCATCGAGGAGATCCTCGATCTGATGCGGCGGCGGCTGGCGGGGAGCGGACTTGCGTCCGAGGCCACGCAGCACCTGGTGTTGACCGGCGGCGGGAGCCAGCTCACCGGCCTGCCCGAGCTCGCCGCCAATATGTTCGGGCGTCCGGCACGGCTTGGCCGTCCAAGGTCGTTGAGCGGGCTGCCCGCCGTGGCAGGCGCACCTGATTTTTCCGCCGGCATCGGACTTCTTCTGCATTGGGCACGCGGCGACGACAGGCTTTCGGGCCGCTCCGAGCAGCGTTTCTTGCGCACCGGTACCGGCTATTTCGCCAAAGTCGGCGACTGGATAAGGGACAATTTTTGATCGCTAACGAGGGCTCTGAAAGCGCGTCGCGGGGAAGCGCCTAAGAGAGCCGGAGCAAGGGCAATGAAGGATCGGATGACTGCCATGACCATCAACCTCAGAGTTCCTGATCTGACCGAACTCAAGCCGCGCATCACCGTGTTCGGTGTCGGCGGCGCCGGCGGCAACGCCGTCAACAACATGATCGAATGCGGTCTGAAGGGCGTCGAGTTCGTGGTCGCCAACACCGACGCGCAAGCCTTGGCGAGTTCGACCGCCGAGCGCCGCATTCAGATGGGGGCGAACGTCACCGAAGGCCTCGGCGCCGGATCGAAGCCCGAAGTGGGCGCCGCCGCCGCCGAAGAGGCCATGGCCGATATCAAGGCCCATCTCGTCGGCTGCCACATGGCGTTCATCACCGCCGGCATGGGCGGCGGCACGGGAACGGGCGCTGCACCCGTGATAGCGCGTGCCTCCCGCGAGGAAGGCATCTTGACCGTCGGCGTCGTTACCAAGCCTTTCCAGTTCGAAGGCTCGCGGCGCCTGCGTGCGGCTGAGACCGGCATCGATGAGCTGCAGAAATATGTCGATACGCTCCTCATCATTCCGAACCAGAACCTGTTCCGCGTCGCCAACGAGAAGACCACCTTCACCGACGCCTTCGCAATGGCCGACGATGTGCTGCGCGCCGGCGTCTCTTGCATTACCGACCTCATGGTGAAGGAAGGCCTGATCAATCTCGACTTCGCCGATGTCCGCACCATCATGGCCGGCATGGGCAAGGCGATGATGGGTACGGGCGAGTCGAGCGGCGACCGCAGGGCCATCGAAGCGGCAGAGGCCGCTATCTCCAATCCGCTGCTCGACGATGTGTGCATGAAAGGCGCGAGCGGGCTGCTCGTGTCCATCACCGGCGGCAACGACCTTACCCTCTACGAGGTCGACGAGGCGGCGAGCCGCATCAGGGCCGAAGCCGATCCCGACGCCAACATCATTGTGGGTGCGACCTACGACGACGAACTCGACGGGTCGATCCGCGTGTCGGTGGTGGCGACCGGCATTGGCCATGCCGCGCCGGTGGCGGTAGGGCCCGTCTACGAAGCGCCGCGGGGCGCCGTCACGCAAGAGAGAAGCAGGCTCAGCGAGCGCCTTGCCGGCCTCGCCGCGCTGCCCGCGAGCCCGGTCGATCTCGACGAGCCGAGCCTCGTTCTCGCCCAAAGCGAGGTCGTGAAAGAGCCGTCGGTCTGGCACGCTCCTGGCAATGTGACGATCGAGAAGCGTCCGGCGCAGTTGACTGGAATCGGCCTGCCGCTTGGCGCCTCCCAATCGAAACAAGCGCCGCAAGCGCCGTCGCGGTCCTTCCAGCCCGCGCCGCCCACCGCCGTCAGACGTCCGGTGCGCCGCATGCCGAGCATGGAAGAACTGCCGGTAGTGGCCCAGAACGAGATCAAGGCCCAAGCCGGCCAAGCGCCCGTGGTCGGTCTTGCCGCCCAGAAGAAGAAGGTGGGCTTCCTCGAGCGCCTCGCCAATGTCGGCCGGTCCCGCAAGGAGCCCGATGCCGAGATGCCGGCTAAGCGCGAGCCCGAATTCGGCCAGCGGTTAGCCCCGCAGATGCCAGAGGCACCTAGGACCCAGGCCCCGAGGCCCCAGCCTCTAGGTCAGCCCATGGCGCAAAAGGGCATCAGGATCGAGCGGCCTCGCAACGAGCAAGCGCCCGTCGCCATGCCAAAACGGGTCGAAGCGCAAGCCCGGCCGCTCGCGGTCGAGATGGCGGCAACAGCGCCCGAATCATTTGCCGAGGATGACCTCGAGATTCCCGCCTTTCTCCGCCGACGGGCCAATTGAGAAGAAGGTCGGGGTGTTAACCAGGGCACTCGTCAGACCACCGACGAACGAGAAAACTGTAGTTATATCATTGACTTATAAGACCGTCCGGCCGGTAATACAGTGAAAGAAACCGTGATTTGTCGCCCCCGAGTCCGAGCGTTAAGCTTCTTCATAGATTGATCGGCAGGACCAAAAAGGCACAAGCCAAGGACTGATAAAGGTCCGGTCTAAAGTGCCAGGAAGCGCAGATCAATTGGGGGGCTCGGGGTTCTCCTCGAGCTAAGTAGGGAACTCAAAAGACGGCGCGGGGGCCGACGGGGGCCATGAAGGGTTTCATAGGGGCACGCCAAACCACGCTTGCCAGCGAGATTTCACTTACCGGCACGGGGGTTCACAGCGGAGCGCCAGTTTCCATCGCACTTTGTCCGGCTGATGGCGATACCGGCATCCGTTTTCTCCTTTCCAATGGTCATCCCGAAGGCACCGAGATCGTAGCCGACCAGCGCTCGGTCACCGGCGTAACGCTCTGTACCATCGTTGGTGACGGCAATGGCGCCTCTGTCGCGACGGTCGAGCATCTGCTCGCAGCTCTGCGCGGTCTTGGCGTCGACAACGCCCTGATCGAGATTGACAGCCCCGAAGTACCGATCATGGACGGCAGCGCGTCGCGCTTTGTCGAGGCGATCGACGAGGTCGGTCTTGCCGAGCTCGATGCTCCGCGCCGTTTCCTCAAGGTGCTGAAGCGGGTGTCGGTCGAAGACGCCGGCGCCTATGGCGAGCTTGCCCCGCATAACGGCTTTCATCTCGATGTCGAGATCGACTTCGACACCCCGCTGATCGGAACTCAGAGGATCGAGATCGACCTGAACCCCGGCTCCTTCCGCCGCGAGCTGGCCCGGGCCCGCACCTTCGGCTTCATGAGGGACGTCGAGCGGCTGTGGGCAGCTGGGCTCGCCCTCGGCGCTTCCCTCGAGAACACCGTCGCCATCGGCGACGACCGCATCATCAACCGCGAGGGGCTTCGCTTCTCCGACGAGTTCGTGCGCCACAAGGCACTCGACGCGGTCGGCGATCTCGCTCTGGCCGGGGCGCCCATTCTCGGCACGTTCCGCTCCCACCGCGGCGGCCATCGGCTGAACGCGCTGGTGCTCAAGGCTCTGTTCGCCGATGCCGATGCCTGGACCATGATCGAAGCCCCGCGCTATCGCGAGGTTCGCCATGCCGAACTCAGCCACCGTCTTGCGGCAGCGAATTTTGCCGCTGAGCGGAGCTGAACGGAAAGCCGGCCGGTAGGCCCTTCGTCCTGTCATCATGCTTCGGCGCGTGCGCCTTAGCGCCGGCGCGCGAGGCTGTTACGCGCCCCTCGCGAGCCCCGCGCCTTGGCGTGCCAAGGGTGTCCCGGGCAGGGGACTGGGCAAAAAAACACCATAATCCGCTAGTTGGTTGGGGGTAGCTGCGCTAGCCTTGGGCCGAGCGGCCGTCCGGCGGCTCGCATATCCGCGCCTTTCGCGCGAGGGGGACGGTCTTTGAGGGATAGCATGACCGGACGGGTTGAGCGGCAAAGAGCGCGGGCGCGCCATAAGGCGCCGCGCCGCGGCCTGCCGGCATTGCCCGCAAGAATCGCATGCCTCGTTCTTTCGGCGAGCCTCCTTGCCGGCTGCGGCTCTTTCGCCTGGTTCGGCGGCAACAAGACGGAAGCGGTGGAGAACAACGATCCGCCGAATGTCATTTACGGCAAGGCCGAACAGCTCGTCGATAAAGGCAAATACGCCGACGCCGCCCGGGCGTACGAAGAGGTCGACATCAATCACCCCTATTCGCAGGAGGCGCGCCGGGCCATCCTCATGGCCTCCTATGCCTATTACAAGGCCGGCAAATATGACGATGCGATCGTGTCGGCCGACCGCTATCTCACCCTTCACCCCGGCACCCAGGAATCGGACCTCGCCCAGAACATCATCGGCATGTCCTATTACGACCGGGTGCTCGATCCGAAGCGTGATCAGACGAACGCCCGCAAGGCGCTGGTGGCCTACGATACGCTGCTGCAGCGCTATCCCGATTCGCGTTACGCAGCCGACGCGCGGAACCGGACGCGCATCCTGCGCGATCTGTTGGCGGCGAGCGAGATGACGGTCGGGCGCTGGTATCTCCGCCATAACAACTATCTCGCGGCCATCAACCGCTTTCGCACCGTGGTCACCGACTACCAGACTACGGAGCAGGTGGAAGAGGCCTTGATGCGCCTGACCGAGGCCTATATGGCGTTAGGGATCGTCAACGAGGCCCAGACGGCGGCTGCCGTGCTCGGCCATAACTTTCCGGACGGCAAGTGGTACAGCCACGCTTACGGGCTCTTGGGAAAAAGCGGCCTCCAGCCGCAAGAGCACGAAGGGTCTTGGATCACACAGACCTGGAAGGGCGACGGCAAGCCGGCCTGACCCACACGCCATGTTAGCCGCCCTGTCGATTCGCGACATCGTTCTGATCGATAAGCTCGACCTCGAATTCGGCGAAGGCCTGTCGGTGCTCACCGGGGAGACCGGTGCCGGCAAGTCGATCTTGCTCGACGCCTTCTCCCTTGCCATCGGCGGAAGAGGCGATGCCGCCCTCGTGCGGCAGGGCGCAAGCCAAGGCCAAGTGACGGCCATCTTCAATCTCGCCCCGAGCCATCCCGTATTCGCTCTGCTGGCCGCCAACGGCATCGCGGCCGAAGACGCTCTGATCTTGCGGCGGATGCAAGGGTCCGACGGCCGGAGCCGCGCCTTCATCAACGACACGAGCGTGAGCGTGCAGCTCTTGCGCCAAGTCGGCCAGGCTTTGGTCGAGATCCATGGGCAGCACGACGACCGCGCGCTGATCGACGCAAGCGGCCACCGCGATCTTGTGGATGCCTTTGGCGGCTTGAGCGGCGAGGCGACGCGCGTGGCCGAGGCCTACGAGGCGTGGCAGGGAGCCGAAACCGAGCGCGCCCGCCATGAAAGCGAGATCGCTGCCACCCGCGCCAACGCCGACTATGTCAGCCATGCGCTCGAGGAGCTCTCTCAACTTAATCCTGAGCGTGGCGAGGAGGACGCACTGGCTTCCCGGCGCCAGCTGATGATGAATGCCGAGAAGATCGCCGCCGAGCTTGCCGAGGCGCTCGATGCCTTGCAGGGGGAGGGGACGGGCGGCGCGCGCCTGGCCGCCGCGCTTCGCCGTATCGAGCGCCAGGCGTCTGTCGCCGGCCCGGTGCTGACCCTGGTGGCGGAGGCGCTCGAACGCGTGCTCGCCGAGACCGACACCGCCCGCGCCCGGATTGAGGAGGCGCTGGCCTTGACCGCCTTCGAGCCTAAGGAACTCGACCGCGCCGAGGAGCGGCTGTTCGCCTTGCGCGCGCTCGCCCGCAAGCACAAGGTCACGGTCGACGACCTGCCGGCACTGGTCGAACGGCTCGAAACCGAACTGGCAGCGCTCGACACGAGTGAGGCGCGGGCAGGGGAGCTGGGACGCATTGCGGAGGCCGCGCGCCAGACCTATGAGGCTTTGGCGACTGGCTTGAGCAAAGCGCGGAACGAGGCGGCGAAGCGCCTTGATCGAGAGGTCGCGGGCGAGCTCGGGCCGCTGAAGCTCGAAAAAGCGAGCTTCATCACCAATATAGAAGCGGTCGAACTGGCCGCAGGGGGCCCTGGCGGGATCGACCGCATCGCCTTTTGGGTCAGGACCAACCCCGGCACCGAACCCGGCCCCCTGATGAAGGTCGCCTCCGGCGGCGAGCTTGCCCGGTTCATCCTGGCGCTGAAAGTCGTGCTTGCCGCCCGCGGCTCGGCGCCGACCCTGGTCTTCGACGAGGCTGACGCCGGCGTCGGCGGCGCCACGGCTGCCGCCGTAGGCGAGCGCTTGGCGAGGCTCGCGTCACGCGTTCAAGTGCTGGCCGTGACCCATGCTCCACAGGTGGCGGCCGTGGCCAGCGGCCATCTCCTGATCGCCAAGGAGCCGGTGCGCGGCCCGGACGGTGAGGCTATGGCGACGCGCGTCGCCGTTCTCGAAGGCGAGCATCGACGCGAGGAGATCGCGCGCATGCTCGCCGGCCAGACCATTACCGACGAGGCGCGCCGAGCGGCCGAACGGCTCATGAGCCGGTCCGCATGATGCGAGTATGAGCAAGACCAAGACGAGAAAGAAGGATCAGGCCGAAGCGTCCATCGAGCAGAAGCCTGTCGGCGCTCTTGACGAGGCGGAAGCCGCCGCCGAGCTTGCTCGCCTCGCGGCTGCCATCGCCCATCACGACGAGCTCTATTACCGCCAGGACGAGCCTGAGATCAGCGACGCCGAATATGATCGCTTGCGCGCGCGCAACGAAGAGATCGAGGCGCGCTTTCCCCAGCTCGTCCGCGACGACAGTCCATCGCTGAAGATCGGCGCGGCGCCGGTGGAGGCCTTCGGCAAGGTCCTCCACCGCGTGCCCATGCTCTCGCTTGGCAATGTGTTCGACGAGGAGGGCGTGCGGGACTTCCTCGACCGCATCAAGCGCTTTCTCGGGCTCGCCTCGATCGAGGGGCTTGCCTTCACCGCGGAGCCCAAGATCGACGGGCTCTCCATCACTCTGCGCTACGAGAACGGTAAGTTGATCCAGGGCGCGACCCGCGGTGACGGTTACGAGGGCGAGAACGTCACCGCCAATGTCCGCACCATTCCCGACATTCCGAAGACGATCAAATCGCGAGGCTTTCCCGACCCGTTCGAGCTCAGAGGCGAGATCTATATGAGCCGCGCCGCCTTCCAGCGCCTGAACGAGGAGCAGGCGAAGCAAGGCGACCGGCTCTTCGCCAATCCGCGCAACGCCGCGGCGGGCTCGCTCCGCCAGCTCGATCCCGCCATCACCGCCAAGCGGCCGTTGCGCTTCTTCGCCTATGGTTGGGGCGAGGTGGCCGACTTGCCGGCCGAGACCCAATGGGATGCCTACCAGGTCCTGCGCGCCTGGGGCTTCCCTTTGAATCCGCTCATCAGGCTGACCCGCTCGGTCGAGGAAATGCTTGAAACCTATCGCGATATCGAGAGCGGGCGCTCAGGCCTCGACTACGATATCGACGGCATCGTCTATAAGCTCGACCGGCTCGACCTCCAGCAGCGGCTCGGCTTCGTCTCGCGCTCGCCCCGCTACGCCATCGCCCACAAATTCCCCGCCGAGAAAGCGACCACCGTCCTGCGCGACATCGACATCCAGGTGGGGCGCACCGGCGCGCTAACCCCCGTCGCCAAGCTCGATCCGGTCATCGTCGGCGGCGTGGTGGTGCAGAACGCCACCCTCCATAACGAGGACGAGATCGCGCGGAAAGACATCCGCATCGGGGACACGGTCATCGTGCAGCGCGCCGGCGACGTCATCCCGCAGATTCTCGGGCCGGTTCAAGAGAAGCGGCCTAAGGGCGCGAAACGATTCAAGTTTCCCGATGTGTGCCCGGCCTGCGGCAGCCACGCCTCGCGCGAGATCAATCCCAACACCGGCAAGGAGGATGCCGTCAGGCGCTGCACCGGGGGGCTGATCTGCCCGGCGCAGCGGGTCGAGCGGCTCAAGCATTTCGTCTCGCGCAACGCCTTCGACATCGAAGGTCTCGGCGAGAAGCGTATCCAGGAACTGTACGACGACGACATCATTCAATCGCCGCCTCAGATCTTTACGCTCGCGAAGGAAGACAAGAAGCGAGACAAGAAGCTCGCCGAGCGGGAAGGGTGGGGCCAGCTCTCCGCCGGCAATCTCTTCGATGCCATCGAAGCGCGCCGCAACGTGCGGCTCGACCGTTTCATTTATGCGCTCGGCATTCGCCATGTGGGCGAGACCACGGCGCGGCTGCTCGCGCGCAATTATGGATCCGCTACGGCCTTCCTCAAGTCGATGCGCGCGGCGGCGAAGGGCAGGGAAGGCGAGGCCTTCGCCGCGCTCGACAATATCGAGGGAATCGGCCCGACCGTCGCCGCTTCGATCGCCGATTTCTTCGCCGAGCCGCATAATGTTGAAGTCGTGGAGGAACTGCTGAAAGAGGTGAGGCCGCAGCCGCTCGAGGCGATCGATCACGCTTCGCCCATTTCCGGCAAGACCGTGGTGTTCACCGGCACGCTCGAGCGCATGACCCGCTCGGAGGCCAAGGCATCTGCCGAGCGGCTCGGCGCCAAGGTGGCCGGCTCGGTGTCCAAGCACACCGATTACGTGGTGGCGGGCCCCGGCGCCGGCTCGAAGCTGAAAAACGCCAAGGACTTGGGAGTCAACGTGCTCACCGAGGATGAGTGGCTGAAGTTGATTGATAGCTAAAAGAGCCGGTGGAACAGGACAGGGAGCGACTCATGGTCGATCATTCGGCCCACGCCATGCCGAAACCGGGAGCAAGCAACGAGCGCGCGCTGAAGATTTCGGCGTGGCTCACCGGCATCTACTTTCTCATCGAGCTTGGCATTGGCATCTACTCCGGCTCCATCGCCGTCATCTCCGACGCCTTTCACACGTTTTCGGCTGTGGGTGGAGTGGTTCTCGCCTTTGTCGCGGCCCGCATCGCCCGCCGGCCGGCCGATCTTGATCGCACCTTCGGCCATTATCGCGCCGAGATCATCGGCGCGCTCCTGAACGGCGTGTTTCTCGCCGCCATGGCGGTCCTGGTCCTGGTCATGGGTGCAATGCGGCTCAGGCATCCTATCGAGCTGCCCACGACGCCCATGCTGATTGCCGCCGCCGGCGGCATCGTCACGGAAGTTATCTCCCTCCGGCTGCTGTATGGCGGCCAGAAGGGCGACCTCAACCTGCGTGGTGCCTTCTGGCACGTCATGCAGACCTTCGTCGGCAGCATTCTCATCATCATCGCTGCCGCCGTGATCTATTTCACCGGATTCTTTGCCATCGATCCGCTGCTCGGCATGGCTTTCGGCGTGGTGCTACTGGTCGCCTCTTGGGGGATCATCCGCGATTCCCTGTTCATTCTGATGGAGGGCGCGCCGAAGGGGATCGATCTTCTGGTGGTAGCACGGGCGCTAGACCAACTTCCGCACGTGACCGGCGCACATCACATTCACGCCTGGACGCTCACCTCGAACAAGCATGTCTTCTCCGCCCATCTGCGGATAGATGCGGCGAAGAATGCCGCCTCGGTGCTCCGCCAGGCGCATGCCCTCCTACGCGAGAAGTTCGGGTTCTATTTTTCGACCATCCAGATCGAAACGAAGTGTCTCGACGAAGACCACGCCCGCGATCTCGATATTTCTTCTCTGCTTCGCCTGCCGAAGCGAGCCGCGACGCGATGATTGCTCACCCGTAGTTGAGCTTCATCCCGATGATGGCGAGCGCGAGGCCGAGCGTGATGGCGTTGGAAATGATGATCGGCAGATTTCCGATCAAGACGCCGAACAGCAGCCAGAACGCGACGCCGGTGGCGAACACCACATACATATGGAGCGAGATCGCCCGCGTCTCCTTGTGGCGGATGATGTGCAGCGCCTGAGGCACGAAGGCCGCGGTGGTCAGCGTCGCGGCAATGCTCGAAACCAGAATCTCTATCGCCATGTCTACCCGATCGGGGCCGTGGCGTGGCGGAGCCAAGCCCTGTCGTCGCTGAGGAGAATGGGCTCGATCTCCCGCCTGATGCGCGCGTGATAGGCGTTGAGCCAGGCCAGCTCGTAGGGCAGGAGCTGCCTGGGATCGATGAGCCGCCGGTCGAACGGCACGAGCGTCAGCGTCTCGAACCCCATCATCTCCCGCGTGCCTCCTGGGACTGGTTCGGGCGGCGTCACCAGCACGAGATTCTCCAGCCTGATGCCGTAATGGCCTTCGCGATAATAGCCCGGCTCATTGGAGAGAATCATGCCGGGTTCGAGTTCGACGGTGCCGAACCGCGCCAGGCGCTGTGGTCCCTCATGCACCGAGAGATAGCTTCCGACCCCGTGGCCGGTGCCATGATCGAAATCGAGTCCTGCCTCCCATAGCGGCCTCCGCGCGAACGGGTCGAGGTCCTGGCCGCGCGTGCCCTTGGGGAAACGCGCCGCGGCGACGGCGATATGCGCCTTCAGCACCAGCCCATAGTGCCGCCGCATCTCCGCCGTCGGCGTGCCCACGGCGACGGTGCGGGTCACGTCGGTGGTCCCCTCGCGATATTGGGCCCCCGAATCGATGAGATAGAGCGTGCCCGCTTGCAGCATGCGTTTGCCCTTGGTCGTCGGCCGGTAGTGGACGATGGCGCCGTTGGGCCCCGCCGCCGAGATCGTGTCGAAGCTGATATCCCTCAGCTGACCCGACTCGCGACGGCAGGCTTCGAGCTTCACCGCCGCCGCGATCTCGTCGATCTTGCCCGACTCGGCGACCTCATCGAGCCAGGCGAGGAAGCGCGCCATGGCCACGCCATCGCGCAAATGCGCGGCGTGCGCGCCCTTGATCTCGACCGCGTTCTTGATGGCCTTGGGGTGGATGCAGGGGTCTTGGCCGGGCACGAATTTGGCGCCCTCCGCCTGAAGCACCTGGGCAAACCGGATCGGCGCCGTCTCGGGATCCAACCTGACGCGGGCGCGCGCCTGCCCGAGCGCCTTGAACCTGTCCATGAGCGCGCCCGGCTCGGCGAGATCGGCGAGTTCGCGGAGCTCTCCCTTCACATTGTCGCCCACCTTGGCCGGGTCGATGAACAGCGTCGGCTTGCCGCTGGCCGGCACGATGGCGAAGGCGAGCGCGACCGGCGTATGTCTGATGTCGCCGCCCCTGATATTGAACAGCCAGGCGATGGAGTCGAGCAGGGTGAGGAGCACGGCGTCGGCCTGCTCATCCTTGAGCAGCGCCTGCACGTCACGGATCTTGTCGTGGGCGCTGCGCCCGGAATATTCGAGGCCATGCGGCACGATCTGGGCAGGGGAGGGCTTCGGCCGCTCCTGCCAGATGAGGTCGATGAGATTGGTGTCCACGGGCGCGAGCTTGATGCCCGACTTGGCAAGCGTCTCGGTCAGGCGCTCGATCTCTTTGATCGTGTGCAATGCGGGGTCATAGCCCACCACCGCGCCCTTGGTGAGCTTCTCGGCCATCCAGCTCGAAGCCTTGGCCTCCGGCGTCTGCAGCGCCTCGAACAGCGTCGCGTCGGTTTGCGCGCGGGCCTGGAGGATGTAGCGCCCGTCAACGAAGAGCGCCGCCGCCTTCTCCAGCACGATGGCCACGCCGGCCGACCCGGTGAAGCCGGTGAGCCACGCCAAGCGCTCTGCGGGAGGGGACAGGAACTCGTCCTGGTGCTCGTCGCTATGGGGAACGAGAAAGCCCTTGAGCTTTCGCGACTTCAGTTCCCTCTGCAACGCCTTGACCCGCTCGCCGCTGTCGGCCGGTGAACTGAAATCGTCGAACATTTGATACATGGTCGGCCTTTGTAAGCGGAAAGCTCTGTTGCGATCAATCGCGCGTGGTCCGCGCGCTGCGACGGGTTATGACCAAGGTCGTCCATCCATCGAGAACGATTCGGCTTTTCATGGTGAAACCATAAGCGCGGTAGCGTGCTTCGGTTCCACGCGCCTGAGTTTCGGTGAGGCCGGACAGGATGGCGGTGCCGCCCGGAACGACATGCTCCGCGAAGATGGGCGCGAGATCGTGCAAGGCGCGCTCGAGCAGGTTGGCGAGCACGAGGTCGGCCTGCACGCGGTCGAGGAGGGGATGCCCAAATCCTCGCGCCTTAAGCACCCTGACCAGGGGCCCGACGCCGTTCTTCCGCGCATTGTCGGCTGCGATCGCTGTCGCCAACGGATCGCTGTCGCTCGCCGTCACGCATCGCCTAAGGGCCTTGGCGGCGGCGATGGCGAGGATGCCGGTGCCGGTGCCGATATCGATGACGATGCCCGGGCGGCGCCGCTTGAGCTGCTCGTCGAGCGCCAGCAGGCAGCCGCGCGTGCTGGCATGATGCGCGGTGCCGAACGCTTGGCCGGCGTCGACCTCGATGGAAAGACATCGGCGCGGCAGCCGGCCCCGGTCGTGACTGCCATGCACGACAAAGCGCCCGGCCTCAACCTTCCCGCGCTTCCCTTGCGAGAGCGTGACCCAATCTTCAGGGGCGAGTTCTTCGATGCGGAGCGGCCCGTGACCATCGCCGCCGGCAGCCTGCGCGATCAGCGCACGCAGAGCATCGTGGCGCGGCGGTTCCTCGTAGTGGGCGAAGACCTCGAAGCGACCCTCTCCCCGATCGAACAGCCCGACCGCGACCGGCGCCGGGTCGAGCGCCTCATCGAGCGCACGCGCGATGCGCTCCGCCGGCAAAGCTTGGGCCTCGATGGTGGCCTGATGGATCATGGCGTCTCCCCTCCGCCTTGAGGAGGGGAGAGCGGCGGTACGGTGTCGACGAAGGCCTGCATGGCGCGGAGCTTAGGCCCGCGCCCGGTTCACAATCAATTGGAGCTTGGAGAGTTAACTTGACATTCCTGCAGCAGGAAGCAGAGGGAGCAGAGTAGCATCGGCTAGCCGCATGCTTGGCTCCCTTCCGGGGCTTGCTCTGCTCTTGAAGATAAAGAGCTGTCGCATCAGTCCTGGAGAAAAACCTCATGCAATTACGGTCCATTGCTTTTGTCGCTGCAGCGTTGCTGTTGAGCGCCGTAGTCCCTCTGAAATCTTTTGCCGAAGACGACGCGAAGATGAGTGCCGCCCAGATCGCGGCGGGGCAGACCAAGGCCGGCGTCGCCAACACGCTCATCATCATCGGCCGCTCCGCCAAGGATCCGGACATGCTGATGGCCGCGGCGAAATTGCTGGCGGCCATCGACGCGCCCGTGGCCGACCCCAAGGCGAGCGCGGACGGCGGCAAGCCCGTGTTCTACGACGTGGATGCCATCGTCGTTGAGGCTGATGGCTATGCCGCCAACCGCAGCGCGAAACCGACCTCACGGACTTACGCCGGCTTCTGCCACTACGAATATCTCTGCGACAGCTTGAGTTGCAGCTATGTCTGGGTCTGCTGACCGCGTCTAGAGCGATTTACTGATAGGCGGCTTCGTCGAGCGGATTAGGGCCTGATACCCAACGCCCGCTCGACGGAGCCGACGCCGACGCCCTATGACTGCTTGCCGAAGCAGACGCGGGAGGCCGCCTCCTGCTTGCAGGGCGTGCCGGCCGGCGACCCGCACACCTCGGCGAGCTTGGCCTGAGAGACGCAGAACCCGTCGGGTCCGCGCCAGCCGGGGCCGCCCTTGCAGCCGCAGCCTTTGCAGCGGCAGGAGTCCTGGGCAATTGCCTGGGATACGGAAGGGGGCGAGAGGAGCGAAAGAGAGACCAGGGCCAAACTCACCGCAATGAAAGCGCGCATGGAAACCTCCCTCAAAACGACAACCCCACGAATGTACACGTTTTGTTCTCATTAGGGAAGAGGGCCTCACACCCGCTCGACGAAGCTGTCGACCACTTTCTTCTGCCCGGCCTTGTCGAAATCGACCGTGAGTTTGTTGCCGTCGATTTGCGTCACGCGGCCATAGCCGAACTTCTGGTGGAAGACGCGCATCCCGATCGCGAGGCCTGCGCCCTCGGCGGTGCTCGCCGCCACCAGCGTGCCGTCGATGGTCAAGGGCTCGCGCCGCGGCGCCGACGGCGCGGCACCCCGCGGCCGGTTCCTCTGCGCCCGCTGCCAGCCGGGGGTCTCATAAAAGCCGCTCGCGAACAAATTCTCCGCCGTATCGAAACGGCTCGGCCCGTAGCCGCGCAAGCCCTTGTCCTCGGCGACCGCGATATGATCGACCGGCAGCTCGTCGATGAAGCGCGAGGGCAGCGCCTGCTGCCATGTCCCGTGGTTCCGGCGGCTCTGGGCGAAGGTGATCTTCGCCCGCTTCCGCGCCCGCGTCAGCCCCACATGGGCAAGCCGCCGCTCCTCTTCCAGGCCTGAGCGGCCCGCCTCGTCGAGGCTCCGCTGATGGGGCAGAAGTCCCTCGTCCCAGCCGGGGAGGAACACGGTGTCGAATTCGAGTCCTTTGGCGGAATGGAGCGTCATCAGATTGACTCGGGCTTCGCCCTCTTCGGTCTGCGCATCCATGACGAGGGACACATGCTCGAGGAAGCCTGCGAGCGTGTCGAACTCCTCCATGAAGCGGATCAGCTCCTTCAAATTCTCGAGTTTCGATTGCGACTGCGGGGAGCGCTCGGCCTGCCACATGCCGGTATAGCCGGACTCATCGAGGATCAGCTCGGCAAGCTCGGTATGGCCCATGGTGTCGATCAGCGAGCGCCAGCGGTCGAACGCCAAGATGAGGTCGAGCAGCGCCTTGCGGGCCCTGGGCTTCAGCTCCTCGGTCTCGACGATCAGCCGCGCTGCCTGCATCAGCGGCACTCCGCTTGCCCGCGCCAGCTGATGCAGCGACTTCAGGCTCGCTTCGCCAAGGCCCCGCCGGGGCGTATTGACGATGCGCTCGAATTTCAGGTCGTTGGCGGGGTTGAGCGTCACCTCGAAATAGGCGGTGGCATCTCTGATCTCCTGGCGCTCGTAAAAGCGCGGGCCGCCGATCACGCGATAAGGCAGCCCAAGGGTGATGAAGCGGTCCTCGAAGGCGCGCATCTGGAAGGACGCGCGGACGAGGATGGCGATTTCGCTCAAATTCTCGCCCTGCCGCTGGAGCTGCTCGATGTCCTCGCCGATCACCCGCGCTTCCTCCTCGTCGTCCCAGCAGCCTTCGACCTCGACCTTCTCGCCGAGATCGCCGTCAGTGCGGAGCGTCTTGCCGAGGCGCCCTTTGTTGTGGGCGATGAGTCCTGAGGCCGCGCCGAGGATATGGCCGGTCGAGCGGTAGTTGCGCTCGAGCCTGATGATTTTGGCGCCGGGGAAGTCGGTCTCGAATCTTAGGATGTTGTCGACCTCCGCGCCCCGCCAGCCATAGATCGACTGATCGTCGTCGCCGACGCAGCAAACATTGCCGTTGCCGTGGGCAAGCAGGCGTAGCCAGAGATATTGCGCGACATTGGAGTCCTGATACTCGTCCACCAGCGTGTAGAGGAAGCGCTGCTGATATTTCTGCAGCACGTCGGGCTGCTCCTGGAACAGCCGCAAATTCTCCAGCAAGAGATCGCCGAAATCGGCGGCATTCAGCTCCTTCAGGCGCCGCTGATACAGCGCGTATAGCTCGCGCGCTTTGCCGTTGGCGAAGGCAAAGCTCTCGCCTTCGGGCACGCGCTTCGGCGTGAGTCCGCGGTTCTTCCAGCCGTCGATCATGGAAGCCAGCAGCCGTGCCGGCCAGCGCTTCTCGTCGATGTTCTCGGCGTCGAGCAGTTGCTTCATGAGCCTGATCTGATCGTCGGTATCGAGCACGGTGAAGGAGGGCTTGAGATCGACCAGCTCGGCGTGGCGGCGCAGGATCTTGACCCCGATGGCGTGGAAGGTGCCGAGCCAGGGCATGCCCTCCACCACGCCGCCGATCAATTGGCCGATGCGGGCTTTCATTTCCCGCGCCGCCTTGTTGGTGAAGGTGACGGCGAGAATTTCCCCCGGCCGCGCCCGCCCCAAGCTCAAAATATGGGCGATGCGGGTGGTGAGCACGCGCGTCTTGCCGGTTCCCGCGCCGGCAAGGACCAACAGCGGGCCGTCAAGCGTCTCCACCGCCTCGCGCTGCTCAGGATTGAGCGCGTCGAGATAGGCAAGGGGGCGCCGGCGCATGGCGCGCTGCGACGTCGAGAGCTGCTCCTCGCCGGGCGGGGGCAGGGCAGGGAGGGCGGAGGAGCGAATCTTTGTCATGGAACTCAAAACTATATCATCCCCTCGGCCCTGCATAAAAAGAGGGCCTGCCTCAAAGAGTGCGACGGCCGGCCCCTGACCGGCGTTAGAGGGTTGACGTCACGCCGGGGAAAACGCCAAGCTCTGACTCTGCGTCTGACAAAAAACCGCAGGAAAAATCTGCTATTGCCGTTGCGATTAGTCGACGGCGCTGCCAAAGAAGAAAACGACCTCCGTGTCAGTCGGGAGACTGGGATATGCTTCAAATTTTGAGGGTGGGCGTCGCTGTGCTTGGTATTGCGGCCTTTGCCTGCGGCGCGGTCCGGCCCGCCGAGGCGGCCTGCCAACTGATCAAGGCCACCCATAGCGCCGGCTCGAAGGCCGAGGCAGCCAGAAGTTCGCAAGCCCTTGTCGTCAAGAGCGCTTCTGACCTGAAGCGCGCCAAGAGGTGGCGCTACGTCACCCTTTACGCCTACCGCGTGAAGGGCGATCCCTTCTGGAAAGCCGTTCGCCCCACTGGCGTCCCCCGGGAAGCGCAGCTCAAGCCCGACATCATCACCACACGCTTCTACACGACCTGCTTTACCGGCGTGGTCGTGCCTTATGTCTGCACGACGGGCTCGAGCGTCTGCGGCCAATAGTCCTGTTCCCCGCGCTTGTCATTACCCGCCTTGACCCGGAATGATGCGTGAGTGACGGCGTGGCGCGACAATCCGTACCCTGAACGCATCCGCGACGCTTCACGTTGACGCCTCATCCTCGCCATATGGCTTGGTAAGGTGATTTTCAGCCTTAATCTTCTTATATGAGCCAAGACCGCATCAGCCGGGACAGAGGCAGCATCGTGTATCCTGACTACACCATTCGCGAGCGCGTGGCCGACGGGTGCATCCACCTCATCGGCGTCACCGCCAGTCTCGTCGCGCTGATCGCCCTCCTCATCATCGGCGTTAAGTCCCAGACCATGCTCTGGGCGGTGAGTCTTTCGATCTACGGGCTTGCCATGGTCGCTACCTTCGCTTGCTCGGCCGGCTACCATCTCATAGGGCGTCCCAAGCTCAAGGAAGTCTTCCGCCGGCTCGATCACGCCGCCATCTTCCTGATGATCGCCGGAACCTACACCCCCTTCATCTTGATCAAGATGAACACCCCTTGGGGGCTCGGCCTGCTCGCCGTGGTCTGGACCATGGCGGCCATCGGCATCGCCATTAAACTCTTCCTACCGCGCTTCCTCGAGGGCCTGTCGACCGCGCTCTATCTGGTGCAGGGTTGGGCGGTGATTGCCGCCTGGGAGCCATTGATGTCGGCGATGCCGGGCCGCGTGCTGACGCTCCTTATGGCCGGCGGCGTGCTCTACACCATCGGCGTTGTGTTCCATTTGTGGGAGCGGCTCCCGTATCAGAACGCCATCTGGCATGGCTTCGTGCTGTCGGCGGCAAGCTGCCACTTCGCGGCCGTCATCGTCGTCGTCGGCCTCTGATCGCGGCGCTGAAAAACCTAAGCATTTCCCGGCGAAGCGCCTATAAGATGGGCGCATGACCGTAGTCATGGCCGGAGCTCAGGAACGCTCCACGGGAGAGAGCAAGAGGGCCCTCTTCACTCATCTTGCCGCGCGCTTCGGCGAGCGCTTCTCCTTGAGCCAGGCGCTTCGCGAGCAGCACGCCAATACGCTCACCTGGCTCAAGCGCGAGCCGCCCGACGCCGTCCTCTTCGCCGAGACCGAAGCCGAGGTCTCGAAGATCGTGAAGCTCTGCGCCGAGGCGCGCGTGCCGGTGATCCCCTTCGGCACCGGCACCTCGCTCGAAGGTCACGTCAACGCGCCGTTCGGCGGCGTCTCGCTCGATCTTTCCCGCATGAACCGCATCCTCGCCGTGCATGAGGCCGATCTCGACTGTGTGGTGGAGTCTGGAGTCACGCGCAAAGTGCTCAACGAGTATTTGCGCGGGTCCGGCCTCTTCTTCCCGGTCGACCCGGGGGCTGACGCGAGCCTCGGCGGCATGGCGGCGACGCGCGCCTCCGGCACCAACGCTGTGCGCTACGGCACCATGCGCGACGCGGTTCTCGGCCTCACCGCGGTCTTGGCCGACGGCAGCGTGATCAAGACCGGTGGCCGAGCGCGGAAGTCGTCCGCCGGCTACGACCTCACCCGCCTCCTGATCGGCTCGGAAGGCACGCTTGGAGTCATCACTAGCCTCACGCTCAAGCTCTACGGCATTCCCGAGACCATCCTCTCCGCAGTCTGCCCGTTCGATTCGATCGAGGGCGCCTGTAACGCCACCATCGCCGCGCTGCAGATGGGGATTCCGCTCGCCCGCATCGAGCTTGCCGACGAGGCGCAGATCCGCGCCTGCAATGCCTATTCGCATCTTCATCTGCCCGAGACGCCGACGCTGTTCCTCGAATTCCACGGTACCGCTTCCGGCGCGCGCGAGCAGGTGGAAGCCTTCGCCGAGATCGCGCGCGCCGAAGGGGGAGGGGAGTATCGATGGGCCGAGCGGCCGGAAGACCGCACCAAACTCTGGCAGGCGCGCCACGATGCCTATTGGGCCGCGCGCGGGTTGAAGCCGGGCGCCGAGGTGCTGTCGACCGATGTCTGCGTGCCCATCTCGGCGCTTGCCGCCTGCGTCACGGCCACGCGCGAGGACATCGACCGCCTGGGCCTGCTTGCCCCGATCGTGGGCCATGTGGGCGACGGCAACTTCCATGTCATGCCACTGATCGAGCCTTCCGACCCGGAGGAACGGCGGAGGGTGCAAGCCTTCCTCGACCGGCTCGTCGAGCGGGCCCTGGCCTGCGGGGGCACCTGCACTGGCGAGCATGGCGTTGGCCAGGGCAAGATTAACTATCTCGCCGCCGAGCACGGACCGGGGGTCGAGGTGATGGCTGCCATAAAAAAGGCGCTCGATCCGTTGAATATCCTCAATCCTGGCAAGATTTTTGCGTTAGCATAACGGCGCGTCGCGGGGGGGCCGGGTCCTCGGCGCTTAACTGCGTCAGAGCGCGCGCCTCGAGCCTTGGGTCTGGACGGCGGTGAACTCGCTCCTGCTCACTTTGACGGCAGTGCTGATTCTGGTCTTGAGCGCGCTATTTGCCGCGCCGCTCTTCGTCGACTGGAACGACTACCGCTCGGTCTTCGAGACCCAAGCCACCAATCTGCTCGGCCGCCAGGTGAAGGTCGGAGGCAAGGTTCATCTCGTCCTTCTGCCTTCGCCCGAGCTCAAGTTCGACGACATCAAGGTCGCCGATCAAGAGGGACGCCTCGACCGGCCGTTCCTCGAGGCCCGCTCGCTCGAGGCCTGGCTCAATATCGGCGCGCTTCTGAGCGGGACCGTCGAGGCGCGCAAGATCGCCATTGTGGATCCCGTCTTGCGTCTCGATCTCAAGGCGGACGGCACCGGCAATTGGAGCGACGTGGGTCGCCGCGGCGTGGCGCTGCCGCTCGCCCAAAAGGACGTGATGCTCGATGCGGTCGGCATCAGCGGCGGCCGGATCGAGATCACCAAGCAAGGTGTGCCGCAGTTCACCCTTGATGACGTCGCCGGCGACTTGAGCGCCCAGTCCTTGTCGGGACCTTACAAGGTGTCGGCGACCTATTCTTTCCAAGGGCACCCGCAGGACCTTCGCTTCTCCACGAGCGAGCCCGATGCGGCCGGACTGTTGCGCATCAAGGCGGCGCTGCGCGACCTTGACCGCAACACCACCTATCTGCTCGACGGCGGCGTGGCCGGGCTTGGCGGCAAGCCCGTCTATGACGGCACCATCGTCGTGCGCGCCGCCAATGTCGTTCCCGGCAGCGAGGGACCGGAGCAAGCCGGCTCTGAGAGCGAAAATCAACCGGCAGAAACTGCCCGGCGCGACAAGGCGTCGCTGTTCGAGCTTAAGGGCCCGCTCAAAGCCACCCCTGACCGCGCCGAGCTTCCCGATTTCGACCTCATCGTCCATGCCAAGGGGCATCCCCAGATTTTCAAGGGCAAGCTCGCGCTCGAGTTCGGCGAGCGCATCGAGGCCAGCGCTGAGCTTACGGCGGGCTTTGTCGATCTCGATGCCCTGTTTGTCGTGCCTGGCGCCGAGGACCGGCCTTCGCCGGCCACCGTCCTTTACATGTTTGCCGACGAGGTCCTCACCCAAGCTTCCGAGTTCGGGGAAGGAACGCTTGCCGTCGCCATCGAGCAGGCTGGATTGGGCGGCGATCTCGTGGGCGCCGTCGACCTTGCGCTTGCCACGAAGGATGGCGCGCTCACCGTGGACCACCTCAAAGCCGTGCTTCCCGGCGGCAATCGTATCGAGGCTTCGGGACGCTTGGCCCGTGGCGGGTTCGGACCCGTCTTTGCCGGTCCGATCAAGATCGAGGGCTCGGGGCTGAAGCCGCTCACCCGCTGGGCTGCCGGCGACCGCGATATGTCGGGACAGGCTTCGGTCGGTGATTTTACCTTCATGGCCAACGCCACTATCGGCGACGGCGAGCTCAATCTTGTTGATGCCACGGGCGAGCTGAGCGGCACCAAGTTCCGCGGCGGCCTGCATCTGCATGGCGGAGATCGCCCGATGATCGAGCTCACCCTCGACAGCGACCGCCTCGATTTGCGCGAGGTGATCGGCGAAGGTCCGCTGTGGCAATCCTGGCTGCTCTCGTCCGGAAAGGACGCGGCGGCCAGCCCTGGCCAGGACCTCTTTGGGCAGCTCCCCGATAACGACATGCGCGTGACCTTGCGCGTCGGCGAGCTGCTGCTGCCCAATATTCCACCCGGCAAACTCGACGCACGCTTCGCGCTTCAGGCCGGCACGCTCGACGTGGAGAAGCTCGACTTTGCGGCTGCCAGCGCACTCGCGCTCAACGGCAAGGGCCGGATCGAGAATTTGCGTGACAAGCCGTCTGGCCGGGTTGATTTCGCCCTCCAAGCCGCCAATGCCGACAGCCTACGCGTTGCCGCCGGACTGTTCGGGCTGCCCGAGGGCGTGAGCCGCTCGATGCAGCTCTCGCCATTGGCACCCATGAATGTGCGTGTAAGCCTGGTGGCTTCCCGCGAAGGCGAATTGACCAAAGCCTCCGTCGAGCTTGGCGGCAAGGCGGGCGCGTCCGATGTCTCCCTCGTGGCCCGTGCGCTCGGCGACCCCGGCAAACCCGGCGAGGCGAAGATCGATATCGACGGCAAGGTCGTCGGCGAGAAGCCGCAAGCGTTTCTCGTTCTGCTGTTCCCCGATCTTCCGCTCGAGCGCATTGCCACCCCTGCCGGGAGCCAGGGCAGGCTTATCGTCAAGCTCTCAGGCGTGCCGAGCACCAAGGTCACCGGCAAGGCCGCCCTCGAGACGGCGGCGATTGAGGTCGCCTTCGTCGGGCAAGGGTCGCTGCAGCCAAGCGGGCTTGCCCTTAGCGGCAAAGGCGCGGTCGTGAGCCAGGATGCGAGCGCGGCGCTCACCTTGCTCGGCTTCGAGGCGCCGCCAAGCGCCGCGGGTGTTCCCTTGAGTCTCCGCCTCGATTTCACCAAGCAGGCCTCGAAGGTCGATCTCAACACCATCGCCGGCAACATCGCGGGGGAGGACGTCACCGGCGCCGCCCATTTGGACCTAAGCGGCGCCAAGACGCGCTTTGCCCTGTCGGGGAGCGCCAGCACCATGTCACTGCCGTCGCTGCTCGGGGTGCTGGTGGCCTGGCACCGCACTCCCTCGACGGAGGAGATGCTGGGCGCGATCGGCGCCGGCGCTTCGGGGGTCTGGCCGGCGCGCGGCTTCTCGCTTGGGCCGATCGAGCATGCAGAAGGCGAGATCGCGCTGAAAGCCAATACGCTCTCCCTGGGCTCGGCCGTCAAGGTGCAGGGCGCCACGCTGACCGCTTCGGTCGGCAAGGACGGGCTCTCCGTTACCGATCTCAAGGGGCGCCTGTTCGGCGGCGAGTTTGCCGGTTCGGGGAGCCTCTCGCCGCGCGGTAACGGCGCCGAGCTTACCGCACGTGCCGAGGTCAAGAACGGCAAGCTCGACGAACTCGCCAAGAGCGTCACCGGATCTGTTCTCGCCAAAGGTCCCTTTGATCTCGCCTTCAATGTTCAAGGCGAAGGATTGAGCCCTCCGGGCGTCGTTGCCGGCTTGAGCGGGGAGGGGACATTGTCGCTAGGCGCCGGCGCGCTCCAATCGCTGTCATCCGCCCCGCTGCGCGGCGTCGCTGCGGCGGCCGCCAAGAAGACTATCAAGGCCGATAAGGAAGAGATCGAGGCAGAGACGCAGAGCGTGCGCGAGAACATCACCAAGGGCGTCTACAAATACGCCCCGGCCAAGCTCGCCTTCGAGATCAAGAACGGCACGCTCCGCCTCGCTCCGGCAACGCTGGTAGGCCCCGGCGCCGAAACCAAGGTCAACGGTTATGTCGAGCTGGCCAGCCTCAAGCTCGATAGCGAGTGGGCCGTGAGCCTCGCCGGCGGCGCCAATAAGGACATGCCCCCGGTGACCCTCGTCTTCACCGGTGCGCTCAACAAGGCCGGCGAGATTTCGCCTGCCGTCGATATTGCGGCCATCGAGGCCTATCTCACCATGCGGCGCATGCAGGAGGATGTCGAGCGGCTGGAGACGCTCGACGTGAGCGGCCGGACGCCGCCGCCTGCCGAAGCGGAGTCCGAGGAGACAACCTCCTCCGTGCCTGAGGAGCCATCCGAGCCGCTGGTGGAGTCAGCGCCCGTGCCTGAGCCGGAACCGCTCGAGCAATCGAAACCCACGGCCGAGACGGAGCAGCCCAACCAGGCGATCCCGCAATCCTCGCCCTCGGCCAAGGCCTCGCCCTCGGCGATCGAGCTGCTTCAGGAGGCTTGGCAGACCGAAACCGAGACGGTGACGCCCGCTTCAACCAAACCTTCCGAGGCAATGCCCACGCCTCCTGCCGCGGCCGTTGCGCCGAAAGCGCCGGCCTCATCCTCCGCTGCGGTGGTGCCGGAGCCTCCAGCGGTAGCGCCAACCATGGAATCTCAACCGCCTGCGCCCCCAGCCGAGGCGGCAGCAATCCCGGCAGCGGAACCGACCCCCGCCGCCGTTGAAGTGGTCAAGCCGCGCCCTCGTCCGGTCAAGCCCCGCCGGCCGAGCCCCAAGCCGGAAGCGCCTGATGACTGGAAAAAGGGTATCAGTATCTTCGGCGGCGGTTAGAGCATGATTCGAAACTAATAGCCTTCGCGCATGCGCTCCAGCACATAGATCCTGATAGCCGCCGATAGGCTCGGCTGAGGGCTTGCTCTAGCGCTCCGTCTCTTGTCGATCTCGCCGACCAGCGCCGCGACGGACTTGCCGTCAGCGCGGGCGATGGTGACCAGCCCATCCCAAAAATCGTTCTCAAGCGAGACGGATGTGCGATGCCGCGCGATGGTGAGCGAGCGCTTGTTGCTTGGCCGCGCCATGCTGGAAAGCCTAGCGTTTTGGACCGATCATGTCCTCGGGCCTCACCAGGCGGTCGAATTCCTCCTCGAGCACATGGCCGAGCCGTACCGCCTCCTCACGCAAGGTGGTGCCGCGCTTATGCGCGGCCTTGGCGATCTCGCTCGCCTTGTCGTAGCCGATATGAGGCGCCAGCGCCGTCACCAGCATGAGCGATTGCTCCAAATGCTCCTTGATGCACTCCCGGTCGGGCTCGATGCCGACGATGCATTTCTCGCGGAAGCTGTCGGCGACGTCGGTGAGAAGCCTGATGGATTGCAGCATGGCATAGGCGATCACCGGCTTGAACACGTTGAGTTCGAGATGCCCTTGGCTTCCGGCAAAGGTGATCGTCGTGTTGTTGCCCATGACTTGCGCCGCCACCATGGTCACCGCCTCGCA
>DASWJG010000218.1:0-2308 GCA_036397315.1 Methyloceanibacter sp. | reverse complement strand
GACGTTCATCAGCCGCTCGACACCGCCTTCCGCCGGCTTGACCCACTCGGACGGTACATAGATCAGCGCACCGCCGAAGGGGACCGGCGCCGAGGGGACGAGCAGGCCGAGATAGCTGTGCTCGCCGATCACCACCGGCTCGGGCGAGGGCATCAACCCGAGCACCGCCGCTCCGCCCTCCCCGCCGAAGAAGCACCACACCGGCTGCATGGTCTTGAGGCTGTCCTTGTCGTCGCCGCGATCGACGATGGCGACGAAGCGCTTCGACAGATCGTAGACAGTGGAGATCAGCGGGATGCGCATGATCAGCCAATCGAGGCTGTTCAGGATGTAGGCGATGAACGAGCGCAGTCCGGACTCGACGAGCACGCCGAGCACGAAGATGGCGCCAAGGATGATGGCGAGTCCGAGCAGATAGGCGACGGTCGAGGAGGGCGCGATGTTAAGGCCGATTGACTCCCCAAGCGCGATGATGAGGCGGCCGATGAAGCTGCCGGGGCCGGCATAGCTTGCAATAAGCGAAGCAACCCAGGCGGTCACGAAGACCGTGAGGGCGATCGGCAGAAGGGCAAGAACCCCTGCGAGAAAGATGCGTAAGATGCGGCCCAAGCGTGTCCCTCCCGCGATGGATTAGTGCCCCCATCGGGCCGCAGAGCTTCGCCGCGCCGCTCCCTCGCGTCAACCCGTTTGCGGTGAGTTAGCCGGCGCGCTTCAGCTGATCGGCGGCAGCCACCTGGCGCAGGAAGTTCTCTACCGTATGGCGGAGCTGTTCGGCCTGGCGCGACAGATCGCGTGAGACCTGGAGCATCTGCGTGGCCGACTGGCTCGTCTCGTCGACCGCCTTGGTCACGCCCGGCATGTGCGCCACCACGTCCTCGGTGCCGCGCGCGGCCTGGCGCACGCTGTGCGAGATCTCCGAGGTCGCCGCCGATTGCTGCTGCACGGCGCCGGCGATCTCCTGGGTGTTCTTGTTGACCTCGCCCATGGTGGTGACGATCGACTGCATGGCGTCCACCGCGCCATTGGTCGAATTTTGGATGGCGGCGATCTGCTGCTTGATGTCCTCGGTGGCCTTGGCGGTCTGATCGGCAAGCGTCTTCACCTCGCTCGCCACCACAGCAAAGCCCCTGCCTGCGTCGCCCGCGCGCGCCGCCTCGATGGTGGCGTTGAGCGCGAGCAGATTGGTCTGGGCCGCCACGTCTTGAATGAGGCTCACCACGTCGCCAATCCGCTGGGCCGCGGTGGCGAGGCCCTCCACCTTGAGATTGGCGGTGCGCGCATTCTCGGTGACCTGGTTCACGATGCGGCTCGCGGTCGAGACGCGCGTGCCGATCTCGCCGACCGACACGGCAAGCTCCTCGGCCGTGGCAGCAACGGTCTGCACGTTGGCTGACGCTTCATCGGAGGCGGAAGCGACCACGCTCACCCGCTCGTTGGTGTCGCTGGCAACGGTCGACAGAGCGCGCGCCGTCTCGTCCATCGTCCGCGCGCTGTCGGCAAAGGCGCCGAGGATGCCGGCGATCGAGCCGCGGAACTGATGGATCAGTTCCTCGGTGCGCTGTTGGGAAGCAAGCCGCCCCTGCACCTGGCTGTCCTGCTCGGACTTGTGGCTCTCGCTCCATCTGATGGCGTCGGACTGGAAGGCCTTCAGAGCCTTGGCGATGTCGCCCACCTCATCGGAGCGCGCCGCATGCGGCACCACGCCATCCATGTCCCATTTGATGAAGCGCAGGATGACACCGTTGAGATCGGAGAGCGCTTGCGCCGTCGTGCCGCCGAAGACATAGCCGAAGCCTGCCCCGAGAGCGCCGGCGATGATCATGGAGAGGAGCGCCGCCAGGAACGTGGCCTCGACCATGGCCGCGAGGGCGAAGGACACAACGACGGCCATCAGCGCGGTGGCGGCGAAGGCGAGCGTCATTTTCAACCGCAGAACCATTTGGAATCTCTCTCGAATTTGTTGGAGGCGCCGACCCGGAGTCCACTCAAGTTTCGATCTTCGCCGCTCTCGAAAAGGCGAATATCGAATGCAAACGATGCGGCGTAAGCCCTCTCTGTTTGTGGTTAAAACTCTCTTAGGACCGCCCGCTTTTTGGGCACGATATCCCGACGTCATGCCCGGGCTTGACCCGGGCATCCAGGGCAACACTCAGGCGCCCTTGGTCCCGGATCGCCGGGTCGAGCCCGGCGATGACGATGAGAGAGGTCTAGCGCAGCGCCGCCGCGATATTGCCGCCGTCGACCGTCTCGATATGGCCCGTGGTCTTGCGCGCCTTGGCGAGCGCCACGAAAGCCTGTGCCACGTCGT
>DASWJG010000217.1:0-15689 GCA_036397315.1 Methyloceanibacter sp. | reverse complement strand
CGCAAAATACTGGGTGACCGTTTCTCGAAATGATAACCTAGAATGAGCTGCCGCGGCTGGTCCTCGATAAATAGCTAGGGCCAGCCAAGATTCTTCGGAAATTCGCCGGATTCCGCATCATGCCGAAACCTCGGATAGCGCATTGACCATGGCGACTGGGGCCGGCAAGTCCCAAACGACGCGTGACCCTGTCCGGCGATGGACCCTCATCGTTCTCGGCCTGATCACGGTCCTATTCCTCTATTCGATCATCGCCGACCGCATGACGCCTTACACGTCGCAAGCGACCGTTCAAGCCTTCGTGGTGCGCATGGCCCCGGAAGTTGCCGGGCGGGTGATGGAAGTCAATGTCATCGATAATCAACGCGTGAAGGCCGGGGATGTATTGTTCCGCATCGACCCACAGCCCTTCACCCTCGCGCTTGCGCAGGCAGAGGCTAAATTGGCCGGTGTGGGCCAGACCATTGGCGCCAGTACTGCTGCAGTCACCTCGGCCCAGGAGCGCCTGATCGAGGCCGAAGCCAAACGGGACAACGTGCGCGAACAAGCAAACCGTGTCCTACAGCTAGTCGAAAAGGGTGTCTACGCCAAAGCCAGGCAGGACCAGGCCAATAAGGAAATCGAGGTCGCCGAAGCTGGTGTGCGCGAGGCGGCATCGGAGGTGGAGCGGGCTCGACAAGAGCTCGGTCCGCAAGGAAGCGACAACCCGCAAGTTCGCGAAGCCTTGGCCGCCGTCGAGCAGGCTAAGCTCGACCTCCTACATACCACCGTTCCGGCCCCCTCCGACGGCGTCATCACCAACCTCCAACTCACCGAAGGGGAATTCGTCGGCGTGGGCCAGGCGGCGCTGACCTTCATCGATACCAGCGATGCCTGGATCAACGCCAACTTTCGCGAGAACAGCCTGGAGAATGTCAAGGCAGGGGACCCGGTGGAGCTTGTGCTTGATACGCTTCCTGGACGCGTTTTCAGCGCCAAGGTGGAAAGCGTCGGCTGGGGCGTGTCGCAAGGATCGATCGATCCTGAAACTGGCTTGCCGAAGATCAATGAGCCGATGGGTCTCGTTCGCGCACCGCAGCGCTTCGCCGTCAAGATTGAACCCAATCGCGAGGACTACGTCCCAGGCAGCGTCCGTTATGGCTCGCAGGCCAACGTCATCGTCTATGCGACCGGCAATTTCGTCGTGAACGCCATTGGGGCGTTGTGGATAAGGCTCGTCGCGATTCTGACCTATGTCAGTTAGCTCCGTCACCGATCCGGCAGAGCCTGATCGTGCCCGCGAGGCACGCGCACTCGCTTTCAGGATCGCCTTCGCCACATCGGTGGGGTTTACTTTTGGATATGTGCTCGGCTGGGACTTTCCTTTCGTGCCCGCTGAGACCTGCCCCGGATACTTAGGCTAAGGACCTGACCCGCTGCCGGCCGGCGCGAGTCCGCGACCGCTGGCGCGGCGCGCGCGCCTTGCACCGGCACGAAACCCCGTCGATGAAGGCGTCGACCGACGCGTCGAAGGCTGCATCGCGGTCGAGCGCCTTGAAGGCCGGTATGAGCGCCAGCGTCGCCGGGCAGGCCAGCGGGTCGAGTGCGCGGAGCTCCGCCTCGTCCTCGTCGCTGATCGGGCGCAGGAGCCCTTCGGCCTCCGCCAAGCCATAGCCGAGGACGAAGGCGTAGAACGCGAGCCCAAGTCCGGCGGCCTCGGCATCGGTGAGCCCGGCACTCCGCAGCGCGCGGTAGACCACCTCGCTGGACGCATAATCGGCAGGCCCCGTCGCGTGGAAGCGGAAATGCAGATGGAAGAGGCGCGGATGACGGTGCGCCAGATCCCGGTAGGCTGCGGCGACGTTGTGTAGGTCGACGCGCCAGTCGGCGCTGGGGAGCGGCAGCTCGACCGTGGCCAGCGCCTGATCGGCGATCCGCCGTAACAGCTCGTCCTTCGAACCGAAATGATGCAGGACAGTCATGGGGTCAACGCCGATACGTGACCCAAGCTTGCGCACGGAAAAACCGACCTCGCCGTCGCGCGACAGCATGTCGAACGCCGCATCCAGGATCGCATTTCTGTCGAGGCCCCGCCGTCCGCGCGGGCGGGAAATGGCCTTGCGTGTTGACAATTCTACACCGTAGCCAATAAGGTCTTCGGTGTAGCCATACGCGCTCATGAGCCCCTGTCAAGGCTGGAGCCGGCCGAAATGTGTGCTTCGCGAACAGCGATTGTCTTGAGCGGACTGAACCCGAAGGCGCTGCTGCTGCTGCTCTGCGCCCGCATCGGCTATACGCCGCCCGTGAGCTTCCAGCGCTAATTGGACGGCCCTCGGGCCATGCTCTGCTGGAGGTCTAAAGGTGACGAATCAATACCAGTCCGCGCAATTGAGAGAGCTCGACGCTCTTCACCATCTGCACCCGTTCACCCATCATAAATCGCTCCGGGCGGGCGGTGCCCGCGTCATCGTCCGCGGCGACGGGCCCTACATCTGGGACAGTGAAGGCACGCGCATTCTCGACGGCATGGCGGGACTATGGACCTGTAACGTTGGCTATGGCCGCAAGGAGCTCGCGCAGGCGGCTTACGACCAGATGATCGAGCTCCCCTTCTACAATACGTTCTTCAAGACGACGCACCCCCCCGTCGTGGCGCTGTCGCGCAAGCTCGCCGAGCTCGCCCCCGACAACCTCAACCAGGTTTTCTATGGCTCGTCAGGCTCGGAAGCGAATGACACCGCGATCCGCCTGATCCGGCATTATTGGGTGCTCAAAGGCGAGCCCAAGCGGCGCATCATCATCTCGCGCAAGAGCGCCTATCACGGCTCGACCATCGCCGCGGGCTCGATGGGCGGCATGGCACATGTGCATGCGCACAGCTATCCCGTCTATGAGGGCTTCCGCCACATCATCGATCCCTACTGGTACGGCGAGTCCGAGGAGGGTGAATCGCCGGAGGCCTTCGGCCTTCGCGCCGCGCGTGCCCTCGAGGATGAGATCCTGGCGATCGGGCCTGAGAACGTTGCCGCCTTCGCCGGCGAGCCTGTGCAAGGCGCCGGCGGCGTCAAGATCGCTCCCGAGAGCTACTGGCCCGAAATACAGCGCATCGTCGACAAATACGGCATCCTTCTTCTTGCTGATGAGGTGATCACGGGCTTCGGCCGCCTCGGCACGTGGTTCGGCTCGCAGCATTACGGCATCCGCCCCAACCTCATCACCTTCGCCAAGGCGGCGACGTCGGGCTACATCCCGCTCTCCGGCGTCATCGTCGACGACAAGATCGTCGACGCGCTGATGGCGCATGACGACGACTTCCATCACGGCTATACCTTCTCGGGTCACCCCGTGGCGTGCGCCGTCGCGCTGAAGAATCTCGAAATCATTGAACAAGAGCGGCTCGTCCCGCGCGTCAAGGAGTTCGCGGGACCGGCGCTGGCGAAGCTGCTCGCGAAATTCAAAGACCACCCGCTCGTCGGCGAGGTTCGCTCGGTCGGGTTGCTCGGCGCTATCGAGCTCGTCGCCGACAAGCGGAACCGGCGCCGCTTCGCCGATCCGGGCCGCGTCGGCCTCATCTGCCGCGATCACTTCTTCCGCGAAGGTTTCATCATGCGCGCCGTGTTCGACACCATGGTTACCGCTCCGCCGCTGATCTGGACGCAAACCCAGTTCGACGAAGCGGAGGCGGTGATCCGTCGGGCGCTTGATTTCACGCTCAACGACGTCGCCGGAGAACTCGCAGCATGAGCCGCCCGATCGTCGTCATTCCGGCCTGCACCAAGCTGATCGAAGGCTACATATATGATGCCGTGGGCCGCCAGTACTCGACTGCGATAGCCGAGGTCGCGGAATGCCAGCCTTTGCTCGTGCCCCTCGGTGCCAGCATGGCGGATATCGGTTCCGTTCTCGAAGTGGCTGATGCGATCCTCCTGTCGGGCAGCCGCTCGAACGTCGCGCCGGAGCACTACGGCAGCAAGGAAGCCCCGATCAGGCCCGATGCCCTCGATCCGATGCGCGACGCGCTGACCCTTCCGCTCATCCGCGCCGCGATCGAGCGCAAGACGCCGTTATTCGCGATCTGCCGTGGGTTTCAGGAACTTAACGTGGCCCTTGGTGGCAGCCTGCATCAGGCCGTCCACGACGTGGACGGGCACAAAGACCACCGCGCGAGGTTCGATGTTCCTCTCGACGAGAGCTACGGTCCCGTCCACCCCGTGTCCCTCCGCGGCAGGTTGCGCGATTGGATCGGAAGCGACCAGATCATGGTCAACTCGCTGCACTGGCAGGGCATCGCGCGCCTCGCCCCCGGGCTGAAGCCCGAGGCCTTCGCCGAGGATGGTCTGGTCGAGGCCGTGCGCGGACCGGACGACGCGACCTTCTGTTTGGGCGTACAGTGGCACCCCGAGTGGGGAGTGAAGTCGAACCCTGTCTCGACAGCGCTGTTCCGCCGCTTCGGCGCCGCAGCCAAAGGCCTTGCATCATGACGAACGCGCGGCTCACCATCGACGAGGCGAAAGGGTTCCTCGACGCGAATCCGGCGGTGCAATGGATCGACACCTTCGTTTTCGACATGAACGGCATTCCGCGCGGTAAGCGCATCCGCCGTTCCGACCTGCTCGGCGTCGCCAAGAGCGGCCTCATGATGCCAACCTCGGTGTTCATCATGGACCCGCTCGGCAATTGCGTGGAGGAGACCGGCCGCTTGTGGGAGACCGGCGATCCGGACCACCAATGCCACCTTCTCGGCCGGACGCTGGTTCCGATCCCCGTCGGCGACGGCCGGCACGCGCAAGCCGTGATGGTCGTCGACATCAAGGATGAACTCGACCCGCGCGCGGTGCTCGTCGATCAGGTTGAGCGGTTCACGCGCGCCGGTCAAACGCCCGTCGCGGCCGTGGAGCTCGAGTTCTATGTCACGCGCAGGAGCAAGAATGGCGCCTTCGCGCTCCACACACCCGAAGGTCTCTCCGACGATCCGGGCCGGCCGCTTACCTTCGGCTTCGAGGAGATGGACAAGCTGTCTCCATTTATCGATGACATCTACCGTATTTGTGAGGCCCAAGGTCTTCCTGTCGACGCTGTCATGCAGGAGTCTGGTCCCGGCCAGTTCGAGATCAATCTTAAACATCGCGCGGATGCCGTCGCCGCAGCTCTCGACGGCTTGCTCTTGAAGCGCGCGGTGAAGGCGGCGGCGCGAGCGCACCAGCTCGACGCCACGTTCATGGCCAAGCCGCACCACGACTGGCCGGGCTCGGGCATGCACGTCCACCTAAGCCTCCTCGACAAATCGGGACAGAACCTGTTTGTCGCTGATTCGGTCTCCTCGCCGCTCTTCCGTCACGCGCTGGGCGGCATGCGCGAAACCATGGCGGATTTCATGGCCGTTTGGGCGCAGTCGGCGAACGCCTACCGGCGCTATGTGCCGAAGTCCTATGTCTCCATGGCCGCGCACTGGGGCTTCAACAATCGCACCGTGGCGCTCCGCATTCCCCGCGACAACGGCGCGGCGACCCGCATCGAGCATCGCGTCGCCGGCGCCGACGCCAATCCCTACCTCGTGATCGCGTCCATCCTTGCCGGCGTGAGCCACGGTATCGCCAACCAGATCGATCCGGGGCCGGCGGTGGAGGGCAACTCGGAGACGATCGAAGCGCCGCCCCTTCCGACCGCCTGGGTCAACTCCCTCGATCTCTTCCAGCGCTCGGAGATCGTTCGCGGAGCTTTCGGTGCGTCCTTCCAGGATGTTTTTTCTCGCCTGAAGCATGCCGAGCGCAGCAACTTCGAGCGCATCGTCACCCCGCTCGATCATTTGTGGTACGCGCAAGTCGCATGAGGCTCACCATGACGTCGCGATCACGATACGCTGACGGAGATTGCCGATGAACATGATCGCCAAGAAGTTTCCGGCTGCGGCCCTGATCGATGGCCAGTGGATCACCTCCAACAAGACCTTTTCCGTCAGCGATCCGGCGACGGGTGCCGAAGTGGCGACCGTCCCGGACCTCGGCGCTAAGGACGCGGCCCGCGCCATCGACGCCGCCAGCCGCGCGCTGCCCGCCTGGTCGGCCAAGACCGCAAAGGAGCGGGCGGCTATCCTCAAGTGCTGGTTCGATCTTATCACCGCCGAGACCGAGAACCTCGCCCAGCTGATGACGACCGAGCAAGGCAAGCCGCTGGCCGAAGCGCGTGCCGAGGTGGCCTATGGCGCCTCCTTCATCGAGTGGTTCGCCGAGGAGGGCAAGCGCGCCTACGGGCGCACGATCCCGACCACCGTCGCTTCCAAGCGCTACCTCACCATCAAGCAGCCGATCGGCGTCGTCGCCGCGATCGCGCCCTGGAATTTCCCGATCGCCATGATCACGCGCAAAGTGGCGCCCGCGCTCGCTTCCGGGTGCACGATCGTCGTCAAGCCCGCGGCGGAGACGCCGCTCTGCGCCCTTGCGATCGCCAAGCTCGCGCTCGACGCGGGGCTACCGGCGGGCGTGCTCAACATCGTGACCACCACGGATGCGCCGGCCGTCGGCAAGGTCTTCTGCGACGATGACCGGGTGCGCAAGCTCTCCTTCACCGGCTCCACCGCCGTCGGCAAGGCGCTCTACCGGCAATGCGCCGACACGGTGAAGAAGCTCACCCTCGAGCTCGGCGGCAACGCGCCGCTTGTCGTCTTCGACGACGCCGATCTTGACCAGGCGGTTGCCGGCGCCATGGCCTCCAAATACCGCAATGCCGGCCAGACCTGCGTCTGCGCCAACCGCATCCTGGTGCAGTCCGCCATCTACGACCGCTTCGCCGCGGCTCTCGTCGCCGCCGTAAAGAAGCTTAGGGTCGGACCCGGCCTCGATGCCGGCACCAATATCGGCCCGCTGATCAACTGCGAGGCGATCGCGAAGGTCGAGACGCTCGTTGGTGACGCCGTCAACAAGGGCGCCAAAGTCCTCACCGGCGGCGCGCTCGACGCGGCCGGCCCGCTCTTCTATCGCCCGTCGGTCGTGGGCAACGTGACTCCAGATATGGACATCGTGCGCGAGGAGATTTTCGGCCCCGTCGCGGCGCTGGTGCGCTTCGACACCGAGGCCGACGCGATCAAGATCGCCAACGACACGCCTTTCGGGCTCGCCGCCTATTTGTTCAGCCAGAATCTAAGCCGCGCCTGGCGCGTCGCCGAGAAGCTGGATGCCGGCATGGTCGGGGTCAACGAAGGCATTTTCTCCAACGAAGTCGTGCCCTTTGGGGGCGTCAAGGAATCCGGTCTCGGCCGCGAGGGGGCCGCCGAAGGCTTGGAGGAGTACCTCGAAATCAAATACATCTGCCTGGGGGCCATCGATGCATGATTGGTCACGCCGAGACGGAAAGTGGCTATCGAATGGGCTGGCGGGGATAGCCGCCAGCGGCCATACTTGGCATCGCACAGACCACCAGGACCAAACCGCAGCCCAACTAGCCGCCAGCAAGCACAGGGGAGAGTGAGTATGACCGACGCGCCCGCCAAATCTTTGACCACACGCACATCACGCCGCTCAATTCTGAAAGGTCTCGGAGCCGCTGCCGTCGGCATCAGCCTCTCGGGCAAGAAATACTCCGCCTGGGCGGCCGACGAGGAGAAGAAGCTCAACTTCTACAACTGGGACACCTATATCGGCGAGACGACGCTCGAGGACTTCAAGGAGGCGAGCGGCATCGACGTCAATATGAGCCTGTTTGCGACCAACGACGAGCTTTTCGCCAAACTGCGGGCGGGCAACCAGGGTTACGATGTCATCGTTCCGGGTAGCGAGTTCGTCGAGCGCATGATCCAGGCCAACCTGCTCGAGCCGCTCGACCACGCCAAGATCCCCAACATCAAGAACATCGCGCCGGAGTTCATGACCGACGCGCCCTTTGATCCAGGCCGCAAGTACAGCCTGCCCTATACCTGGCTCGTAATCGGCATCGGCTATCGCAAGTCGAAGGTCAAGGAAGTCCCCAATAGCTGGAAGTGGCTCTTCGATTCCGACGCCTATAAAGGCCGCATTGCGGTGATGTCCGACGCGAGCGAGCTATTCCGTAACTGCTTCAAGTATCTCGGTCACTCTTTGAACGACGCGTCGCCCGAGCTGCTGAAGCAGGCCGAGGAGATGCTCACCAAGCAGAAGCCCAACATCAAGGCCTTCCATGAGGATAATGGCCAGGACCTTCTGCTGTCGGGCGAGGTCGACGTGGTGATGGAATATAACGGTGACATCGCGCAGATCATGAAGGAGGACGACGACATCGACTTCGTCGTGCCGAAGGAAGGCGCCATGAAGCAGCAGGACACGCTGGCCATCCCGAAAGGCGCTCCGCACCCCGAGAACGCCCTCAAATTCATCAACTTCATCTTCGAGCCGGAAGTCGGGGCCGGGATCACCAAGACGATCCTGTATCCGTCTCCGAATGCCGCCGCCGTCGCGCTGATGCCGGAGTCCTACAGGGACAACAAGGTGATCTTCCCGCCGGCCGATGTCATGGCCAAGTGCGAGTATCCGAACTATCTCGGGCCAGAGTTTTCGCGCCTCCTCGACGAAGCGATGACACGGCTGCGCGCGTCTTGATCGAGAGCGGATGTGAGGTGAATTAGGAGCAACAGGAGTAGCCCGGTGGCGACCCAGACACAGGAACGTCGTCTGGCCTTCTTGGCAACGGCACTACCACCCATTGCCTGGGTGGTAGTGTTCTTCCTCGCTCCGCTGGCGATCGTCTGGGCCTATAGCTTCGGCCAGAACGTAAGCCTGACCGAGATCGACGTCAGCGGCACCTTCGCCAACTATGCGCGTGCTCTGGAGCCGCTCTATCTCGGAATCTTCGCCAAGTCGATTTTCGTGGCGGGTCTCACGACCCTGCTCTGCCTCATCATCGGCTTCCCAGTGGCGCTGGCGATCGTCTTTGCCAGCGAGCGTTGGCGGCCGTGGATGTTGC
Source organism: Methyloceanibacter sp. (assembly GCA_036397315.1). Taxonomy (GTDB): domain Bacteria; phylum Pseudomonadota; class Alphaproteobacteria; order Rhizobiales; family Methyloligellaceae; genus Methyloceanibacter. The sequence goes on along the minus strand of DASWJG010000217.1, from coordinate 6,779 downwards.
TGCTGATCATGCTGCCGTTCTGGACCAATCTGCTGATCCGCACTTACGCGCTGATGTCGGTGCTGCGCACCGAGGGCTACGTCAACTTCACGCTGGAATGGCTGTGGAACCAGGGCAGTTGGCTCATGACGCTGGTTGGCTTACAGCCGCTTGGCGACTTCACGCCGCTGCAGCTGCTCTACAACAATTTTGCCGTGGTGTTGGGGCTCGTTTATGTGCATCTGCCCTTCATGGTGCTGCCGCTCTACGCCGCCCTCGACCGACTCGATAAATCTCTCATCGAAGCAAGCCTCGACCTTGGCGCTGGGCATCTGCGTACCATGTTCTCGATCGTGGTGCCGCTGGCGTTGCCGGGCATCATCTCCGGCATCATCATCACCTTCGTTCCGGCGCTCGGCGCCTATCTGACGCCCGATCTGCTCGGCGGACCTGACAGCCAGATGATCGCCAACGTCATTGAGCGCCAGTTCAAGCGCGCCAATGACTGGCCATTCGGCGCCGCGCTGTCCTTCCTGCTGATGTACGCCACCTTTGCGGCAATCGCCTTGCGCGCCTATTTCAGCCGCGGCAAGCCGGCAGGACACGGGATCTAGCCATGGCCGAGCGGCGCGCCCCTCTCGAATATAATCGCCTGTGGCAGATGCGCGCCTGGCTGCTCGCCGTGTTCTTCTTTCTTTATGCGCCGCTCGTGGCGCTGATCGTCTTCAGCTTCAACGACAGCAAGCGCACCACGGTTTGGCGCGGGTTCACCTTCAAATATTACGAGAAGCTCTTCGGCAACGACAGCCTGCTTCTGGCCTTCGCCAACTCGCTGACCATCGCCTTCGTGGCGACGCTGATCTCGCTCGTCATCGGCGCGCTCGCCGCGATTCTCCTGTGGCGCTACCGCTTCGCCGGCAGGACTGCCGTCGAGGGCGCCTTCACGCTGCCCCTCGTGGTGCCGGAAATCTGCATGGGCGTTGCCATGCTGCTGTTCTTCACCCGCGTCTTGCCCTGGCCCAACAATCTCGTTTGGCCGTTCAATCTTGGCTCCATCATCATCGCTCACGTGACGTTCTGCTTCCCCTTCGTTGCGTTGGTCGTCGGCGCCAGGCTTGCGAGCTTCAACAAGGAGCAGGAGGAGGCGGCGCGGGACCTCGGCGCCAACGATTGGCAGGCGTTCCGCGATGTGCTGCTGCCGCATATTCGCCCGGCATTGATTGCCGGCGGTCTGCTGGCATTCACTCTGTCGCTCGACGACTTCGTGATCACCTTTTTCACCTCGGGGCCTGACACCGTCACCTTCCCGGTCAAGGTCTATTCGATGCTGCGCTTCTCCGTGACGCCCGAGGTCAACGCCGCATCGACCATGTTGATCCTGCTCACGATCCTACTCATGGTCGTCATGATGGTGATGCAGAGCAGGGCGCAGAAGAAGGGGTGAGTGCTGTGGACCAAGCGACCGCCAAAGGCGCCAAGGCCGCCGCCAAGCCCATCATCAGCTTCCGCAACGTTTCAAAGCGGTGGGGCTCCACGGTCGCGGTGGACAATGTCAGCCTCGACATCGAGCCCGGAGAGTTCTTCGCGCTGCTCGGGCCCTCGGGTTGCGGAAAGACGACGTTGTTGCGCATGCTCGCCGGTCTCGAGGTGCCGACGGAGGGCCACATCCTGATCGACGGCCAGGACATGGGCGATATCCCGCCCAACCGACGCGCCGTGAACATGGTGTTCCAGTCCTATGCCGTCTTTCCGCATATGACGGTCGCCGACAACGTCGCCTACGGCCTCAAGATTGATCGCGTGCCGCAACCGGAACGGGACCGGCGCGTGCAGGAAGCCCTCGACCTGGTACAGCTCGGCCACCTTGCCGCACGCATGCCGGATCAACTGTCCGGCGGTCAGCGCCAGCGCGTGGCGCTCGCGCGGGCGCTAGTGAAAAAGCCGAAGGTCCTGCTGCTCGACGAGCCGCTCTCCGCGCTCGACGCCAAATTACGCGAAGCCATGCGCTTCGAGCTGTCCCAGCTGCAGCAGAAGGTCGGGATCACGTTCATCATGGTTACCCATGACCAGACCGAGGCGCTCGCGATTGCGTCGCGCATCGCCGTCATGAACAAGGGGTCGATCGCCCAAGTCGGCACGCCCTCCGACCTTTATGAGTTTCCGGCCACCCGCTTTGTCGCCGACTTCATCGGTTCGGTGAACATGTTCGAGGGCACGCTGATCGACGACAAGCCCGACGAGGCCACCGTCGCCTGCCCCGAGCTCGATCCGCATCGCATCCACGTCCCCCATGCCGTCCTCGGCAAGGAGACGTCGTCCGTCTGGGTCGCCATCCGCCCCGAGAAGATGAACTTGCATAAGGATTCCGGCGCGCCGCCCGCGGTGCCCGAGTGCCCGGCCGCCCACAACGTCGCCAAGGGAGAGATCAAGGAGATCTCCTATCTCGGCGATATTTCGATCTTCCACGTCCTGCTTGATGGCGGCCGGTTGATCCGGATTTCGCGTCCCAACCGCTCCCGCTTCGACCAGGACAATTTCGGCTGGGGCGAGAAGGTCTGGGTGAGTTGGGGCGGCTCGAGCCCGGTCGTGCTCCAGTCCTGACGCTTCGCACACACTAAGAAGACTCGAAGACTACAAGGAACGGAACGCCCACATGCCAAATTCGGCCGAGCTGCATGAGCGGAGAGTCGCGGCGGTGCCCCGCGGCGTCAGCCATGCGACCGCCATCTATGCCAAGCGCGCCAAGAACGCCGAGATCTGGAGTGAGGACGGCAAGCGCTACATCGACTTCGCCGCCGGCATTGCCGTGGTCAATACCGGCCACCAGCATCCGAAGATCGTTGCCGCCGTCGCGGAGCAGATGAAGGCGTTCAGCCACGTCTGCTTCCAGGTCACGCCTTATGAATCCTACGTGCGCCTGGCCGAGCGGCTGAACGCGCTGGCGCCCGTCGCCGGCCCGGCCAAGACCATGCTGGTCTCGACCGGCGCCGAGGCGGTCGAGAACGCGGTGAAGGTCGCGCGCGCCTATACCGGCCGTCCGGGGATCGTCTCGTTCAGCGGCGGCTTCCACGGCCGCACGCTTATGGGCATGGCGCTGACCGGCAAGGTCGTTCCCTACAAGAAGGGCTTCGGACCCTTCCCCGCCGAAATCTACAACGTTGCCTTCCCTAACACCTATCACGGGGTCAGCGGCGGAGAGAGCCTCGCTGGCCTCAAGGCCCTGTTCAAATATACTGCCGATCCCTCGAGCATCGCCGCCATCATCATCGAGCCGGTGCAGGGGGAGGGCGGGTTCTACGTCGCTCCGTTCGACTTCCTCCGCGCCCTCAGGGCGCTTTGCGACGAGCACGGCATTCTCCTTATCGCCGACGAGATTCAAACGGGCTTTGCGCGCACCGGGAAAATGTTCGCGCTCGAGCACGCCGGCATCAAGGCGGATGTCGTGACCATGGCCAAGGGGTTGGCCGGTGGCCTGCCGCTGTCCGCCATAACGGGACGCGCCGAAATCATGGATGCGGCGAATCCCGGCGGTCTCGGCGGCACCTACGCCGGTAACCCGGTAGCCTGCGCCGCCGCCCATGCCGTGCTCGATGCGATCGAGGAAGAAAAGCTCTGCGACCGCGCCAATGCCATCGGCAAGATCATTCTTGACCGCTGCAACCAGATAAAAAGCCGCTCGAATCTGAACTGCGTAGGGGATGTACGAGGCCTGGGCGCCATGTGCGCCATCGAGCTGGTGAAGGATACTGCGAGCGCCGAGCCGGCGCCGCAGCTGACGCAGGCGTTGATGAAGGTGGCAAACGAGAACGGACTCATTCTTCTGTCCTGCGGTACCTACGGGAACGTCATTCGGTTCCTCGTTCCGCTCACCGCGAGCGACGCACTCGTTCGCGATGGCATGGACATCTTCGAGACGAGCCTCACCGAAGCCGTGACCCGGGTCGCGTGAGCTCTTCTCGATTCAACACTCGCCACCGTTACGAGGCATCTACATGAGCGCAAGGCTCGCGACGAACGATCTCGAAGCATTCTGGATGCCGTTCACGGCGAACCGCCAGTATAAGAAGGCGCCGCGCCTGCTGGTCAGCGCCGAAGGCACGCACTACACCGCAGACGACGGACGCCGCGTGCTCGACGGTACGTCCGGGCTTTGGTGCGTCAATGCCGGCCATTGCCGACCGAAAATCGTCGAAGCGATCCGCAAGCAGGTTGGCGAGCTCGATTTCGCCGGCACCTTCCAGCTGGGCCATCCTGGGGCCTTCGAGTGCGCCTCGAAGCTCGTCAATATCGCCCCACCGGGCTTCGACCACGTGTTCTTCACCAACTCGGGGTCCGAGTCCGTCGAGACCGCGCTTAAGATGGCGCTCGCCTATCACCGGGCAAAAGGCAATGCGACGAAAGTCCGCCTGATCGGTCGCGAGCGCGGCTATCACGGCGTCAATTTCGGCGGCACCTCGGTCGGTGGCATCGCCAACAACCGCAAGTGGTTCGGCACCCTTCTCTCCGGCGTCGACCATATTCGCCACACCCACGACTTGGACCGCAACGCCTTCAGCCGCGGCGAGCCCGAGCATGGCGCCGAGCTTGCCGACGATCTCGAGCGTCTCGTGGCGCTGCACGACGCCTCGACCATCGCCGCCGTCATCGTCGAGCCCGTCGCCTGCTCGACCGGCGTTCTCATCCCGCCCAAAGGTTACTTGAAGCGCCTCGCCGCGATCTGTGCCAAGCACGACATCCTGCTCATCTTCGATGAGGTCATCACCGCCTTTGGGCGACTTGGCACGCCGTTCGGCGCCGATTATTTCGGCGTCTCGCCCGACATCATCACGACGGCGAAAGGCATAACCAACGGCACTATTCCGATGGGCGCGGTGTTCGTGAAGACGAAGGTCCACGACGCGTTCATGAGCGTCCCGGAGGAGGTCATCGATTTCTTCCATGGCTATACCTACTCCGGCCACCCGGTCGCCTGCGCAGCCTGCATCGCCACGCTGGAGACCTATCAGGAGGAGGGACTGCTGACGCGCGCGGCGGAGCTTGCGCCTTATTGGGAGGACGCGGTCCACTCGCTCAAGGGCCTTCCCCACATAATCGACATTCGCAATATCGGGCTGATCGGTGCCATCGAGTTCGATCCCATCCACGGCGAGCCGTCAAAGCGCGCCCACACGCGCTTCGTCGAGGCGTTCAAGCGCGGCCTCCTGGTCCGCGCCACCGGTGACATCATCGCGCTCTCGCCGCCGCTCATCATCGAAAAGAAGGAGATCGACCAGCTCATCGATATCCTGTCGGGCGTGCTTAAGACTGCGGATTGAGAAACGGTACGTCGTCGCCATGCCAACCATCCAGAACGCCATCGACGGCCACAAGGTCACGTCCTCATCGCGGCGCATCGCGCCGGTCTACAACCCCGCCACGGGCGACCAGACCGCCGATCTGCCGCTCTCGAGCGCCGAGGATGTGAATGAAGCCGTCGCGGCCGCCAAGAAGGCCGCCGTCGGCTGGGGCGCGACGCCGCCGCTCAAGCGCATCAAGCCCATGTTCCGCTTCAAGGAGCTTCTCGATCGTAACGCCGACGAGATCGCCCGGGCGATTTCGAACGAGCACGGCAAGACGCATGCCGACGCGGCAGGCGAGCTCGCCCGCGGCATCGACGTCGTCGATTTCGCCTGCGGCATTCCGCATCTCCTGAAGGGCGAGTACAGCCGCAATGTCGGCCCCGAGATCGACAGCTGGTCCGACCGCCAGCCGCTCGGGGTCGTCGCCGGCATCACGCCCTTCAACTTTCCGGCTATGGTGCCGATGTGGATGTATCCGGTCGCCATCGCTTGCGGGAACACGTTTGTCCTGAAGCCGTCCGAACGTGATCCCTCCACATCGATGCTGATCTGGGATCTGTTCCAGGAGGCTGGCTTCCCGCCCGGCGTGCTCAACGTCGTGCACGGCGACAAAGAGGCCGTCGATGCTTTACTCGACCATCCCGACATCAAGGCCGTGAGCTTCGTCGGCTCGACGCCGATCGCCGAGTACGTCTACAGGCGCGGTTCGGCGTCGGGAAAGCGCGTACAGGCCCTGGGGGGCGCCAAGAATCATATGATCGTCATGCCGGACGCCGACCTGGATCAGGCCGTCGACGCGCTGATGGGAGCAGGCTTCGGCTCCGCGGGCGAGCGCTGCATGGCGATCGCGGTCGCGGTGCCGGTCGGCGAGAAAACCGCAGACCGGCTCGTCGAGGCGCTGGCACCAAAGATCCGCACGATGAAGGTTGGCCCTGCCACCGACAAGGAGTCGGAGATGGGTCCCGTGATCACGGCCGAGGCCAAGCGGCGCATCACCGATCTCATCGGTCTAGGCGTCAAGGAAGGCGCGGACCTCGTCGTCGACGGCCGTGGGCTGGAGCTGCAGGGCTACGAGCGCGGGTTCTTCCTCGGCGGCTCGCTGTTCGACCGCGTGACCAAGGATATGACCATCTACAAACAGGAGATCTTCGGGCCCGTCTTGTCCGTTGTGCGGACGGACGGCTACGCGGAAGCCGCCGATCTGGTCAACAGCAACGCGTACGGCAACGGCGCCGCCATCTTCACCCGCGACGGAGACACAGCCCGCGCCTTTGCCGCATCGATCGAAATCGGCATGGTCGGCATCAATGTGGCGATCCCGGTCCCGGTCGCTTATCACTCCTTCGGCGGCTGGAAACGGTCCCTGTTCGGCGATCACGCCGTTTACGGCCCGGAAGGCGTGCGCTTCTACACCCGCCTCAAGACCGTGACCGCCCGCTGGCCGACCGGCATCCGCGGCGG
>DASWJG010000216.1:0-9113 GCA_036397315.1 Methyloceanibacter sp. | reverse complement strand
GAAGACGCCGGCGCAGGGGATGACGAGGTCGTCCATGAAGCCCTCGTCATAGGCGGCGGCAGCTTTCTTATGGCTTTCAAAGGCCAAAAGGTCCTGGGCCTCGCGGGTAATGCCCCATTCCTTGGCCATCAGCTCGCAATGCTCGCCCATGCTGAGGCCGGTGCGCGGTTCCGAAGTCGAAGGCGGCTGAGGGGCAAGCTCGGCGGGCGTGAATCCCTTGAAAGCCGCGGCCCTCTGACCGAGGCTGCGGGCCCGGGACAACTTCACGAGGCGCTGGGCGAAGCGGCGTTGAAACACGACCGGCGCGTCGCTCGTGGTGTCAGTGCCAAGGGAGATGCCTGATTCGATCTGTCCCGTGGCGATCTTGGCGGCGATCCCGAGCGCACCGGCGAGGCTCGTGCCGCAAGCCTGCATCATGGTGATGGCGGGCGTGGTGGGGGCAAGCGCGCTCCCGATCACCGCCTCGCGGGCAAGGTTCCAGTCCTTGGCATGGGTCACCACGGCGCCACCCACCACCTCATCGATATGCGTGCCGTGGAGGGCGAAGCGATCGACCAGGCCGCCGAGCGCCGCGGTCAGCATGTCGAGATTGGAGAGCTCAGCGTAAGCCGTATGCGAACGGCAGAAGGGGATGCGCGACCCCCCCAGCACCGCAACGCGCCGCATCGAAGCTTCAGCCATGTCCCTGCGGCTCCCCGTATCTTCCGTTAGGCCGCCGCAGCTGTTCGAGCGGCGTGCTCTTGCGTGCGCCGGTAGTGAAGCGGGCCGCCGCGGAACGGCGCGAACCCGGTGCCGAAGATCACGCCGGCATCGACGTGATCGGCGGTCGCCACCACATGATCGGCGAGCGCGCGCTCGGCCTCGTCAAGCATGGGGTTCACCAGCGCGCGGCCAAGGCGCTCGAGCTCGGCCTGGTCGTATGCGACCTCTTCCCGCTTCGGCTTCCCCTGCTCCCAGACGTAGAAGCCCTCGCCCGTCTTCTTGCCGAGCTTCCCCTGCTTGACCAGCGTCCCCAGCACATTGTCGCCCTTGGGCGCAAGGCCAAGCTCGTCTCCGACATGGTTGGCAATGTCGAGCCCGACCATGTCCATGAGCTCGAGCGGTCCCATGGGCATGCCGAATTTGAGCGCCGCCTGGTCGATCTTCTCGCGCGGCTCGCCCTGCTGGTAGCGGCGAACGGCCTCCATCATGTAAGGCGCGAGCACGCGGTTCACGAGGAAGCCAGCGCAGCTCTTCACGATCAACGGCAGCTTGTTGATGGCGGTGACGAAGGCGCAGGCCTTGCGCACCTCTTCCTCCCGCGTCTGCTTGCCGCGCACGACCTCGACTAGAGGAAGCTGCGCCACGGGGTTGAAGAAATGCAGCCCGACCAGGCGGCCGGGGTCGGCCAGGGGCTTGGCAATATCCTTGAGCCTGAGCGAGGAAGTGTTGGTGGCAAGCACGGCGCCCGGCTTTATTTCTTTTTCCAGCTTCTGGAAGAGGCTCTGCTTGACGTCGAGCTTCTCCACGATCGCCTCGATGACCACGTCGGCATGCTTGATATGCTTGCCGGTGGGATCGGCGATGAGCCGCGCTAGGGCCGTCTCGACCGCGAGCGGGGTGCGTAGATGCCGCTTAAACAGGCCCTTGGCGCGGACCAGCGCCTTGGCGATCTGAGCCTCGTCGAGATCCTGAAGGCTCGCCTGCATGCCTTGGACCACGCACCACGCGGCGATGTCTCCTCCCATGGTGCCGGCGCCGATGACGTGCACCTTGAGCGGCTTGAAGCCGTTCTTCCGCGTCTCGCCCTTGGGCGCCTCGTCCTTGAGCATCTCCGACAGCTTGAACACGCGGCGGAGATTGCGCGAGGTCTCGCTCGCCATCAGCGGGATGAACATCTCGGTCTCGGCGATCTTCATGCGCACCGGGTCGTCGCCATAGCGCTCGAAGAGATCGATGAGCCGGAACGGGGCCGGATAATGCTCCTCGCGCACCTTCTCCGCGGTCTTGGCGCGCATCTGCTTGGCGAGCATGGAGCGCACCGGCTGCTTGAGCATCAGCCGCTTCCACCACGGCGCGCCCTTGGAGTGGCGCTTCTGCAGCACCGCCTTGCGCGCGGCCCAGCGGAGATTGTGGCGGGTCGGCACCAGCTGATCGACGAGGCCGATCGCCTTGGCCGCCGTGGGACGCAACATGCGGCCGGTCAGCATGGCGGTCATGGCGTCCATGGGGCCGGCGGCCTGGATCGAGCGCACCGTGCCGTTTAGCCCGGGAAAGATGCCGAGCTTCACCTCGGGAAAGCCGAGCCGCGTCGCCTCCTCGCGATCGGCGATGCGCCAGTCGCAAGCGAGCGCGAGCTCAAGCCCGCCGCCGAGACAGTAGCCGTGGATGGCGGCGACCACAGTCACGGGCAGCCGGTCGATGCGATTGATGAGTTCGAGCGTCTGCTTCACCACGTCGGCGATCTTGGACTCGGTGTCGAAGCTCTCGAACTCCCTGATATCGGCCCCGGCGATGAAGCTTCGCTCCTTGCCGCTCATCAGCACGAGGCCCTTCACCTCTCCCCTCATCGCCGCCTCCTCGACCGCCTTGACGATCTCGCCAAGCTCCTCGGCTGGCCGGCGTCCGAGCGAATTCATGCTCTCGCCCTGGCGATCGATGACCGCCCAGGCGATGCCTTCGAAGTCGACGGTGAAGCGCCAGTCCTGCAAATCGGGAAGTGTCGTTGCCATGATCGGTCTACTCAGCGGCAATATGTTCTGGTTGCTCTTGGGGTGGGGCTGAGGACGCCTCGCCTGAGGATGCCACGAGCGCTTCGCCGCGCGCGAGCTCCTCGGCGGCAAAATCGTCCACGGCGATGACGCGCGCCACGAGATCGCGAAGCTCGGCAAGCGCGCGCGCCTCGGTCTCGGTCAACACACCTTTCGCTTCAGCCTCGGCGACCCAGTCATTGTCGTGGAAGCGTTTGACCTCACTCTTGCGGATCGCCCGCTCAAGCTTCTTGTCGGCCTCCTCGCAAGCCACGACCCTGGCGAGCGTATAGTCGAGCAGTCCCACCCGATCCCCCGGGTCGTTCGAGACGAAGATATCTCTGGTGAGACGGTCGCGGAATGCGCCTGGCTCAAGCGCCGCGCGCACGATCGCCTTGCCGTCCTTGTCGCTCGCGGGCCACCGCCTGGCGCCCAAGGGGAAAACGAGCGGAGCCATCAGCCACGCCGCCCACCGCACCGGGAAATTGCGCAAGGTGCCGAGCAGCGCCTGGTCGAAGCGGTAGAGGCAGTTCTGCGCGCAGTAGTCTACCAGCTTGAGGTCTTCCTTGGGGCGCCCGTCGTCGTCATAGCGCTTGAGGATGGCAGAGAGGAGATAGAGCTCGGAAAGTGCATCGGCCATGCGGCCGGTGATCTTCTGCCTCACCTTGAGACCGCCGCCAAGCAGTGCCACGGTCAGATCGGCCACGAGCGCAAAGGAGCGGGAGGCGCGCGCAAGCTCGCGCCACCATTGGCGCGTGTCTCCGGCATTGGGCGGGGCCGAGGCAAACACCCCGAAGGTGAGATTGTGGAAGAGCGCACCGGCGACATTCGAGACGGTGAAGGCGACATGGTCATCGAACGTGCGCGCGAACAGCTCGACGCCGCGTTGGCGGTCCTGATCCTGAAGCGCCTCGATCTCGGTGAAGAGATAAGGGTGACTGCGCAATGCGCCTTGGGCGAAGGTGATGAGTGTGCGGGTCAAGATGTTGGCGCCTTCGACGGTGATGCCGACCGGTACCATCTGATAGGCGCCTTGGATGTAATTGCTCGGCCCGTCGCAAATTCCTCTGCCGCCATGGATATCGAGCGCGTCGTTGACGCTTTGCCGCATGCGCTCGGTCGAGACATATTTGAGCAGCGCCGAGATGACGGCAGGCTTCTCCCCCGCCGAGACCATCGAGGCGGTCACGGCGCGCGCGGCTTCAAGCTCGTAAGCGCACTCGATCATGCGCGCGAGCGGCTCCTCCACGCCCTCCATGAAGCCGATCGGCAGATTGAATTGCTTCCTGATACGGGCGTAAGCGGTGCTCGTTCTCAGCATCGACTTGGCCGCGGCGGCGCTCGTGGCCGGCAGCGAGATGGAGCGGCCGGCGGCGAGGCAGCTCATCAGCATGCGCCAGCCCTGCCCTGCCCGTTCTTTGCCGCCGATGACCCAGTCGAGCGGCACGAACACGTCGCGCCCACGTGTGGGTCCATTGGGGAAGGCTGCACCGGCCGGTAGATGCCGGCGTCCGATCTCGACGCCAGGATGGTTGGTCGGAATGAGGGCGAGCGTGATGCCGACGTCCTCGCCGCGGCCGAGATGGTTGTCGGGGTCGAATAGGCGGAAGGCTAAGCCCAGCAGTGTGGCCTTGGGCGCCAGCGTGATGTAGCGCTTGTCCCAGGTGAGCCTGATGCCCAGCATCGCCCTGCCCTCATGCTGCCCGCGTGTGACGACGCCCACGTCGCGCATCGCGGCCGCGTCCGAGCCCGAGAACGGACCCGTCAAAGCAAAGCAGGGGATCTCCTCCCCTCTGGCGAGACGTGGCAAGAAGTGCTCCTTCTGGGCGTCGGTACCGTATTTCTCGATCAGCTCGCCGGGACCGAGCGAGTTCGGCACCATGACGATGGTCACGCCGTCGGGGCTGCGTGAGGAGATCTTGCCGAGAATGAGCGACTGCGCCTGAGCCGAGAAGCCCAAGCCACCGTGCTTCTTGGAAATGAGCATGCCGAGAAAGCCGTGGTCGCAGACGAAGCGCCAGATGTCGTCGGGGATGTCGTGCAACTCGTGGCGGATGCGCCAGTCGTTCAGCCGCTTGCAGAGTTCGGTCGTCGGCCCGTCGAGAAAGGCGCGCTCCTCGGCGGTGAGCGTGATGGGGGCGACGCGGCGGAGTTTCGCCCAATCCGGCTTGCCGGAGAACAGCTCTGCGTCCCAGCCGACCGTGCCCGCTTGCAACGCCTCGCGCTCGGTGTCGGAGATCGTGGGCATGGCGCCCTTGAGCGCGCGATAGGCCGGGAGAGTAATGTATTTGCGCTTGAGCTCGGGGAAGCTCGCCGCGAACAGAAGCCCAGCCACAAGCCAACCGAACAGCGACCACAGCGGGAAGACGGGCCAATGCAGATGGCCATGAACGAGGCCCATCTGGGCGCACAAAGTGAAGATGGCAGCGGCAAGCGCCCAGGACCTGAGGCCTGCGCGGTTCATGGCCAAGGCGAACAGGGCAGCGAGGGAAACTGCTGCGAAAATGAGCTCAGCCATGGGCGGCCTCTAGACTCGTCTCGGCCCCTATTTGTCCCCGACTGGAGCGCCCTTGAGGGACGCCTTTTCCCGACGATGCAAGAGGCATCGGTCCGGCTTTTGGCCCTCTATGGTCCGGATGGCACACCGACTCAAGCTCTTTATGTCGCTCCGACTGAGCGCGCCGCTTCATGGTCGCGAATCGTTTGAAGGTATCTTGTGGCCAACAGATTCCCAGCCCCTTAACGGTCGAAACCGCCACTTCCTTGTGCCTTCCAGGCGAATTGGCTAAGCAGGGGCAGGCAAAAATGGCCGAAGGCCGCTTGGGCAAAGGATATCATCATGGCAGAGCCAGAGCGGCCGCAGCTCACCCCCTATCAGGTCGAGCTCGAGGCCGGCAAACGCTATGCCTGGTGCCGTTGCGGGCGGAGCAATAAACAACCCTTCTGCGACGGGTCGCACGCCGGCACCGGGATCGAGCCCCTGATGTTCACTGCGGAACGGACCGAACTTGCGCTGCTTTGCGGCTGCAAGGATACCGGAGATCCCCCCTACTGCGACGGCTCGCATTTGCTGCTCTAAATCTGGGCATGCCCAGCAGATAAGCGGCGTTGTACGCGGCAAGCCCTTCTTGCTAAGAAGGGGCCGCGCTAGGCCGCCACGCAAGGGACTGAGCGATTAAGAGGCCTGTGCAAGGGGGACGCGGAGGCCAATGGCCTATTTCCTTCAGCAGCTGATCAACGGGATCGCGCTTGGCTCGATCTACGGGCTGATCGCCATAGGCTACACCATGGTCTACGGCATCATCGGCATGATCAATTTCGCCCATGGCGACATCTTCATGGTGGGCGCCTTCATCGCGCTGATCGCCTTTCTCGCGCTGATGAGCCTCGGCCTCACGATGATCCCGCTTGCTCTTCTCATCGTGCTGATCATCGCCATGGTGCTCACCGCGGTGTGGGGCTGGGCGGTGGAGCGCATCGCCTACCGGCCGTTGCGCGAGTCGTTCCGCCTGGCGCCGCTCATCACCGCCATCGGCATGTCGATCGTGCTGCAGAATTTCATCCAGGTGGCGCAAGGGGCGCGGGTGAAGCCGCTCCAGCCCGTGGTCACTGGAGGTTATGTGCTGTTCGACCAGAACGGCTTCGCCGTCAATCTCTCCAATATCCAGATCCTTATCGTGGTGACGACGCTCGTCCTGATGACGGTGTTCTGGCTGATTATCACCCGAACCGCGCTTGGCCGGGCGCAACGCGCCTGCGAGCAGGACCGGCTGATGGCTTCGCTGTCCGGCGTCAATGTGGACCGCACCATCTCGCTCACCTTCGTGCTCGGCGCAGCGCTCGCGGCCGTGGCGGGGCTGCTCTACCTCCTCTATTACGGCGTGATCGACTTCTATATTGGCTTCGTCGCCGGCATCAAAGCCTTCACCGCGGCGGTGTTCGGCGGCATCGGCTCGCTGCCGGGTGCCATGCTGGGCGGCCTCATCATCGGCCTGATCGAGACCTTCTGGTCGGCCTATTTCAGCATTGAATACAAGGACGTCGCGGCTTTCTCCATGCTCGCGATCGTGCTCATCTTCTTCCCGACCGGCCTGCTCGGCCGTCCCGAAGTGGAGAAGGTCTGAGCGCCTTGGTCGAGCCCGGCACATCGTTCGGCCAAAGGCTCCAGTCGGCCCTCGTCGATGCCCTGCTCGCCGGCATTATCGCCTTTGCGCTGTTCAGCCTGCTGCTGGGCTTGAAGACGGTGGACAGCGTGACCGGGCTCACGCTTGAGCCCCGCCCGCAGCTCCTCGCCGTCGCCGTCGGCATCGTCATGGTCGGACGGCTCCTGCTCAATCTCTTCGTGTGGCAGGCCGAATATCCGATCACCCTCCCCTTCGCCAGGCTCTTCACACAGGAGACCTTCGAGCCCCGCGATATTCTCGTGCTCGGCGTTGCCGCATTCGTTTCGGCGATCGTCTTTATTGTCGGCAGCATTCTCGGCAACGCAGCCTGTCAGCTCGTGGCGGGATTCGTGCTCGCCTTCATGGGCGTCGGGTTCATTCGCCGGACCATCGTGTTTTTCTTCCCAAACCTTCCTTACGCGCGCATCTTCACGGTTGGCGGCATTGCCTTCGCCGTCCTCTTCCCGATCTGCTCCTATTTCCTCGAGAAGGCCTTCCATCTCGGCTTGCCGCTGCGCTACCTGTTCGACCTGTCGATCCTGGTGCTCACCTACATCATGCTCGGCTGGGGGCTGAACGTCGTGGTCGGCCTCGCCGGGCTCCTCGATCTCGGCTACGTCGCCTTCTATGCGGTCGGCGCCTATACCTTCGCGCTGCTCGCCACGCATTTCGGCTTGGGCTTCTGGATATGCCTGCCGATCGCCGGCGCCGCCGCCGCGCTGTGGGGCATCATCCTCGGCTTCCCCGTGCTCAGGCTCCGCGGCGACTATCTCGCCATCGTGACGCTCGCCTTCGGCGAGATCGTCCGCATCGTTCTGCTCAACTGGACCGACGTGACCAACGGGCCCAACGGGGTCTCAGGCATTCCCAAGCCCACCTTTTTCGGCCTGCCCTTCGCTCCCAGCGGCGGCGAAACCTTTAGCGCCTTTTTCGGTCTCAAATACGACCCGCTCCAGGGCATCATCTTCCTCTATTACGTGATCCTCGTGCTCGCCTTCATGACTAATCTCGTGACCCTGAAATTGCGGCGGCTTCCCATCGGACGCGCCTGGGAGGCATTGCGCGAGGACCAGATCGCCTGCCGCTCGCTCGGCATCAACACCACCATCACCAAGCTCACCGCCTTCGCCATCGGCGCGATGTTTGGAGGGCTCGCGGGAAGCTTCTTCGCCACCCGCCAGGGCTTCATCAGCCCGGAGAGCTTCACTTTCATCGAATCCGCCATCATCCTCGCCATCGTGGTTCTGGGCGGCATGGGGAGCCAGCTCGGCGTGGCCATCGCGGCGATCGTCATGGTCGGTGGCTTCGAGGCGCTGCGCCATACCGAAGGCCTGCAAAGCATTTTCGGCGAGGGGTTCGATCCCGCGCTCTACCGCATGCTCCTGTTCGGCATCGCCATGGTCGGGATCATGGTGTGGCGCCCGCGCGGGATCATCGGCTCGCGCACGCCGTCCATCGTGCTCGATGAGGCGCGACCGATCAGCGTCGATCTCGTCAAAGAAGGCCGCGCATGAGGCTGTGGCAGAAAGACCCCCTGCTCAAGGTTGAGCACCTCACCATGCGCTTCGGCGGGCTCACCGCGGTCGACGACGTCTCCTTCGAGGCGGGCAGGCGCGACATCACCGCACTGATCGGCCCGAACGGCGCCGGCAAGACCACGGTGTTCAACTGCATCACCGGCTTCTACAAGCCGAGCGCCGGAATGATCCGCCTTTCGCATCCCGACGGCCGCGCGTTCCTGCTGGAGCGGCTGCTGAATTTCCGCATCGCCAAGCTGGCGCGCGTCGCCCGCACCTTCCAGAACATCCGGCTGTTCCCCGGCATGACCGCGCTGGAAAACCTGGTGGTGGCGCAGCACAACGTGCTGATGGCGGCCTCGGGCTTCACCTTCGCCGGCCTTTTCGGCCTCAAATCATGGCACGCCGCCGAGCGCGCCGCGATCGACAAGGCGCGCTACTGGCTCGACCGCACCGGCCTTATTCGGCGCGCCGACGACGCCGGCGGCGGGCTCGCCTACGGCGAGCAGCGGCGGCTGGAGATCGCGCGCGCCATGTGCACCGAGCCGGTGCTGCTCTGCCTCGACGAGCCGGCCGCCGGCCTGAACGCGCGCGAAAGCGCCGAGCTCAACGAGCTGCTGCAATTCATCCGCCGGGAGCACGGCACCTCGATCCTCCTGATCGAGCACGACATGAGCGTGGTGATGGAGATTTCCGACCACATC
>DASWJG010000215.1:0-8527 GCA_036397315.1 Methyloceanibacter sp. | reverse complement strand
CCGGCTGGAGACAGCCGCTGAGGACGCTCTTCTCTACCGCCCTTTCATCTGCGCCTTGATCTTATCTACATCCGCTTGCGAGACCTTTCCGGCCTGAACCAGCGCCTGCACGCAAGCGGGCGACAGAGACGGGCCCGCTTTCTTCATGCACAGGTTCAGGGCCGCAGTTTGCAGCCCGTAATCGCCGCAGAATTTCTTGTAGTCGTTGACGCAATTGTTCTGCATGCCCTTGGTGATGGTTCCGGCCTGCGCCAAGGCCGCCGACGGCAGGGCCAACACGAAGAAGACGGTCGCTGCTGCGCGTTTACATGTCATGCGTGAGATCCCTCTTTATCCGAAACGAGGTTCTAGCACGCTTCGCCGGTCGGGCCACTGCAAAGGGGCTAGCTTAGGCCAAATGAGAGCATTTCGGCCAAAACCCCCTCCCCGCCCAAAAATGCAGTAGATTAGGCGCATTAGAGGAGCGGGCTTGGCTCGCGTTCCAACAGCAGCCCTGAGAGGATCCCATGGCAGAGACCCCTTCCTTCGAGATACCGCCTGAGCTGCGCGAGATGGCCGAGAAGAATGTCGAGCAGGCGCGCGCGGCCTACGGCCAGTTCATGGATTTCCTGACCCAAGCTATGGGCGCCTGGGCCACCTCGCCAGGGAGCGCGGAGATGGGCGGCTTCAGGGCCGTGCAGGAGCGGGCGATCGCCTTCGCCAAGGAGAACGCTGAGCGCTCCTTCGCGCTGGCGAGCGAGATCGCCCGCGCCAAGGACGTGCAGGAGGTGCTGACCCTGCAGAGCCGCTACGCGCAGACGCAGATGCAGACCTTTGGCATTCAAGCCCAGCAGCTCTCCTGGCTGATGGCCGACGCCGTGCGCAACATGCAGCAGCCCAAAGCCTGACGCTGGCCGTCACCCCTCTCCCCTATGGGGAGAAGTTTAATGTGGCGCTGCGGTTCGTGAGGCTTAAGCGGCCTTAGCGTAGTAGGACTTGAGCCCGCTCATCACCTTCTGCTTGTCGAACTCGGCGCCCATGGCGAGCATGGCGTCGGCGAAGCGGCTGACGATCTCGCCGATCTGCTCCGGCGAAAGCTGGTTCAGAATGCCGATGCGGACCTGCACCGGCTCCGACAGCGTCGGCCAGATGCCGAAGCCCCTCTCGCGGCAGCCCGCGACAAGCTCCTTCTCCTTGCCCTTAAACTTGCCCGGCAGATTGCACACGACGAGGCTCGGCATGTTGGAGGTGACGTCGCAGCCCATGGCCTCGACGGCGGCGCGCAGCGCCTTCTCGTGATAGGCGTAGTCGGACGCCTTGCGGCGGCGGCCATAGGAGAGAATGATGCGGAGCGCCTCGTGGAACGCGGCCACCGCATAGCAGGAATGCGTCTGGTGATAACCCGGCGTCCCGTCCTTGCCGTCGATGATGCCCCAGTGGCGCGCGTCGAGGATCGGGTGATTGACGTAGGTGCGGGCACCGCGCTTCCTCACCATCTCGATCGCCTTGTCGGTGAAGCTGACCGGCGCATAGGTGAGCGGCAGACTGAGCACGCCCTTCTGCGGACACGAGGCCCAGGCCACCACGCCCGGATAATCGTCGATGTTGAAATCGGCGACACCGAGCGATGACACGGCATCGCAAATGCCCATCACGCCATGTTTTACACAAGCGTCGGAGAAACCTTTGAGGTCGTTGATGCGGCCCGAGCCGGTTTCCCAATGCGCCATGAACGCCCACATCGGCTTATGCTGGCCAAGCGCCTTGTCGATCGTCTCGCCGCTGACCGACTGGCCATGCGGGGTGTCGACCACGATCACGCTTTTCGGCTTCGGGTTGAGACTGTCGGCGGCGAGCTCTTCCGCGGTCGAGGCCTTCATGCGGATGGTCAACGTGTCGATGCCGGAGAAGGTGCCGTTCGGGAAGCAGACCACTTTATCGCCGGGCAGGATCAGAGAGAGCACGCAGTCGAGCCCGTCAAACCCGGTGCCGGCGACGCCATAGGTATAGACGTTCTT
Source organism: Methyloceanibacter sp. (assembly GCA_036397315.1). Lineage (GTDB taxonomy): Bacteria > Pseudomonadota > Alphaproteobacteria > Rhizobiales > Methyloligellaceae > Methyloceanibacter. Next base: position 6,530 of record DASWJG010000215.1, on the reverse strand, counting down.
GGTGCCCCACAGCTCCCGCAGCATCTCCTTGGCTTCGAGCATGCCGCGCAGCACGTCCTTCTGCATGTGATCGGCGACGCCCGTCTTGGCGAAGCGCTCCAGCACGCGCGGATCGGTGTTCCCGGGCCCGGGGCCGGCGGCAAGCGTCTCGGGGATATCAAGCTGCGCATAGATTTTCGTCATGGAACACCCTCTCGCTCGTAACGGTCATCGCCCAAAGAAGCGGCACAATCGAATAACCGGCCAGACACCCCAAAGGCAAGACCGGCGCGACCCGGAGTTTAGCCAAACCGGCCTGGATCGAGGGCCGAGGCTCCAGAACCCTAGGTTGAAGGGTGCCACAAAAGAAGAAGCCCCGTACGGGGGGTCGGGGCTTCTTCCGATAAAGTTCCCTGCGGGGCGGTGATGGGAGGGAAAACCATCACCGTTGCCAACTCTACGCCCATTGGGGATAAGTGTCGGGACATTTTTACGAAAATGGTTAAGGTTAACGAACTCAAGCAAACGGGCCGCCTCCAAAGGCCCTAGAGGGAACGCGGAAGCGCTTATGGTAGACAGGCATTTCGGCTGCGCCGCGTTGTTGGCCGCAGTCTTCGGACTGATGGCCGGTTCGGTCGAGGCGGCCCCTTGCGGCAAGACGGGTGCCGGCTTCGAGGCCTGGAAAAGGGTCTTCGCCGGCGAAGCCCAAGCCAACGGCATAGGACCGGCGGCGATCGGCGCGCTGATGGCCACCAACTATTCGGTGGGAACGATCAGGGCCGACCGCGGCCAGAAGAGCTTCAAACTGTCGCTCGATCAATTCATGGCCAAGCGGGGCGGCCCCGCCATCGCATCCAGGGGCAAATCCATGAGAGCCTCCAATGCCGCGCTGCTCGCCTCGATCGAGAAGCGCTATGGCGTACCGGCCGGGCCGTTGATCGCCATCTGGGGGATGGAAACGGCGTTCGGCAGTTTCATGGGCAATCAACCCACGCTTTCGGCCGTGGCTACACTCGCCTATGACTGCCGCCGGCCCGAATATTTCACCGACCAGCTCTATGCGGCGCTACAGCTCATCGATCGCGGCGTCCTCAGCGGCTCAACGCGCGGCGCCATGCATGGCGAAGTCGGGCAGACGCAGTTCCTGCCCAAGAGCATCCTGCTCTATGGCGTCGACGGCGACGGCAACGGCGTCGTGAATCTCAACGCGAAGGCCGACGCGCTCGCCTCCACCGCCAATTTTTTGAAAGGCCACGGCTGGGTCAGGGGCGCGGGCTATCAACCCGGCGAGCCCAACTTCGCCGCCATCCAGGGCTGGAACGCCGCCGGCGTCTATCAGCAGGCCATCGCCATCATCGGCCGGCGGATCGATAGGCAATAAGGACGGCTTCCGTCCAAGCTAGGTCTCGTCGCAGCGACGAATCTGCGCTACCTGCTAAGCGTGACCGAACCCAATGATCAGGCGACCGAAGGCAAGGGACAGTCGTCCCGCGCGCTTGCCCAAGCGCTCGGCAAGCTCATCGCTCTAGTGCTTGTCGTGATCGCCGTGATCCTCATCGAGCGCTATTGTCGCATCCAGGTGTCGCCCTTCGGCCCGGGCGCGAAGATCGTCTCCGTTGACGGCGACACGCTGAGAGCGGCCAACGGCGTCGAATATCGCATCTTTGGTGTCGACGCGCCGGAGCTGCACCAGACCTGCGGCGAGGCCAACGGCAAGTCATGGCTATGCGGGCGCGCGGCGAAAGCCAAGCTCACCACGCTCATCAATCGCGGCAATGTGAATTGCGAGGCGCGCGCCAACGACCGCTTCGGCCGCATCGTGGCGATCTGCAGCGCCGAAGGTGTGCCGGATCTTGGCGAGGCGCTGGTGCGCGACGGCTATGCCATCGATCTCGGCGGCGCCGCCGGCAATCCCTATCGCGAGGCGCAAGCGGAAGCTGAAGCCGCCAAACGCGGCATTTGGCGCGGAACCTTCGAGCGTCCGTCAGACTGGCGTCAGGCCAATCCGCGAGAAACGAACTAGGTCTCCCGGTTCCGGCGTGTCGCCAGTCGGCTTGCATGGTAGTTTCGGCCATGTCCGAATTCGATCTCGCATTATCAATTGCTCTCGGCATCGGTCTCGCCGCGGCGACCGGCCTTCGGCTGTTCTTGCCGATGCTCGTCGTGAGCGCCGCGGCCTATACCGGGCACCTCCCTTTGAGCGAAAACTTCACCTGGCTCGCGACGCCGGCAGCCTTGATCTCGCTCAGCGTGGCGGCACTCGCGGAAATCCTCGCCTACTACATACCCGGAGTGGACAATCTGCTCGATACGTTGGCGACGCCCGCCGCCTTCGTTGCGGGCACGATAGTCTCGGCGGCGGTCATCACCGATCTGCCGCCGATGGTCAAATGGGCGGCTGCGATCATCGCCGGTGGCGGCATCGCCGGCTTGACCCAAACCGTGACCACAGTGCTCAGGGCGAAATCCACCGTGATGACCGGCACACTCGGCAATCCAGCCGTCGCGACGGCTGAGCTCGGCGGCTCGCTGATCGTCTCGCTGCTGGCGCTGGTGGCGCCGTTGCTTACGGCGCTGATCATCGTCCTGCTGTTATGGCTGGCGATCCGCTGGCTCCGGCAGATCTCGCGCAAACCGCACCGGTCGTGACTCAAAGGCCCGGCAATCCCTGGAAGCCGATCGCCATCGCTCTGGCGGTTCTCCTTGCAGCAGTCCTGATCGCCGCAGCGCTCGTGGCGACGGGCGTGATGCAGCTTGGATTCTCCTTGCTCTGACGATCGGCGAGGGCGAGTTGCCGGCCATCAACTCCACCGTGAGTTCCGGAGGCCGGTCTGGCTGGAACGCCGCCGCGGTCGACGGCTCGAACACGCCGATGCGGTTTCTGCCCTCGGCTCTCGCCTGATGCAGTGCTTCGTCGGCCTCCCGGTGCATTCGCGCAAAATCGGCGCCAGCGCCAGTATGCAGCGCGATGCCGACCGACACACTGAAGGGGGCGCCGACCAGCGGCATCCCCTCCCTGGACAGTCGGCCGAGGATACGCCGGGCGATTTCCGCGGCGCCCTCGGTATCGCAATCCGGGGCGAAGATCAGGAACTCGTCGCCCAGCCGCGCGCATTCATCGCCCTCGCGCACGCTATCGCGAATGGCTTCCGAGACGCGCGCAACGACCGCATCTCCGGTGGCGTGACCGCGCATATCGTTGATCATCTTGAGATTGTCGATGTCGACGAGCAGCATCGCCCTTTGCCCGGCATGCCGCTCCACCGACTTTTTGATGACCTGCATGGCGCCACGACGATTCAGCAGTCCGGTCAAGCTGTCGCGAATTGAACTGTCATAAAGCTCTTGCATGCGGCGGTGGATCGACGCGTGATAGACCGCCACCAGATATCCGGTCACCAACGCCACCAGCAGCGCCGCACCGAGCGTGGCGATGGCGATGCTGCGGAAGCGCGCCTCGCGAGTCAGATAGTATTGCATGTCGAAATCCACGCCGACGAAGCCGCTATAGAGGCCCTTGCTGTCGTAAATGGGCACGTGCGAGGTCAGAAATGACCCGAAGTCGTCTTGCTCGAAAGAGGGCGTGACGTAGGTCTTGCCGGCCGCGATCTGCTTGAGCCAGTCGCCATTGTTTTGTTCACGGACGTCAAACTTCTCCATATAGGCCGAAGCGCGCAGCCGGTGCTTTGTTTGCAAGTCAGGCGAGGTAGCCGTGTCGAGAACGAAGTACGCCGTGCCCCCCCGATCGACCATCGTGTACAGGTAAAAAATATCGGGGTTTGCCGAGTGGAAACGCACCAGTGGCTTCAGCGCGCGCGCATAACGCTCGTCGCTATAGTTCGCGGGGTCCAGCAATTGCCTGTGTAAGTCGCCGTCGACGACGCTGGCGGCGAGTTGTCCTATTTCTCCGACATGCGAGCGGAGCACGTCCATCCGCGCCTGCTGCGACAGAAATTGGGGGATGGCGACGATCGACACCAGAATGGTGGCGGCTGCCAAGCTCGCAATGAGGAAGACAAGCGGACTAAAGCGCCTTCCGGAACCCGTGGCGCGTCGTAGCGAGAGGTCTTTCAGCAAGGTGAAGCCCGCTTTGTTTGGTCTCGAATTAAGACCACACCGGACCATCCGACGCTATCGTCGGCCCTACTCAATCGTTACAGGCGACCTCTGCGGTTAACCCTAGGCCGCCTTGGCGCCCCGGCTTGCCAGCACATGGTCGGCCACCTTGCCGGTAAGCTCCGCCAGATGATCGAACTTCGCGTTGAACGTGCCGACTCCCGCCGTCGCCGACCTGAGCTCGACGATCAGGTTCTGGATCTCCGACTCAGGCAGATGCGCCTCGACCACGTCCCACCCCATCCAACCGGGGCGCGCGTCGAAGCCGAGAATCTGCCCGCGCCGCGACGAGACGATCGAGTTGATTTTCGCCGTGGCCTCGGACGGGACGGCGATCTCCACCGCCATGATCGGTTCGAGCAGCACGGGCGAGCATTGCGGCATGCCTTCGCTCATGGCGATGCGCCCTGCCTGGCGGAACGCCATGTCGGACGAATCGACCGAGTGGTACGAGCCGTCGATGAGGCAGACCGAAACGTCGACCACGGGGAAGCCGAGCGGTCCCGCATGCAGATAGTCGCGCACCCCGATTTCGACCGAGGGGATATAGTTCTTCGGCACCACGCCGCCGGTGATCTCATCGGAGAACTCGAAGCCCGCACCGCGCGGCTGCGGTTTGATCGTCACCACCACGTCGCCGAACTGGCCGTGGCCGCCCGACTGTTTTTTGTGGCGGCCGCGCACCTCGGCGGTCTTGCGGATGGTCTCCTTGTATGGAATCTGGCGCGGGCGCGTCGAAGCATCGATGCCGTATTTGCGCACGAGCTTCTCGAGCGCCACGCGCAAATGCATCTCCCCCTGCCCCCACAGCGCCATCTCGCCCATGTCCTGGCTGTGGGTGAGCGAGATCGAAGGGTCTTCCTCGATGATCTTGGCGATGGCGGCGGTGAGCTTCACCTCGTCCTTCTTCTCCTTGGCGGCGATGGCCAAGCCGAACACGGGCTGCGCAACGTCTGCCGTCTCGATCTTGACCGCTTTGCCCTTCTCCTCGGTCAAGGTGTCGCCGGTCTTGACGCTGTCGAGGCGGCCGAAGGCGACAGTATCGCCGGCCTGCGCCTCGCCGCGCTTGATCGGCTCCTGGCCCATGACGCTGAGAACGCCTGAGATGCGCTCCTCATCGGCTCCGCCATAGACGGTGGTACCGTCGGCGAAAGTTCCGGTCAGCACGCGCGCCAGCGAGAGCTTGCCGCCATGCGCGGTGTGGAAGGTCTTTTCCACAAAGGCGCATGACGGCGTCTTATTGACGCCGAGGCGCTTGGCTGTGTTCTCGACAAAAGGGGCTTCGTGCCTCAGCGCCTTGAGCAGGCGCAAAATGCCGTGGCCGTTCTCCGCCGAGCCGAGCAGGACCGGGCAGATTATTCCTTCGCGCAGCTCCTTGGAGAGATCGTCGAACACCTTGTCGCGCGGTGGCGGCACGTCCTCGAGCAGCTGCTCCATTAGCTCGTCGTCATAATCGGCAAGCTTCTCCAGCATGGAAAACCGGGCTTCCTTCTCGCGCTCGGCAAGCGCCACGGGGATGTCGATCACCTCGCTCGGGGCGTGCTCGCGATAGACATGGGCCCGCTCGAGCGCGAGATCGATGAAGCCGGTGACGATGTCGTTCTCCCAAATGGGGATCTGACGGAGCACGAGCGGCTTGGTCGAGGCCGGCTGGAGCATCGGCACGATGTCGCGCACGCGCGCCTCGGCCTTGTCGATCTTATTGATGAAGAGGAAATGCGGGATGCCGCGATCTTCGAGCTGCTTGAGGATCAGCTGCAGCGCTGGAACCTTCTTCTCGTCCGGCTCGCACACCACCACGGCGGCGTCGCAGGCTGTGAGTGCGTGTGCCGCGTCGGCCTGGAACTCGATCGAGCCGGGGCAATCGAGGAATGTGAAGCTATCGCCGAGGAAATCGACTGTGGCCACGTTGAGCTCGACGCTCATGCCGTGATGGCGGGCCTCCTCTGAGGCGTCGCCCACCGTGTTGCCGCCTGAAGTCGAGCCCTGGCGGGTGATGGCGCCGGTGCGCGCCAGAATGGCTTCGAGAAGCGTCGTCTTGCCGCTGAGATAGGGGCCAACCAGTGCGATGCAGCGGGCGCTGCGGGCTGGTTGGCCCTGCGCTTGGCCCATGATCTCCTCCCTTAGCGGTTGTCAGCCGCACGGGAAGGCTCCTGACGCACCCACCCGCGCAAGCCTTGATGACGCTATCGTGTCAAGAGGAACGGCCTCTGGCAAGAGCCGCGATGCGTCCCCTCCGGCCCTCATTGGCGGGGCGCCCAATTCGGGCCTGTTTGCTCCTAGCGGATCACCACCAGCCGGTCGGTGCCGGACTCAGCGCCCCACATCTCGCCAGGACGCCCGAGCATCTGGCGCACGGCGGCGTCAGGCTTGTCGCTCGGGAAACTGTCGAAGGTCTCCGTCTCGGGATCGAATTTGAGGATGGCGTTGGCGGC
>DASWJG010000214.1:0-4624 GCA_036397315.1 Methyloceanibacter sp. | reverse complement strand
GCCGAAACCAGCCGGCTGCGGATATCCATCGAAAGAGGTCGCGTCATGCAGGCTGGCCTCCTTTACCAGCCTGCATCTTGAATCAGAAATTGCTCTCCAAGGGAATCCCCTACGATTCCGTCAGGTGAGAAATTGCTCTAGGTCGGCCTCGGGTGACGACCGGAAAGGGTGGGAAGCGAACTATGAGAGCATTTGGTGCCGGTAGCAGCGTACACCAGGCATGGGCCAGTGAAGTCATCTGGGTGCTCAAAATCCAAGTCCGTTCGACGTATCGCTTCTAAGCGGCGCACAACCGCCTCCGAACGCTGATTGGTGATGCTTGTGATGGCGAGCACCAGGTCGAAGTCGCGCCGAGCAAAAGCGTCAGTGAGCGCCTCCTTCGCAGCCTCGGTGGCGAATCCGTTTCCCCATGCTGATCGGCAAAGGCGCCAGCCGATCTCGAACGCGGGCGCGAAGGGCAGGCTGGGGCGACGGGGTGGGGCTCCTGCGCGGAGTATCTACAGCAGACAGTTGCTCATCCAGAGGAACTCGGGATCAGGGACCGCAATCTTTGGCGACTTCAGGCGATGGGTGCCGAGCGGATCAGAGGAGAACTGGATCGTCTGCCCGGATAGGAGGCTGATAGCCGGCGATCTTGAGCAGTCGCACTGAACGACGAGATCAGTGCGATACCGGGGAAACAGCCATCGCGCAGCTTGTCCGAATCTTGGCTGGTTTCCTCCAGCTAGCTAGAGATGTGCGATCATAGTGTGCCAACCGCGCCTTCGAGGCCAGCTCACCAGCTCTGGTGGTGATCGCACCTCTGAGCGGTCTTGCCCATCGGGGGTCGATAGCTTTGGGCGAAGGTTTTAGGCGGTTGCGGTCGCCTCGGGAATGAATTCACGTGAGAAATGCGGTCGCCCGGAGGCAACGACGCCGCCAGTTAGCGACGTCGCATCTTGCATGATTTGAAACCTTAGCCGAACGGGTCTAATGTACGGATGACGACAGGAAGCAACGACCCTGCGTCAGGCAAATCCGAATATGGGAGGCCAAGATGCCGACATGGCTCACCCCCTTGCTCAAGTGGGGCGGTATCCTAGTGGCGATCGTGTTTGCCGGTACGCTTATCTGGGTCTGGCAGACTACCCCCGGTCCTGAAGCTGGCGAGCAGGCAGCCGGGGGCGCGCCCATCACCTTATACTGGATTCTCCTCGTGGCCGGTGTGATCGCCGCCATCGTGGGTTTCGTCCTGGACCGGCGCAAAGGACCGCCGACGAACTAGCTCGGACGACACGGCGTCCTGCGGCGTCGAGGCGGAGCTCGCATTTACTGCTTGCATCGCCTACGGGCCGACTGGCCCGGAACGCTAGGGGTAGTTCGCTTTGTTCGCCCCCCGGCGGCAGGACCAAGGGCCTTCCACTGAGCATGGTGGCAATCTCCTTGTACCATGGCAGTAAGACACCATGGGATTGCGGCTTGCGGTGCCGACGCATATTCAGGCGGACGGACCCCGCAATCAGCTGAGGCTTGCGTGCATTCGTGGCTGTTGTCGTGTAGTGGATCGCTCCAAGAAGGCGAGGGCGTCGGCTTATCGCCGAATGGCGAAAGCGCGTCTTGCTGTCGGTTAAGCTGCAGCATCGAATGGGGCTTTCATCGTTATTTTCGCATCGGAGTCACGCCCATGACCAGTCGCTCACTCCGCCGCAGCCCGGGTCTCCTGGAGCGGCTCGAGAATGAACCAGTCATCTGCGCGGAGGGCTACCTCTTTGAGCTCGAGCGCCGCGGCTATCTGCAGGCGGGCGCCTACGTGCCCGAGGTCGTGCGCGAGCACCCAGACATGGTCAGACAGCTACATCGTGAGTTTGTCCATGCCGGTTCAGATGTCGTCGAGGCCTTCACTTACTACGCCCACCGGGAAAAGCTTCGTATCATCGGCAAGGAGGAACTACTCGAGCCGTTGAACCGCCAAGCGTTGGCCATCGCCAAAGAGGTCGCCGAGGAGAGCGACGTCTTGCTCGCGGGCGACATCTGCAACACCAACATCTATGATCCTGGCAACCCTGACACCCAGCGCCAGGTGCGGAGCATGTTCGAGGAGCAGGTGGCTTGGGCTGTCGATGCCGGCGTGGACTATGTTATCGGCGAAACTTTCGGCTATGTCGAGGAGGCGCTCGTCGCTCTCGACGTTATCCTGTCAATCGGCGCGCAATGTTGACCCCCGATCGGCGTCGAATGTTGACCCCCCGGTGATGGTGTTCGGGCGGATCGTCCAGGTAGTGCATAGGAGGGCCCCACGCGCATCGCGCAGTGCCTTCACGAGCGACGGAGCGATGCGCGTGGGAGGTGCCTGTGCACCCACCTGGGGGATCCGCCGGGGGTGGGGTCCGGGGAGGGGGGACGCTCAGGCGCGGTTCTTGAAGCGCCAGCTTTCGTTGCCGGTCTCGACGATCTCGCAGTGATGGGTGAGGCGGTCGAGCAGCGCCGTGGTCATCTTGGCGTCGCCGAAGACGGCAGGCCATTCGCCGAAGGCAAGGTTGGTGGTGACGATGACGGAGGTGCGCTCGTACAGCCGGCTGATCAGGTGGAACAGGAGCTGGCCGCCGGACTGGGCGAAGGGCAGATAGCCGAGCTCGTCGAGCACGACCAGGTCCATTCGGCACAGCTGATCGGCCAGGCGCCCCTGCCGGACGGCGCGGCTCTCGGCTTCCAGCTTGTTCACCAGGTCGACGACATTGAAGAAGCGGCCGCGGGCGCCGTCGCGGATGCAGGCGCGGGCGATGGCGATGGCGAGGTGGGTCTTGCCGGTGCCGGTGCCGCCGACCAGCACGAGGTTGCGCTGATGGGCGAGGAAGTCGCCGCCGGCGAGCTCGCGCACCAGGGTCTCGTTAACCGGCGTGCCGTCGAAGGCAAAGTCCTCGAGGTCCTTGGCCAGCGGCAGCTTGGCGATGGCGATCTGGTACTTGATGGAGCGGGCCTGCTTCTCGCTGATCTCGGCGGTCAGCAGGTCGCCGACGAAGCGCTGCGGCTCGTGCTGGCGCTTGACCGCGGTGGCCAGGGTCTCGTCGAAGGCCGCCTTCATGCCGTAGAGCTTGAGCTCGCCCATGGCGGCGAGGATCTCGGTACGTTCCATCAGAGACTCCTTCTCAGGCTGTCGTAGCGGGCGCAGTCGGCGGTCGGCTCGTGCCGCAGCCGCAGCGCCTCGGGGGTCGCAATCGCGAGCGGTGCCACCGGCTCGCGGCGCCGGGAGAGGATGTTGAGGATCACGCCGGCGGAGTGGACGCTCTCGCCGAGCGCCTCGCCACAGGCGGCCTCGACGGCAGGCAGCCCGTCGCTCAGCACGGCGGTGAGGATGTCGACCATCTGGCGATCGCCGTCGGCGGCGCCGGCGAGCTTGCGGCGCACCCGCTCCAGGCTGGCCGGCAGCACCCAGTCTTTGAACGGCGCGCCATTCCTGAGCGCCCCCGGCTTGCGCGCCAGCACCGGCACATAGTGCCAGGGATCATAGACCGACCGGTCGCGCCCGAAGCAGCGGCGATGCTCGCCGACGAGGCGCCCGTCCTGGCGCAGCTCGATGCGCTCGGCATAGGCGCGGATCTCGACCGGCCGGCCGACCGCCGAGGCCGCCACCGAGTACTTGTTGTTGTCGAAGCGCACCAGGCAGGTCTTGGAGACCGCGGCCGGGATCGCATGGAAGCCATCGAAGCGGCCGGCATAGGGCACCAGGCTCCCCCGCTCCGCCTCGAAGGCCTGCCAGACCGTCTGCTCGCGCCGTTCGGGATGGCGATGCGCCTTGGCGTAGGCGATGCTCTGGTCCATCAGCCAGGCGTTCAGCTCGTCGTAGCTCTTCACCCTGAGCCGCGGCGTGAAGAAGCGCTCGCGGATCAGGCCAACCTGGTTCTCGACCTGCCCCTTCTCCCAGCCCGAGGCCGGCGTGCAGGCCACCGGCTCGACCAGGTAATGACTGCACATCTGCAGGAAGCGGCGATTGTAGGCGCGCTGCTTGCCGGCGAAGATCGTCTCCACCGCCGTCTTCATGTTGTCGTAGATGCCGCGCGTGCAGGCGCCCTTGAAGAAGGCGAAGGCCCGGTCGTGGGCGTCGAACACCATCTCCTGGCTCTCGCGCGGATAGGCCCGCACGAACGGCATGCGGCTGTGGCAGAGCCGGACATGCGCCACCTTCACCGTGACTGTGGTACCGCCCATCACCACGATCTCGTGGCTCCAGTCGAACTGGTAGGCCTCCCCCGGCGCGAAGCTCAGCGGCACATAGGCTTGCGCCAGCGCCGCCCCGCGCCGTCGGCGCCAGCTCCTGGCGTAGCGGCGGACCGCGTCGTAGCCGCCCTCGTAACCCAGGCCCCGCAGCGTCTCGAACAGCCGGATCAGCGTCAGCCGCTCCCGCGCCGCCTTGCCCTCGTTGGCCACAAGCAACGCGTCCAGCGCGTCCCGCCAGGGGCCAAGCTTCGGCAGCGCCTGACGGCCACGCTCGTAGCGGAACTCGGTCGCACCAGTGCGCAGCACCTTGCGCACCGTGTTCCGCGACACGTGCAGATCGCGCACGATCTCCTTGATCGACCTGCCGCGCACAAAGTACTCGCGGCGGATCCGCGAAATCGTGTCCACGCCCTTCATCCCCCACCACCCG
>DASWJG010000213.1:0-33654 GCA_036397315.1 Methyloceanibacter sp. | reverse complement strand
AGGAAGGATTCGGTGGATTCGCTCACCGCACGAGCATTACTGAACAGGCCATCTTCGTATCCCCAACTGCCTTGCCAAGAGTGGCGAGGTGTTCGATCACCTACAGAGCCGGACTCAGGTTTGGATCAAAGATGTCGGTTCTACCCCTGGAAGCGGACACAAACAGAGGCCGACATCCGCGTCCGCTTAGTGCCATGAGCAGACATTGATCTGGACGCAGCGATCCTGGGTCCCGCTCGCATCCGCTTGCCTAGCTCGGGTGGCGATCTCGGTTATGTCTGTGACGTAAAGGTCGGTCGACTAGTCGAAGTGCCAGAGGCGACCAAGGCTGGACAGCATAAATAAGAGATTGGCACGTCGCTGGCGTGATTGATCTAGCAAGATTGAGTCCTCGGCGCGCCCCTTCATCGAGTCCGCTTCATTCCAACGATCAGACGCCAAAGAGCGCGTCTTTGTGCGAGAAGCAGACAAGGCAAGCGAGGGTGCCCATGGACTTGGGATAAGTTTTTGCAGTAATCGCGGGCATCCCAGAAATCTGAGCACGCTTGACCCACGTCATAGACGACACATGCTCGTGCGCGTCTAGTTTTAGACTCGAAAGACCTCGCCACGGCCAGAGATTGAGCGATGGGTGAAAAAATCGCCACGATCGAGGAACTTCTGGGAGACACCATCACAGAGGTAACTCTCTACAGGACTCCCTCGGGCTCTCTCTTCAAGACAAAGGAAGAAGCCATAACTTCCCTAATTGCGATGGCTTGTCCTCATGGAGATAGCAAAGAGTGTAGAGAGTATCGGGCACAGGGGTTGCGCTGCCAGGACTGTAAGATTGGGAGTTTTTTGAGGGGCGACTAGTAGCCCCACAGCGAGGACCGCTCCCCACGCCTAGTCGTTGAACTGATCGCGCTTTCCCGGCATTCCGCCTGTCCTCATTGCACCGATTCCGAAGGCTTGGACTTCCCACCGACCTGCGAATTCAGTCAAGAAGGTCGACGCCACAACGCTCCATCATCCTGTCCGCGAGCTCTTGGCGCGCAGAACCCCCCTGAATATCGGCCATTGGGGTTTGTGGTGGCATCGTCTGCCTCCCTTCTCAGGGAGTTTTTTCCCAAAACGAAAGTTTTCTCAGTGGTCGTTCCGGCAAGACCGGAAGAACGCGGCGTTGGGGCAGAAATCCGGCGATCTCCGCGGTGCCCCGATTGTCAGCCAGCGGCGGCATGTCTCTTCATGGAGGCAATAGCGGCACTTGGCACGAGCCTCTTTGAAGGCTAGGCATCCATCCACGCTGCGTGCGACGTCCGAGTCCACACCACGCTTCCGCATCATCCGGTCCATCAACTCGTACCGACGGCGCAGTTGCTCTTGCGTCGGCCATAGCAACCTTGAGTTCGACATCTCCTCCCCCTGAAGTTTCTGCCAGCACTCTCTTACGGAGGCATGACTAGCGAACATGCCTTTGTACGATAAGGGTCGCGGCGCCGTCCTTGCGCTACGTCAAACTTATGGTGGGAAATTTCGCTGCGCGCCGCTCAGTCCGCCGAGCGCTCCGGCCGCCGCCCAAGCAGCATCGGCGCATATTCGAGGAGAAAGAGCGAGAACGCGGCGGTCCAGGCGGCGCCGGCCGCCCCAATCAAGAACATATAGGCTTGCGGCAGGGCGCCGGCGCCGATGCGCAACAGCGCGGCTGCAATCATGGCGCCGTAGATCGCCATTGTTACGGGAGACGCCGCAAGCTCGCGCCCGGTATGCCCGCGCGTCGCCCGCGTCATGACGCCGAGCGTCATCAGGCCGACGGCGCCCACAGTCCAAGCGTGGAACGCGGCGGTGCCGGCGAGGCTGCCGGGCACGAGGATGGTCAGAGCCCCGAGCATGAAGCCCAGTGGTACGAAAGCGTATCCGAGGTGCAGCACAAGCAGCAGCGGCTCGCGCCAAGTGCGGAGCCCTTCCCAACGCCATAGACGTACGACGAGCGCTACTGCTGCGACGAAAAAAAGGAGGGCTGTCACCTTGGCTCCTGGAAAGGCGATCCAGGCAAGCAGCGCAACGCCGGAGGCGAGGAGGGTAAGCTTGTCGACAAGACCGAAGGAAGCCGGCAGCACCGGAGACCCGGCCCGGTGGAGCCAGCTATGGGTGAAACTCGGGGTGATGCGGCCACCGATCAGTACGATCAGCGCCACAAGCGCAGCGACGCCGGCGCGAAGTCCGAAATCGGGAGCGCCGGCGATGAGCACCTCGGCATGAAAGGCGACATTCGCAACTGCCAGCAGGCCAACAAGGATGAGCGGTCTAAGATTGCGCCAATTGCGACCCACAACGATCTCGCGTGCCATCACCACAAGGAGGGAGGGGAGAAACGCACTGTCCATCAGGGCCGCCGGAAGCGCACCTGTAACGCCGATCGCGAGAAACGCGAGCCGCCCCAGGCACCACAGCGCGAAAAGTAGAGCGAGCCGCCAGCGCGCGACCGGAAGCCGCCCGGTCCAGTTCGGCACCGCTGTGAGCAGGAAGCCGGCCACCACGCCCGATGCGTAGCCGAACAGCATCTCGTGACCGTGCCAGGCGAGCGCGCCATAGCCGGGCGCAAGCTCCCATAAGCCCATGAGCGACCCCATCAGAAGAATGAGCGCGACGAGCGCCCAGATGGCGGCGCCGAGAAAGAATGGCCGGAAGCCATAACTGAACAGAGGGATCGTATCGCGATCGGCCGGATCGATGCGGGGCTGCCCTCCTATTTCGCGCGTGCTCTTCTGCATCGGTCAGCTCCCGCGCGGCACCGCAACACTCTCCTCGGCGATGCGGGAAAGCCGCTCCAGGTCGCAGACGATCACCTTCCGGCGCCCCACTACAACGAGGCCTGCATTCTCCCAGGCGCTCAAAACACGGCTCACCGAGTGCAAGGTCGTCCCCGACACTTCCGCTATTTCCTGGCGCGTGACGGGAAAATCGACGAGGATGCCCTCTTGGACCTTGCGTCCCGATTGGCTCACGAGCCGGAGCACGGCATGGGCCACGCGATGCTCCACGTCCTGGGTCGCCATCTCCTTCAGCCTGGTATGGGCCTCTTGAATGCGCTGTCCCATCATCTGCATGACGTTGCGCGCGAAGGTCGGGTGGCGCTGCATGAAGTCATCCCAGATGGCCATGTCCCAGGCGAGCGTGACGCTGTCGACGAGCGCCGTCGCAGTGGCCGGATAGTCCTGGCGGTTGAGCGCCTTGGCGATGCCATAAATATCGCCGGGAACAACGAAGCGTATGACCACCTGCTGGCCGTCGGGCGTCACCTTCACGACCTTCAGACGGCCATTGAGGAGCACATAGAACGCCGTCGCGGTCTCCCCCTGCTCGAAGATGGCTGACCCTTGGGCGATCCGCAGCGCGGTCGCGCGGCCGATCACGTCATCGAGCTCCGCATGGTCCATGGGGCTGAACACCGGCAGAGACTGGATCAGGCTGCGATGGAGTGCCGGCATGCGCTGTCCTCAGGGTCATACAGGGGCGCCCGTCGCGTGGGAGAGAGCCCGTTTGATGAAGGCGAGGCCCGGATCGGCCGACCGCGCTAGCTCGCCCATCAGCGTGACCCACTCCTCGGCAGAAGCCTCGGCCTCATAGCGTCGCACAGCTAAGCTTGCGAACGCACCCAGTCCCAGCCCTTCCGCATCCGCGCATTGGCGCAACGCGGCAACCAATCTCACGTCCGCAAGGCTGAGGACCGTCTCGGCAGCGGTGGATTCATCGCCAAAGCGAGCAAGTAGATCGCCAAGCACCATGCCCCAGCCTTTCAGTTGACCCGATGCGCTTCCGGGCCGTCCAGTGCAACGCCTGTAACCTCGGCGTCTGACACGAGACGCGCGATATATTGCGCCACGGCTCGTCGCCTGACGCTTTCGCCTAAGTAGTCTGCGATGCGGGCGGCCACGAGCTCGAAGGGCAGCTCGACCCCATCGATCTTGCGATCGAGGCGAATGATGTGAAGTCCGTAACGCGTCTCGACCGGCGCCTGGCTGATCGACCCCGGCGTGAGCGTTATGAGCACCCGCTCGAACTCAGGCGTCGTCTGCCCGTCCGTGATTTGCCCTAGATTTCCAGCTTGCGCGGCCGACGGGCAGGCGGAGTAGGTTCGCGCCAACTCGCCAAACCGCTCAGGCTGCCGCTTCAGCTCGGCGAGGACCGAAGCAGCGTCGCGCCGCGCGCGCTCATATCCCTCAGCATCCTCCTTGCGCGCGGCAAACAGGATGTGGGCGGCTTCATAGATCGGTCGTGAATGGAACAAGCGACGATTCTTTGCGTAGTAGCGCCGGCAGGTCTCTTCGTCAGGCACGGGCGTTATGACCTCCTGTTCGATCAGACCTCGGATCAGGGCCTCTTCCTCGGTCTCGCGTCTGCGGGCGCTGTCTGCCAAAGGGGCGGGGACAATGCCGACGTGACGCGCGCGCTGAACCAGCAGCTCGCGGATGATGAGCGCCCGCGCCGCCTCCTGCCAGGCCGCGACTGGCTTTGCTGCCGGGTGATGCTGCACCTCGCGTGCGATAGCCACGCGCGCGATCACAACCCCGTTGACGCTCACGACGCTGGGCTCGGCGTCGGCAAGGATTTTGTGAAGGGAGCAGCTCATAGGGTCACTCGGCGGGGCGGGAGCGGGCCATGGCCGCGGATTGAGGCGCGTCCGCGTCCTGCCACTGCGATGCTCCGCCATGTTGCCTCGCAAAGGCTGACGCCGGGCGGTTGGTGCGCACCACCTGATAGCCGCGCCGCCCCAGATACCAGATCGGTGCGCTCCACACATGGACAAGTCGCGTGAAGGGGAACACCAGGAAGATCGTCATGCCGAGGAAGAGATGCAGCTTAAAGATCGGATTGGCGTCGGCGACATAGGCGGACGCCCCAGGCTGTAGCGTCAGGATGCCTTGCGCCCAGTTCATGAACTTGACCATCTCCTGACCGTCCAAATGACCGAGCGAGATAGGAATCGTGGCAAGACCCAAGATCAGCTGCACGTAGAGCAACAGAAGAATGGCGATGTCGCCGAATGAGGACGTGTTGCGGATGCGCGAGTCGAACAGGCGCCGATGCACGAGCAATGTCAGGCCGATGAAGCAGGCGACGCCGGCAACGCCGCCAACCACGATCGCCATCATCTGCTTGAAGCCGTGTGAGATGCCGAGGAAGTCGAACACGGCGATCGGTGTCAGCAGGCCAACGAAATGGCCAGCGAAGACCACGAGAATGCCGACGTGAAAAAGGTTGGAGCCCCAGGTGAGCTGCTTGCGCCGCAGCAACTGGCTCGAGCCGGACCTCCAGGTATATTGCTCGCGGTCGAATCTGAGCAGGCTTCCGACTAGGAACACCGTGAGGCAGAGATAGGGATACCAGCCGAACAGAGCATGGTTGATAAAATCCGCCATGGCGCTCTCCTTAAGCCGGCACGTCGGCAGGCGGTCGTCTGCCCGCGCGAATCTGGGATACGATCCGGTCCTTGCAGCTTCGCGTGGCGCCAGGGCCGAAGGTCACCGCCTCCTCTTCCCATTGCGCGTCCAGCTGAGCGAAATCATTGGGATCGGTATCTTCACCTTCCGCCACCAATTCGACGCTCGGTGCGTCCGGCGCGAGCGTGGCGAGCGCAGCGAGGGCTTGGAATATTGCGGCGTAAGGCGAGTGGCGCTTCTGCAGGCGCTCGGCAAGCGCGGTCAGGATATGCGCGGTTTGGCTGAGCAGCGTGCGTGCTTGCGTCAGAGGAAGCATGGAGAGGAATTCGAGAAACGCCGGCACGAAGTCGGGAAGCTCGGCGGCGCTCAGGTACAGCCCGTTTTGTTCGTAAAGGCTCTTCAGATCGATCATCGCCTGGCCGCGGTCGCGGCTCTCGCCATGCACGTGCTCGAAGAGATGTAGCGACAAAGAACGCGTGCGATCGAACTGGTCGACATAGCGCTCTTGCAACGCATAGAGATCGCCGGTCGCAATTTCCTCGAGCAGAGCGTCCAGGAGGCGGCGACTATCCGCCGGGATGAGAGTCTCCTCGTCAATCACGGTCCGCAGCTCCGGCGTAGCCTTCTGCAACTCCTCGTCCGGGTAGCTCAGCAGCGCAGAGAGAGCTTTGAAGGTTTTCTTCATCACGCGACCTCCATCGGCGTCTTGACGTGCTTCTTCGGCGTTCCGAACAGATTTGCTTCGGTCGTTCCACCCGAGCAGCCATTGCCGAAAGAGAAGCCACAGGAGCCGCGCAGGTCGAAGGCGTTCTCGTCGAGTTCGCGATGGGCTGTGGGGATGACGAAGCGATCTTCGTAATTGGCGATGGCCATGATCTGGTACATTTCGTCGATCTGCTCGGGCGTGAGATCGACGCGCCGGGCGATACCCTCGTCGATCACGCCGTCGACGGTCTTGGCCCGCATATAGGCGCGCATGGCGATCATCCGCTCCAGCCCCACCGCAACCGGCTCTTCCTTTCCGGCGGTCAGCAGGTTGGCGAGATATTTGAGCGGGATGCGCAAGGAGCGGACGTCCGGCATCTCGCCGTCGTGGCCGATCTTGCCCGCAACGGCCGCCGATTGGATGGGCGAAAGCGGCGGCACGTACCAGACCATCGGCAGTGTGCGGTATTCCGGATGCAACGGGAAGGCGACTTTCCATTCCATCGCCATCTTCCACACCGGCGAGCGGACAGCAGCTTCGAGCCAGTTGTCCGGCACGCCGTCGGCGCGTGCCTGCTCGATCACTGCCGGATCGTGCGGGTCGAGGAAGATGTCGAGCTGCGCCTCATAGAGGTCCTGCTCGTCGGCAACGCTCGCGGCTTGCTCGATGCGGTCGGCGTCATACAGCACGACGCCGAGATAGCGGATGCGCCCGACGCAGGTCTCCGAGCACACGGTCGGCTGCCCCGCCTCGATGCGCGGATAGCAGAAAATGCACTTCTCCGACTTCCCGCTCGACCAGTTGTAATAGATCTTTTTGTACGGGCAGCCCGACACGCACATGCGCCAGCCGCGACACTTGTCCTGGTCTATCAGAACGATGCCGTCCTCCTCGCGCTTATAGATCGCGCCGGACGGGCACGCGGCAACGCAGGCCGGGTTAAGGCAATGCTCGCACAGCCGCGGCAGATACATCATGAAGGTGTTTTCGAACTGGCCGTAAATTTCCTTCTGCACGCCCTCGAAATTGACATCGGCCGAGCGCTTGGCGAACTCGCCGCCGAGGATCTCCTCCCAGTTCGGGCCCCATTCGATCTTCTCCATGCGCTCACCGCTGACCAGCGAGCGGGGGCGCGCCGTCGGCATGGCCTGCAGCTCCGGCGCCTTTTGCAGGTGCTCGTAGTCGAAGGTGAAGGGCTCGTAATAGTCGTCGATCTCGGGCAGGTCCGGATTGGCGAAGATGTTGGCGAGCACGCGCCATTTGGCGCCGATCCTCGGCTCGATCTTGCCGTTTCGCTTGCGGCGCCAACCGCCATTCCAGAGGTCCTGGTTTTCCCACTCCTTGGGGTAGCCGATGCCGGGCTTGGTCTCGACATTGTTGAACCAGGCGTATTCCATGCCTTCGCGACTGGTCCACACATTCTTGCAGGTGACCGAGCAGGTGTGGCACCCGATGCACTTGTCGAGGTTCAGCACCATGGCGATCTGGGCGCGGACTTTCATTCTGCGGCCTCCAGTTGGGGCGTTACGGCGGGCTCGTCCGCGGCCGGCCTTTCGAGCCAGTCGATCTCCGCCATTTTGCGCACTATGACGAACTCATCGCGGTTGGAGCCGACCGTGCCGTAGTAGTTGAAGCCGTAGGATTGCTGGGCGTAGCCCCCGATCATGTGCGTCGGCTTCAGCACCGTCCGCGTGACCGAGTTATGGATGCCGCCGCGCTGACCGGTCTGCTCGGAGCCCGGCACGTTCACGATCTTCTCCTGTGCGTGATACATCATGCACATGCCTTCCTTGACGCGCTGGGAGACGACGGCGCGGGCGACCAGCGCACCATTGGTGTTGAAGGCCTCGACCCAGTCGTTGTCGGCGATGCCGGCTTTTCCGGCGTCGACCTCGCTGATCCACACGATCGGGCCGCCCCGCGACAGCGTCAGCATCAGCAAATTGTCCGTATAGGTCGAGTGGATGCCCCATTTCTGATGGGGGGTGATGAAGTTGAGCACGATCGGCGTATTGCCGTTCGGCTTGCGGTCGATGACCGGCTTCACCGTCTTGGTGTCGATTGGCGGGCGATAGACACATAAGCCTTCGCCGAAGGCCCGCATCCACGAATGATCCTGGTAGAGCTGCTGGCGGCCGGTGAGCGTCCGCCACGGGATCAGCTCATGCACGTTGGTGTAGCCGGCGTTGTAGCAGACCTTATCCGATTCAAGCCCCGACCAGATCGGCGACGAGATGATCTTGCGCGGCTGAGCGACCACGTCGCGGAAGCGGATTTTCTCGTCGTCTTTGCCGACAGCAAGATGGTCGTGCTCGCGCCCGGTGAACCGCCCAAGCGAGGCCCAAGCCTTGACCGCGACCTCGCCGTTCGTCTCAGGCGCGAGGCTCAGGATGACCTCGCAGGCGTCGATATCGGTATTGATTTGCGCCAGGCCCTTGGTCGCACCGTCTTCCTCGACCTCTCCATTGAGCCGCTTCAGGAACTCGACCTCATGCTCGGTGTTCCAGTTTATGCCCTTGCCGCCATTGCCCAGCTTGGCCATCAACGGCCCAAGCGAAGTGAATCTCTTGTAGAGGTTGGGATAGTCCCGCTCGACGAGGGTGACCTGCGGCATCGTCTTGCCGGGGATCGGATCAATCTCACCCCGCTTCCAATCCTTCACGTCGAAGGGTTGGGCGATCTCGCCGGGCGTGTCGTGCAGGATCGGGGTGAGCACCACGTCCTTCTCCAGCCCAAGCACCTCGGGCGCGACTTCGGAGAAGGCCTTGGCGATACCCTTGTAGATCTCCCAGTCGTTGCGCGCTCCCCAAACCGGGTCGACCGCCGATGTCAGCGGATGGATGAAGGGATGCATGTCGGACGTATTGAGATCGTTCTTCTCGTACCAAGTCGCGGTCGGCAGAACGATGTCGGAATACATGCAGGTCGTGGACATGCGGAAGTCGATCGTGACGAGCAGGTCGAGCTTTCCCTCCGGCGCCTGGTCGTGCCAGGCCACTTCGCTCGGTTTCTGCGCCCCGGTCGCGCCCAAGTCCTTCCCCAGCACGCCGTGCGAGGTGCCGAGCAGATGCTTCAGAAAATATTCGTGCCCCTTGCCAGACGCGCCCAAAAGGTTGGAGCGCCAGACGAACAGATTGCGCGGCCAGTTGGCTGGCTTGTCCGGATCTTCGCAAGAGAGCGTGAGTTCGCCGGACTTAAGCGCGGCGGCGACATAGTCCTTCGGCTCCTTGCCGGCGGCGGTCGCCTTGGCCGCGATCGAAAGCGGGTTCTGCTCAAGTTGCGGCGCCGACGGCAACCAACCCATGCGCTCGGCGCGCACATTGTAGTCAATCAGAGCGCCGTCCCACGGACCGGGCGGCGCGGTCGGCGAGAGAATTTCCGATACGTCCAGCGTCTCGTAGCGCCACTGATCGGTGTGGGCGTAGAACGCCGACGTCGAGTTCATCTGCCGTGGCGGACGGTTCCAATCGAGCGCGAAGGCGAGCGGCAGCCAACCCGTCTGCGGACGCAGCTTCTCCTGCCCGACATAGTGCGACCAGCCGCCACCCGACTGCCCGACGCAGCCGCACATCACCAGCATATTGATGATGCCGCGGTAAGTCATGTCCATGTGGTACCAATGGTTCACGCCGGCGCCGAGGATGACCATGGAGCGCCCGTTCGTCTTCTCGGCGTTGCGGGCGAATTCACGGGCGATGGTGACGATGTGGTCGCGCGGCACGCCGGTGATGCGCTCGGCCCAGGCGGGGGTGTAGGGCTCCAGATCGTCGTAGGACCTGGCGAGATGCTCGCCGCCTAAGCCCTGGTCAACCCCGTAATTGGCGATGAACAGATCGAAGACGCTGGCCACCAGCGCCTCGCCATCCTTCAACTGCAGGCGCTTGGCCGGGACCCGGCGGATCAGGATGCCCGGATGGTCAGTGCCGGCGAAATGATCGTGCTCGCGGTTGCCGAAATAGGGGAAGGCGACATCGACGATCTCGTCGCGTGTCCCGGCGAGCGAGAGCCGCAGCCTGGTGTCCCGGCCCCTCCCATCCTTCTCCTCGAGGTTCCACTTGCCTGGATCGCCCCAGCGAAATCCGACGGCGCCGCTCGGCGCCACGACCCCACCCGAATTTTCATCGAAAGCGACCGGCTTCCATTCGGGGTTGGCAGTCTCACCTAACGCTCCGTCGAAATCGCTCGCACGCACGAACCGCTCGGGGACCAACTGGCCGTTGTTGCGGACGAGGCGGACGAGCATCGGCAGGTCGGTGTATTTGCGTGCGTAGTCGGTAAAATAGGGAACCTGGCGCTCGACATGGAACTCGCGGGCAATGACGTGGCCCAGCGCCATCGCGAGCGCAGCGTCGGTGCCCTGCTTGGGATGCACCCAAAGGTCGGCGAATTTCGCGGCCTCGGAATAGTCGGGGGTGACGACGACACTCTTGGCGCCGCGGTAGCGCGCCTCGGTATAAAAATGCGCATCGGGCGTGCGCGTTTGGGGGACATTCGATCCCCACAGGATCAGGAAGCCGGAATTGTACCAGTCGGCGCTTTCGGGAACATCGGTCTGCTCGCCCCAGGTTTGGGGCGAGGCGGGGGGCAGGTCGCAATACCAATCGTAGAACGACATGCACACGCCGCCGAGCAGTGACAAATAGCGCGAGCCCGCGGCATAGCTCACCATCGACATCGCCGGGATCGGCGAGAAGCCGAACACGCGGTCTGGCCCATAGGTTTTCACCGTATAGGCATTCGCCGCGGCGATGATCTCGTTCACCTCGTCCCAGGTCGAACGGACAAAGCCGCCGAGACCGCGCTTTTGAACATAGGCGCTGCGCTTCGCCGGATCCTGCACGATCGACTTCCAGGCCGCGACCGGGGTCATCGATGCGCGCGCCTCGCGCCACAGCTTGAGCAGGCGCGAGCGGATCAGCGGATACTTTACCCGGTTGCCGGAATACAGGTACCAGGAGTAGCTCGCGCCTCGCGAGCAGCCGCGCGGCTCGTGGTTGGGGAGCTCGGGCCGCGTGCGCGGATAGTCGGTCTGCTGCGTCTCCCAGGTGACGATGCCACCCTTGACGTAAATTTTCCACGAGCACGACCCGGTGCAATTGGCGCCGTGGGTCGACCGCACGATCTTGTCGTGTTGCCAGCGCTTGCGGTAGCCGTCCTCCCACCGCCGGTCCTCACGCGTCACGATGCCGTGGCCATCGGCGAAGTCATCGATGACGCGATTGAAGAAGCTCAGACGATCGAGAAAATGGCTCATTATTTGATCCCGCCGGTCAGCAAGGTTTCTCTGCGCCCTTCCGCGCGTAGAACCACCAATTGATCGCGATGCAGACGAGGTAGAAGAACGCGGCCCAGTAGAAGAAGGGGTTGAACGAGTCGAACCAGTCGAAGGAATAGCTGAGCATCAGTGCCACGGCGAAGGGACCATAGGCGGCCATGGCGCTGGTCCAGCCGATCACGCCTCCCGCCTGGCGCGGCGGAAAGATCATCGGCATCTGCTTGAAGGTCGAAGCGTTGCCGACGCCTGAAAAGAAAAACAGTCCGAGAATCGCGGCGACGAAGTACGGGAACTGCTCCATCGAGGCGGGCGCCGTGAAGAACGTCACCGCGATGACGCAGGCCAGCATGCCGATGCCCGACCAGTGCGTAACCCGGGCGCCACCAAATTTGTCGGAGATTGGCCCAGCGGCGATCCGTGCGACCGAGCCGATGAGTGGTCCGAGGAAGGCGTAGGTGAGCGGATCAGGCGCACCGGGCAGCCCGCCATAGATCTGCTTGATCAACAGGGGGAAGGTCGCCGCCAACCCCGAGAACGTGCCGAAGGTGCCGATGTAGAGAAGCGTCATGAAGAAGCCGTGCTTCTCCTTGAAGATGTCGAGCTGCTCGCGGAAATTGGCGCGTACCGGCACGCTTCGCAGCATCACCCACGCGGCGATGCCAAATACCACCACGAAGGGCAGATAGATTGCAGCGGCGTTCTGCAGCCAGACTGGGCTCGTCGTACCATCGCCAATGAAATTTTGCGATCCACCGAGAAGCGAGCCTGCGAGCGCGATGCCGATGATCCAGGGGGTGACGAACTGGACGATGCTCACCCCGAAATTGCCGATGCCCGCCTGCATGGCGAGCGCCGTTCCCTGCAGTCTTTTGGGGAAGAAGAGGCTGGTGGATGGCATGAAGGAGGAGAAGTTTCCTCCGCCAAGTCCTGCGAGGAAGGCGAGCAGAAGGAGCACCCAGTATGGCGTGGCCGGATCCTGGACCGCGAAGAACCAGCCGAGCAGGGGAACGAGCAGCAGTAGTGTGGAGATGGAGACGACGTGTCGCGTGCCGTAAAGCGGCACGAGGAAAGTATGAATGATCCTGAACGTGCCACCGGCGAGCCCAGGCATGGCCGCGAGCCAGAAAAGCTGCGAGCTTGAGAGTTGGAATCCGACCCCCGGCAAACGCACGACAAGTGCCGAAACGACGAACCAGACGATGAAGGCAAGCGTCAGATTGATGGTGGTAATGACGAGCGTCCGCCAAGCAAGCTTCTTGCCCGTCGATTCCCAGAAGTTTGTGTCCTCCGGGGTCCACTGGCTCAGCCATGCCCGATCCGGGGTCTGAACCGAATAAGCAGCTGTCGACGCCATGAAGTTGGCTCCTCGCTGGGCCCAGACGCAGTCCGAACAACCCTGCAGAAGCAAACTTTTGGCTAAAACCCGGGCCTCCACGTTGACGCAGATCAATCAGCCTGCCGAAACCCACTTAAGACTGCTCGCTCCAACGCATGTTGGTGACATTGCGCCAGCGCAAGGACCAGGCCGTTAGACTATGCGAGGCAAGGGAGTAAACTGGGCGAGCGGAGACCTGCGCAATGGGGGGCGCCCCTGGGAGCGATATATCGACTTCGCGTAGTCCTACTCGGGTGGCGCGGTCCGTTGGGCTCGCACTTTCCTTGATCCTTTCGGTGGGCGCCTGGAACTCTTCGGTCATAGCCCAAAGTGCCTATTACGACCCTCAACAGGGGTCCGGCGATGGGCGCTACCAGGCCCCGCATACAGGTTTTCTCAACGGCAAGTTCTGGACCGACTTCCGCTATCGCTATGAGTTTGTCGATCAAGGTAACTTGCCGAAGGAGGCGCGCGCCTCGACCTTGAAGAACAAGACGGGCGTCGAGTCGGGGTTCTTCCATGGTTTTCGGGCCGGCATCGAGGGAGAGTTCGTCATCGAAGTCGGTCCGGACGACTTCAACAACACAATTAACGGCAAGACCCAGTACCCTGTGGTCGCCGACGTTGAATCAGCCGAGGTGGATCAGGCCTACCTCGAATCCCACAACATTCCGGGCGTGGCTATCTTAGGCGGCCGCTACTTAGAGAACCTCGACAACGAGAGATATGTCGGCTCTGTTGCCTGGCGCCAGAACGACCAAACCTTCGACGGCGCGAAGGCAACCATCACGGCCCTGCCTGGAGTGACTGGGCTTTACGCATATATCGGCAACGTGAACCGCATCTTCAGCGACGAGTCGCCAGTCGGCAATGTTGCCTCCAACACTCACTTATTCCATCTCGAGAGCAAGCCGATGCCCATCGGTACGCTCACGGGCTACACTTATTTGATCGACCTCTTCGACCTCGACTCACTGTCGAATGCCAGCTATGGCGGCTTTCTGTGGGGCAAGCGGCCTCTGAACGATAAGCTAACGTATGACTACCGTTTTGAGTACGCCCGGCAGACCAATTATGGAGACAACCCGGTCGACTACACCGTGAATTATGTGCGCGTCGAACAGGGGCTGACCTGGAAGGGATTCACCACGACTCTCATTTACGAATTGTTGGGCAGCGATAACGGAGTCGCCGCGTTCCAGACGCCGCTCGCGACGGGGCACATCTTCAACGGCTTTGCCGACGTGTTCCTAGTGACACCGCCAACCGGTCTTCAGGATTTTTACGTCGAGGCACGTTACAAGATTTCCTCGAAATCGGTCGGCCCGCTCAGCTATTTCGACGGTCTCCTCGTCCTTGCCCAGTATCACGAGTTCCGGTCTACCTTGCGGGATCTGGACTACGGATCCGAATTTGACTTCTACGCGTACGTTCCTTTTCGCAACGGGGTTTACGCGCAGCTTAAATACGCGAACTATCAGGCTGACGAGCTCTTCACCGATGTCGAGAAGGTGATTTTCGGACTTGGCTACCAATACTGATGGCTGAAGGGGGGGGCGACTCGTAGAGGAAACATTCGCCAAAGAAGTTAGCGCGTCCGCTTGTACTTAGCGGAGATGCTCCACCAGAGACATCACCTACCATCTTCGATATAGAGGCAAGCCATGTTGCACTGGTTTCGCCGAATTCTGCCGCGCCAATTGATGTTTTTTCCCCTGTTCGAACGGCATGCCGCTGTGGTGGTGGATGCCGCAAAGGCGCTCCGCGAGATGCTTGCAGGCCATGGTCAGCTTCCAGCCTCTTGCCAAGAAATCATCGCGCGGGAACATGAGGCTGACGAAATCGCTCGGGAGGTCCTTATTGGGCTCCGAACCACTTTCATCACGCCCTTCGATCGAGCAGATATCCAGAGTCTCATCACTTCGATGGACAATTCCGTCGATCAGATGCAGCAGACAGCAAAAGCGATCATGCTATTCGAGATGACGTCATTTGACAGTGAAATGCAGGATATGACCGAGGCGATTGTCGAATGCGCCGAACTTGTTCAAAGGGCGGTTTCCATGCTGTCGGATGTCGCAAACAATGCAGCGGACATCAACGAAACCTGTCTCAGAATCACTCGCATCGAGGGCGACGCCGATGACTTGCATGATCAAGGGCTCAAGGATCTGTATCAACGGGCCAAAGCAGGAGATCCAATGGACTTTATTCGCGGCAACGAGATTTACAATCACCTGGAAAGTACGGTCGACAGGTTGGAGGACGTTGCGAATGAAATTCAGGGCATTGTCATCGAGCATGCGTGACGGCAATGGTGCGCTTCCATGATTGCTGGAAGCCTTACGCTTATCATCATTCTCATTGTGATCGCCTTTGCTTTTGACTTCCTCAACGGACTCCATGACGCAGCAAATTCAATAGCCACCATCGTCTCGACGCGGGTCCTTTCGCCTAGCGTGGCTGTCGTTTGGGCCGCTTTCTTCAACTTCATCGCCTTCTTGTTTTTTGGGCTGCACGTCGCGCAGACGATTGGCGTTGGTCTTATCGCCGCCGATGTCGTCGATTGGCGGGTGATCTTTGGTGCTCTCATGGGCGGGATTAGCTGGAATTTGATCACCTGGTGGGGAGGCATTCCTTCCTCAAGCTCACACGCGCTCATAGGGGGACTTCTGGGTGCCGGCACTGCCAAGGCCGGTATTGGCGCCGTCGTTTGGCCTGGGGTAGTGAAGACAGTTGGCGCGATCGTCTGGTCGCCCCTATTGGGGTTCGTGTTAGCCATCGTGCTCTGGCTAGGAGTCGCTTGGATATTTCTACGCAGCAGCCCCTTGGCTGTGGACCGGATCTTTCGCGTTCTGCAAATGGGCTCCGCAGCTCTTTATTCGATTGGGCACGGCGGCAATGACGCTCAGAAGACGATGGGCATCATAGCGGGGCTCCTCTACGCGGAAGGCTTGCTGGGGCCTGACTTTTACGTTCCGTTCTGGATTGTATTGTCGTGCCACGGCGCTATGGCTCTCGGAACTCTGGTCGGAGGCTGGCGCATCGTTCGCACGATGGGTTCGCGGATCACGCGGCTCAAGCCGGTGCAGGGGTTTTGTGCCGAAACGGCAGGGGCGGCAACGCTTTATCTAGCCACATCCTTAGGCGTACCAGTGTCGACTACCCACACAATCACCGGGGCAATCATGGGAGTGGGCTCGGCTCGGAGAGTCTCGGCCGTCCGCTGGGGCATTGCTGGCAGCATCATGATTGCATGGTTGGTGACGCTGCCGGCCGCCGCCGTGATTGGTGCGATGTTTTACGCATCTGCATCTCTATTCTAATGCTTGGGAAACTAGTTATTTCGGCTTCGGGTCAGAAGCAGTCATTGGCTGCTCGAGTGCTTACGTTCCGGCTTGTGCCAACAAGCACATGCAGTTTCGCTGTTAGCGCAGTGTCTTTCCCTGTTTGCAATAATAAGTTCCCTGTTCCAATTTCAGGGAATTCGTCCCAAGAAGTCTCGCGTTTCAATTGGTTTGTGCAGGCGGGGAGGGGGCGTTCAACCAAAATTGCCTGTATTTTCCCGGTTATCAGGGAATTCGCGGCGGCGAGACTCGTTCGCTGCCCTCCAAGCACAGCCACATAGTCGCGGCCTTACTGGCTCTCTCCAGGCCTCAACCAAACTGTCCCGAAGAAGTTCGGGATTGCGCCATTAATTGACGGCGGTTCTATCGGGGCTGAGCAGAGAGACGCGAGATTGGGCGGACAGGGGGGACATCTTACCTTTCTTCTCAGCTGGTCACATTCGGGGGTCACACTTTCCGAGGCGGCGACTTCTGCTGCTGTTCCGAACCCGCTGAGCTATTCAGCTCACCAATCCATGTTGGCGGCTTGGTCGAACTTGTAGACCAGGACTTCGAGGAATGCCTGCATGTCTTCTACCGACTGCATGGCGCTTCGATAGGTGCCATCGGCGGCGTCGGTCAGAATAATGGGTAGCCCGCTCTTCTGGATGTAGAGAAAGGCCGGCTCGCGCGGCCCTGACCACAGATGGGCGATGAACCGCTCAATGGTCTCGATCGCCTCCGCCTCGGAGAATGCGCGTTCGCCGCTTAGCGAAAACCGGGGATGCCCAGTCTGATGGGCAAGTCGGACAGGCACGGCGCCGGCGCCTGAGTGAAAGCTGAAGGCTTCTCCTTCTTTGCCAAAAGAGCCATGTGCCGCGAAATTCCTGAGCTGGCGACGGATTGAGATGAGCTTGTCGAAGAAGGCCTTGGTCTTCGGCTCCTGCACGTCCAGGGCGCTCTTGAACTTGGCGTCCCAACCGCTCTCGGCCAACGTGGCGACTTCGCTTCCCGTAGTTATGTTCCGGACAGGATTGCGATGTGGATGAAAACGTGTTCGGTCCAGCTAAAAAAGGCCTCGATGGCCGCAAGTGCGAGCCACTCCGCGTTCTGTCTTAGCTCCCACGCTGGGTAGCTGGTTGTTGTCATCGTGCCGTAAGGCGTCTCCTGCGTTTCAGTATGTCGTTCGTCGGTTCTCTCTTCCGCTTCCGTCGTCGTCCTTTTGTAGAGCCCAAGCAGGTATTCAAAGCGTCCGAATAGCGAGTCGCTGCGATTGACGACATTTAGCTTTGATTCCTGAACGGCACGCTCGGCAAGCCAGGCAAAGAATGGCGCGGCCGTCCTTACGCCCTTTCCGACAAGCTTCACGATTTCCTTCGCCTGCTCTTCCTTGGAGGACGGGTTGGGGGCGAATACGCCGAGACCAAGTTTTCGGTGCTCGATGGAGAAAAGATCGCCGTCGAACTCTATCGGGACTGACCAAGCGACTTTTTCAAACCGCCCCCAAAAAGGGAACTCCAGCAATTCCACGAGAAGAAAATAAACAAGATAGTACGGCGGCAGCGCATGGCCTGCTGCGGTTCTTCCAGCCGTATAGAGCGTTGCTTGGTCGCTTGTGCTGACCTGGGCGGGCCGTATGGCCCCAATGGCGCGGCGAGCTGCCGCCTTAGTGGCTTCCAACTCAGGGGGTAGCGGGACGCGGTTCTTCATCGGATGACTCTGCACTGCTCACGTAATTGGCTTTGTAGAATCGTGCAGATTGCGCAACAGGCGCGGCAGGGCTCTCGAAGCCGAGGAGGACGGTAGGTATGAAGAGGTCCGGTACGTGCCAGAAGTATTGATCTACGCAGATTCATCACTTCTCCTCCTCGTTTTGTTCCGCCAGTTGTGACGCAGGTCCGAGCTTTGCCCTTGATCACCATCAAAGATCATTGGACCGAATCCGTCGTAAACAAGCCGTCCATGAAGAAGCAAGCGCCCAGACAAGGACATGCAGCTGATCGGCAACATCAGAAACAACGAAACGGAGAAACAGCATGCGTAAGTACGTTTCCCCTCACCAACAGGGAGGTGTGTCATGACTGACATCTGGAAAGTCCATGCGTTCGCGCTGGCGACGACTACGGGTGTGGCATATGTCTTATGCGCCATTTTCGACCTTCTGTTCCCGCCCTTCGGATTTCTTGCTGCACTTGCCCCCGCCAGTCCTTGGCCAATGACCGGCAGTCCCATCGGTTTCCTCATCGGATTCGTCACGTTCACCGTCGCTGGTTTTGTGCTCGGCGCACTCTATGGAATCGCGTGGGAGTTCTGGAACAGAAGGCTACGGTGACATGAGTTCGGTTTTGGTGCTTGCCATTCATGCTGCCGGTGGCAGTTCGGGCGTAGCGTCAATCGCCACGACCAAGCCTGAAGGGCACCAGATGGGTGGTGCTTTTGCGCTAGCTGCGTCGACGCGAACGGATCTCATTCCTGTCCCGCGGCTATCAGGAGCGCCGCAGTTGACCTAGCCTTTTGAGGCAATAAAGGTGGTGCGATCGACGCCGGTATTGCCGTTGCGCGGGTCATGGGCAAAGACGATGATCTCGTAGTCGCCCGGCGCCTCGACGGGCACCTTCGTCGCGAACTGGCTGGTCTCCCCTGCAAAGGAGAGATCCAAATCGGCGACTCGCTCCCCATTCCGCTTCACGATCGCCTTGACCTCAAGCTTGTCGGCATCCCACAGGCCCTTAGGATCGATGGGGCAGCCGCACATCATCACCACATTGGCGCGCAGATCGACTTCGGTCGTCTCTGCCGGAAGTCTGATATGCGCCGGCGGCGCAAGCACGTCGACGACGAAACCGGGAAGATCGAGCACCCAGCCATCTCCGCCGGAAATCCCGCGACCTGGAACCACCCATTGGGTGGATAGCACGCGCGTGGCGGCTTGAGGCTGTCCCAAAGGCCCATAAGCTTCAGCCTCAATGAGGCGCGGCTCATCGAGATCGAGAGTGGCGGTGAACTTTGCAGCCGACTCGTCAGCCAATTGCGCGCGACGGCCTCTGTCCTCATGCATGATCAGCTTGGTGTTGCCGGTCCCACCTTGCGTTAGCCCCGTCGCAAGGATCTCGCCCGTGTGAGCGTCGCGCAGATGTTACGCATGCCTCCCATGCTCGTGCCGACGAATTTGGAATCCTTGGCAAGCACACGCACGGTTATCTCCGTCTGCTCGGCAGACGCGACGGCAGGAGCAGTGAGGGCCGCTAGCGAAAGAATGATGACGAAAGCTCGCATGGAAGCCTCCTTTAACTGGGACAAGCGCCGACCGAGGCAGCTTCGCATCACAGCTAAGTGACTAGGGTCACATAAAACGGCCGCTCCGAGTGCTAGGGTAAATGCGAGGCAAGTCCCCCCAAGCCTCCTATAGGAGTGACGACTATGAGTAGAGGTTACATCGCATCCGCGGCCTTTGCAGCCGCTCTATTGCTTGGTCTAAGCACAGCAGCTTTGGCCGTGACCGGCGAGTTCGACAACATGTGCACGCAGGGCCTTGCTAGCGGCAAGGACGTCAAGACGGACTGTTCGGTCAACACGACCATTGAAGGCAAGACCTACTGCTTCGGCAACGAGGCGGCCAAGACCGAGTTCATGAAGGATCCCAAGGGCAATCTCGCGAAGGCGCATTCCTATTATTCCAGCAAGCATCCTGGGTAGGCTGCGATTTTCAGCAAACCATCGGAGGCCCTCCGCCCAGCGACGGAGGGCGTTCATGTATTCAACGCTGGTGAGGTTCCACGATTTGATGTGCCTCAAATCCTTCGCTCGCGGGTCAAGGCGCGCTAGGGCAGCCTACGCCGAGATTGGCCCTAAGGCCTTGCCAATGTCCGCTATGGGTCAAAAGCGGACATCTGTCGGATCCGGCGCATCGCCCGGCGCGCAGTATCGGCGGCGCACGCTAGCTAACTTTGGGTCAGTTGCTCTTGCAAATTAGTCGCATCTAAGATACATACGGCATGAGACGTCCCGCTGCGGCGGGTCGCGTTAGAGCTTTTCGCTCAAGGCCCCCCAAGAGGGAAGTCCATGCTGAGCCCAGTGAAGGCAGCGACCGCGGAAAGTATGTCGGACGACGCGGCCGCGGCATATGCGGAGGCCCGCGCGCAAGGCTGGCGGCGCGCCGCCACCACGCCGTCGCTGTCGGAAGTCTTCGGCACCATCCGCACGATCCCCAAGGGATCGACCTGGCGGAAGCTGCTCGCCTTTCTCGGCCCCGGCTATCTCGTCGCCGTCGGCTATATGGACCCCGGCAACTGGGCGACCTCGCTCGCCGGCGGTTCCAAATTCGGCTACGCGCTGCTGTTCATCGCGCTTCTCTCCAACATCATGGCGATCATCTTGCAGGCGCTGTGCGCGCGGCTCGGCGTGGCCTCGGGGCGCGACCTGGCGCAAGCCTGCCGCGACGCCTTCCCGCGCTGGGTCTCCTATCCGCTCTGGGCGCTCGCCGAGCTTGCCATCTGCGCCACCGATCTCGCCGAGGTAATCGGCACGGCGATCGGGCTCAATCTCCTGTTCGGCATTCCGCTCGAGATCGGCGTGATCCTCACCGCGCTCGACGTGTTCCTCATCTTGTGGATGCAGCGGCTCGGCTTCCGCTATGTCGAGGCCTTCATCGTCACCATGCTCGGCGTCATCGCCGTCTGCTTCGGCATTCAGATCGCCATGGCCGATCCCGATTGGGGCCAGGTGATCCTGGGCTTCGCGCCGACGGTCGAGATCGTGAAGAACCCGGAGATGCTCTATCTGGCGCTCGGCATTATCGGCGCCACGGTGATGCCGCATAATCTCTATCTCCACTCGGGCGTGGTGCAGACGCGCGCCTATGGCCGCTCGGTGCCTGAGCGGCGCGAGGCGATCAAGCTCGCCACCATGGACTCGACCATCGCGCTGATGTTCGCGCTCACCATCAACGCCTCGATCCTGATCTTGGCGGCGGCGACCTTCCATCAATTGGGTCAGACCAACGTGACGGAGCTCGATCAGGTGCATTCCTTCTTGCAGCCGCTGCTCGGCTCGGCCTTCGCGCCGACGCTGTTTGCCATCGCGCTGCTTGCTTGCGGGCTCAACTCCACGGTGACGGCGACCTTGTCGGGGCAGATCGTGATGGAGGGCTTCCTCGACATTCGCCTGCCGCCTTATCTCCGGCGGCTGGTGACGCGGGGCATCGCCATCGTGCCGGCGGCCATCGTCACCATCTGGTATGGGTCGGAGGGCACGGCGCAGCTCTTGATCCTGTCCCAGGTGGTGCTCAGCCTGCAGCTCCCCTTCGCCATCGTGCCGCTGGTGATGTTCACCGCCGACAAACGCAAGATGGGGGCGCTGCTCGCGCCACGCTGGGTGACGGCGCTCGCGGTCATGACCGCCATCATCGTCATCACGCTCAACCTCAAGCTTCTGTGGGATTTCTTCGGCGCGTTCTGACGGGGCGCCCCGCCAACGCCGTCATTCCCGCGAAGGCGGGAATCCAGTAACCAACGGCGTCGCAAAGCAAATTCCGACGGTGCTTACTGGATCGCCGGGTCAAGCCCGGCGATGACAAGTCTCGAGGTGGCGCCCAGCAACGGGGTCCGCCATGATACTGCCGGATTTCGGGGCAGCTTAAGCGCGATGCGCCCGACCCTCTCCTCCCCGGCCGGATTCGCCGCCGCGCTCATCATCGCGGGCAGCGCCGGTTTCCACGTCGGCCCCGTCTCTGCCGGCTTTTTCAGCGATCCCGCCAAGCCTTATCTCGGCATGAGCAAGGAAGCGATCATCGCCTGCGCCGGGGAGCCCCACGCAAAATATCGGAGCGGGGCGGAAGCCGAGACCCTGACCTATCATTATTCGGGTGCTGGGCCCGTGCCCGGCCCGCCCGGCGAGAAGAAGAAGAAGGACAAGCCGAGCTTCTCCTTCGGCGGAGACAAGAAGGATAAGAAGAAGGGCGACAAGGACTGGACCTGCACGGCGAGCCTCGTCTTCGAGAACGGCCGGCTTGCCCGCGTGAGCTTCGCCCATAAGGACGTGCGCAGCCCCTACCAGTGGCAGAGCGAGAAAGACCCAAAAAAGCGGGAGGCGATGCGAAAGGAAGAGGTCCCGACCTGCACCTTCTCGCTGCCGAACTGCGCGCGGCAATAGCTAAGCGTCAGGCGGGAGCATGGCAGACGGCCTCGATATTGTTGCCGTCGGGGTCGAGCACGAACGCGGCGTAATAATTGGCGTGGTAATGGGGCCTGAGCCCCGGCTTGCCGTTGTCCTTGCCGCCGGCGGCGAGGCCGGCGCGATAAAAGGCGTCGACCGCTTCGCGCGAGGGCGCCACGAAGGCGACATGGATGGGGGCGCTTGCGCGCATCCCCTCGCCGATCCAGAAGGAGGGCTTGCCGCTCTGGAAGTCCGCTTCCTGGCCGGGAGCACCGAAGCCGATGGCTGCGCCGTGGCCGGTCTCCGCCGCGGAGACCTCCATCACGATGCCATAGCCAAGCGGGCCAAGCGCCTTCAGATAGAACTCGGTGGCGCGCGCGATGTCGCCTACGGCCATGCCGATATGGTCGATCATTCGGCGCGCTCGACCAGCTTGCGCTTGAGCGAGGCGATGGCCGCGGCCGGGTTCAGTCCCTTGGGGCAGGCCTTGGTGCAGTTGAGGATGGTGTGGCAGCGATAGAGGCGGAAGGGGTCTTCCAGATCGTCGAGCCGCTCGCCGGTTCGCTCGTCGCGTGAGTCCTCGACCCAGCGATCGGCTTGCAAGAGGATGGCGGGCCCGAGATAGCGGTCGCCGTTCCACCAATAAGACGGGCAGGCGGTCGAGCAGCAGGCGCACAGGATGCATTCATAAAGCCCGTCGAGCTTGGCGCGCTCCTCGTGGCTTTGGCGCCATTCCTTCTGCGGCGTGGGGCTGTCGGTCTTCAACCAAGGCTCGATGGAGCGGAGCTGGGCGAAGAACTGTGTCATGTCGGGCACGAGGTCTTTGATCACCGGCATATGCGGCAGCGGGTAGATGGGAATAGCCCCCTTGGCATCGTCGGCATGCATGGTGCAGGCGAGCGTATTGGTGCCGGCGATGTTCATCGAGCAGGAGCCGCACACGCCTTCACGGCACGAGCGGCGGAAGGTGAGGGTGGGGTCGATCTTGTTCTTGATCCAGATGAGCGCGTCGAGAACCATCGGCCCGCAATCCTCCATGTCGACCCAATAGGTGTCGACGCGCGGGTTCTCGCCCGTCTCCGGGTCGAAGCGGTAGACGCGGTATTCGCGCCAGCGGCCGACTTGCGTGCCTTCCGGCGGCGGGTTCCACGCCTTGCCCTTCTTGACTCTGGAGTTCTTGGGGAGGGTGAACTGGACCATCTCAATAGACCCGCTCTTTCGGCTGGATATAGGCGATCTCGTTGGAGAGGGTGAAAGAGTGCACCGGGCGGTACTCGAGGCGCACCTCGTGCGTGCCGTAATCGGCCCAAGACAGCGTGTGCTTCATCCACTTGGCGTCGTCGCGCTTGGGGAAGTCCTCGCGCGCATGCGCTCCGCGGCTCTCCTCGCGGGCGAGCGCGCCGGCGACGGTGACGGCCGACTGCGAGATCAGATTGTCGAATTCGAGCGTCTCGATCAGGTCGGTGTTCCAGATCAGCGAGCGGTCGGTGACGTGGATGTCGGCGGCATCGTCCCACACGGCGCGGATGGCCTTCACCCCTTCTTTCAGCACCTTTTGGGTGCGGAACACGGCGCAGTCCCGCTGCATGGTCTTCTGCATGCGTAGGCGCAGCGCGGCGGTCGGCGTGCCGCCATCGGCGTAGCGGAAGCGGTCGAGCCGCTCGATGGCCGATTCGCCCGCGCCCTTGGGCAGCTCGGGGATGGCGCCGTCCTTTTTGACGATCTCGGCGCAGCGGAGCGCCGCCGCCCGGCCGAACACGACGAGATCAATCAGCGAGTTGGAGCCGAGCCGGTTGGCGCCGTGCACCGAGACGCAGGCCGCCTCGCCGAGCGCCATGAGCCCCGGCACGATCGCGTCGGGGTCGCCGTCTTTGGGGGAGATCACCTCGCCATGCATATTGGTGGGGATGCCGCCCATGTTGTAATGCGCGGTCGGCAGCACCGGGATCGGCTTCTCGCGCACATCGACGCCGGCGAAGATGCGGGCCAGGTCGGTGATGCCCGGCAGCCGCTCGGCCAGAAGGTCAGGCTCGAGATGGCTCAAATGCAGGTGAATGTGATCCTTGTCGGGGCCGACGCCGCGGCCCTCCCTGATCTCGATGGTGATGGCGCGGGAGACCACGTCGCGCGAGGCAAGGTCCTTGGCTGACGGCGCATAGCGCTCCATGAACTTTTCGCCTTCGGCGTTGCGCAGGAAGCCGCCCTCGCCGCGCGCACCCTCGGTGATGAGCACGCCCGCGCCGTAGACCCCGGTCGGGTGGAATTGCACGAACTCCATGTCCTGGAGCGGCAGCCCGGCGCGCAGCACCATGGCGTTGCCGTCGCCGGTGCAGATATGCGCTGATGTGCAGGAGAAATAGGCGCGGCCATAGCCGCCGGTCGCCAAAATCACTTGGTGCGCGCGGAAGCGGTGCAGGCTGCCGTCTTCCATCGACAGCGCGATCACGCCGCGGCAGCGTCCCTCGTCGTCCATGATGAGGTCGATGGCAAAATATTCGATGAAGAACTCGGCGGAATGGCGGAGCGCCTGGCCGTACATGGTGTGCAGCATGGCATGGCCGGTACGGTCGGCCGCGGCGCAAGTGCGCTTGGCCTGGCCTTTGCCGAAATCGGTGGTCATGCCGCCGAAGGCGCGCTGCAGGATCTTGCCGTTGTCGTCGCGCGAGAAAGGCACGCCCCAATGCTCGAGCTCGTACACGGCCTCGGGCGCGTTGCGGCAGAGATATTCGATGGCGTCCTGGTCGCCCAGCCAGTCGCTGCCCTTCACCGTGTCGTACATGTGCCAGCGCCAGTCGTCGGGGCCCATATTGCCGAGCGCGGCGGCGATGCCGCCTTGGGCGGCGACGGTGTGGGAGCGGGTGGGGAAGACCTTGGTGATGCAGGCGGTGCGCAAGCCAGCTTCGCTACAGCCGACCACGGCGCGCAAGCCCGACCCGCCGGCGCCGACCACCACCACGTCGTAAGCGTGATCGATGATGGGATAGGCGCGGCCCTTCACCTGGACCGCGTTGTGCAGCGGCGTGTCCTTTGGCGTGGCGTCTTGAGGCATGGAGACTAGGATCCGAGACTGATCTTGAGGATGGCGACGACAGAGGCGAGCCCGACGCCGGCGGCGAAGAAGGTGGCGAGCAGGATGGCTGTGACCTTGGCGCCGCCGTGGACGTAGTCCTCGATGATCTCCTTCAGCCCGATGCGCATATGGATCGCGGCGGAGACCACGAGGGCGAGAAGCGCCAGCGCCACGAGCGGCCGCGCGAGATAGGCATGCACCTCGTCATAGGTCGCGCCGATATGGGTGATGATCGACAGGATGAGAAAGAGAACAAGCGGGATATTGGCGATGGCCGTCATGCGCTGGCGCCAGAAGGTCTCGGTGCCGCCATGGGCGGCGCCCAGGCCACGAACGCGCTTAAGGGGCGTCGCCATGGTCAAAACGCTCCCTTGAGCCAATAGCCCACGACCCACAAGAGAACGGTGAGCGTGGTCGAGCCGATAATGGTGGCCCAGGCGAACACCTCGATGCTCACTTTATCGAGGCCGCGGCCGGTGTCCCAGATCAGGTGGCGGATGCCGCCGAGCATGTGGTGGATCAGCGCCCAGCTGAACAAAAAGAGGAGCGTGCGGCCGACGATGCTGCCGAAGAAGCCCGAGACTTGGGCGTATGGCTCAGGGCCTAGGCTGATGGCGAGGAGCCACCAGGCGAGCAGGAGAAAGCCGATGGCGAGCGAAGCCCCCGAGACGCGATGGGCGATCGACATCATCATGGTGAGCATCGGCCGGTAAATCTGAAGGTGCGGGGAGAGCGGCCGCTCCGCCCCCATTTTGGCGTTGCCCATGGGTTTTCGGTGCTGTTGTTGCCCAGACGAGCCTTGTCATAACGCAAGTGACCGGGCCGGGGCAATCAAACCGGCCTGCGGCTAACTTCCTCCCCCTGCAAGGGGGAGGGCCGGGGAGGGGGTCAGGCCAAGGGCTGCAAGCGACCCCCACCCGGCTCGCGATGCGAGCCGACCTCCCCCTTGCAGGGGGAGGGATTCGAAATCCGACGTGCAGGGGCTAGGGCGTGATGACGCCGCAGGCGATGCGGCCGCCGGCATGGCCGGCAGGATCGGTCATGTAGTCGTCGGCGTCGGCATGGATGAGAAGCGCCGAGCCGTCCTCGTCGAGAAGGGCCGACTCCTTGCTCAAGGTGACCAGAGGATTCAGCACTTCGACCGTGAGCTTGCCGTTCTCAGGCACGTGGATATTGGGCATGTCGCCGGCGTGGGGCCCTTCGGGGTTCAGGATCCCGTGCTTGGTCTCGTCGGGATTGAAATGGCCCCCCGCCGAGGCAAAGTCTGGCGGCTCGCATTTGCCGGTCGTGTGGATGTGAAAGCCGT
The DNA here is from genome assembly GCA_036397315.1 of Methyloceanibacter sp. Lineage (GTDB taxonomy): Bacteria > Pseudomonadota > Alphaproteobacteria > Rhizobiales > Methyloligellaceae > Methyloceanibacter. Next base: position 7,020 of record DASWJG010000213.1, on the reverse strand, counting down.
GCGCCCCGGGAGGCGCGGCGGTCAGCTCGAGGGTGAGCAAGGTTCCGCTTGGGGTTGCCGCGAGCGTGGCCTTGCCGATTTCTTTGCCTTGGGGGTCCTTCAACACGGCCGAGGCCGTGTCTGCGGCGAAGGCTGGCGACGCAAAGAGCACAGCTCCGGCTAACCAGCCTGCGAGCCAAGCGAATTTGCGTCCCATGACGGCTCCTCTTGTTGCGGTCCAGGTCGCAGCGACGCGGTACTACGCTAGTGCCGTCGCCACGGCCAACAGCACGAGGAAGATTGTGATTGCGGGAAGCGCCCAACTCGAGCTGGGCAGCTTCCAATTGCCACGCTCTGGGTGGCCGCTACTGCTTAACATGTGCGTATCCCCAGCCAATTCCGGCAGTACCCCAACTCTCTAGTCTAGAAAACGTGACGCTTGCGCCACTGTTCCGAGATTGAGGTAAATTTTCCGGAAACTGAGGCGCGGCTGCCACAGGCGCAAAAAGAAGCCCGGCTGCGGGGGACAGCCGGGCTTCTCGTAACCTCGGACATAAACAGGATCGGCGCAGCTGGTGACGGGGGGGTCGTCTTGCAGGGGAGGCTGCGCCAATCTACCAAGGCAGAACGTCCGGTCGGCGACGTGGTTCCATCTAGCGCGGGAGCGCGACCCAATAGTCCATGTCGAGGACGACGCCGTCCTCATGGCTGCCGTCGGCTTTCAGCCCGGGGAAGTCGGCGCAAGCGCGATCCTTGACGGCGAAGGTGCGCAAGCGCAGCGCGCCCATGTCGTTCCGCCCCGGAAGCTCGGCTTTGTCGAGCACCTCGCTCCAGGCATAGATGGTGTCGCCGGCGAAGGACGGCGCCACGTGGCGCGCGCCGTTCAGCCCGAGAATGTGGAAGGCGTTGGCGAGCCCGTTGAAGCTCAAGGACCGTGCCATCGAGATGATGTGGCCGCCATAGACGAGCCGGCGCCCGAACCTTCCCTTGCCTTCCACATGCTGATTGAAATGCACCCTCGCTGTGTTCTGGAACAGGCGGGTGGCGAGCTGGTGCTCGGCCTCCTCGATGGTTTGCCCGTCGACATGGTCGATCTTGTCGCCGACGGCGTAATCGCCCCAGCGTTTGGGCGAGCCGGCCAACGCATAGTCGTAGCCGCTCGTGTCGAGGGCGGGGAGTGCCGCGCCGAGCGTCGCGGGATCGACGCTTGTGGCAAGCTCAGGCACCACAGACTTCGGCGCCGGCGCGTCGACGTCGCGCTTGTTGACCATGACCCAGCGCGCGTAAGAGAGCACGGGGTGTCCCCGCTGGTTCCGCCCCGTGGAACGCACATAAACCGTGCCACTCTTTTTGTTTGAGTTTTCCTTGACCCCGATGACTTCGGAGACGGAGGCCAGGGTGTCGCCGGGATAGACGGGCGCGAGAAAGCGGAACTCGGCATAGCCGAGATTGGCGATGGCGTTGCGCGAGATGTCCGGAACGGTCTTGCCGATGACGACGTGGAAGGTCAGGAGATCGTCGATGGGCGAGCGCGCATAGCCGATCTTCTGCGCGAAGGCGTCGGAGGACTGCACGGCGAAGCGCGGGCCGTAGAGCGCGGTGAACAGGCTCACATCGCCCACCGTCACGGTGCGCGGCGTGGCGTGCACGATCTCCTGGCCGAGCTTGAAGTCCTCGAAATAGTTGCCGGTAACGGTCTTGTCGGGCTCTGGGCTTTGCGTGCGGTTCATGTGGGTTTCATTGGTTCGAGCGGGCCGACCATAGTTGGCGCCCCCGCTAGAGACAAGCGCCCGCGGGAAGCGTCAATCGGCGGCAGAACTCGCGGCCGGGGCCTTGGGGAACAGGAGCCGCTGATAGAACCAGCCGATGCCGATCAGGACGACGCCAAGCCCGAGGAATGACAGGGCACGGTAGATACCGGTCAGATCTGACATGTCGATGAGGAAGACCTTCAGCACGGTGAGCACCACCACGGCGGCCGAGGCGATGCGCAAGGTCAGCGAGCGGAGGAAGATGCCGGCGGCAAGCAGCACGACGCCGAATAAGAGCCAGACGGCGGAATAAGTGTATTGCTCGGCGTCCGAGGTCGCCCCTTCGATCAGCACAGGCCCGTGATAGAGGGTCCTGATCTCGAGCGAGAGATAGGCGAGCGCAAGCGCGAGCGCGGTAGCTGCGGCGGTCGAGCTATACCAAAGTGGCCGCGTACCATAGGTGACGTAGGCGAGCACCCCTGCCAGCACGGCGGGCAGCCCATAGCCGAGCAGGATCAAATTGATGAACGGCGGGCCTACGGGCTCACCGGTGAACAGAGGATTTTCGCTGACGCCTAGGTTGAACACGATCATGACGAAGACCATGGCGGCAAGCAGCCGGGCGCCGAGATCGTGGACGATGCTGCCGCTCTTCAGGCGTATGCGCTCAAGCCCGATCACCACGGCGAGCAGGAGCGAGACATCGAGGGCTGTCTCGGCGAGCGCGCTGCCGGTCCCATACGGGTCGCCCGTTAGGTAGTGCCGGACCTCGAGCACGATGAGGAGCACGGTGAAGAGGATGGCCGCGGCATCGACGATCCGCGCCGGCACGTCGTCCGCGCGCCGGCGCATCATGTGCCCGGCGAGCCAGAACGATGCCGCAGGCACGCCATAGCCGTAGAGCAGCCAGTTGAAGATAGGCCGCGTACCGATCCCGTCGCCGACAATGCGCGGGTCCCAGGCGATGCGGCCGAACAGCGCCACGGTGACGGCGGCAGCGAGCCAGCGGAGCACGGGCCATGGCCGCTTCTCGGCGACCCAGGCAATGCCGGGCACCATCAGCGCGAGCGCGATGGTGAGCCAACCCTTCTCCAGGGCGAGGCTCAGAGCGAGCGCCAGCGAGGCGATCGCGCCGGTGGCGAAGATGGCGCAAGCTGCCTCACTTGCGGGTGGCTCGCTCCGCTTGCTCAAGGCTTCGGTGGCAAGGGCGAAGGCGCCGGCAAGAACGACTGCCGCGCCGGCGAAGGGGATCGACTGCTCGAAGCCGGCGATGCGGTAATAGAGGGCGATAAGAATGGCGATGGGCGCGAAGACGGCGCACGCACCCCATAGCGTCGACACGAGCGGCCTCGCCTCGCGGTTTTGCGCGAGAAATCCGGAGACGCCGAACAGAAGAGCGAAAGCGCCGCCAAGCGTCAGCGGCGCGCCAAACAGGAAGCGGTCCGGCAGCCAGGCAGAGTCGGGCACGGCGCCTGACACAATGGCGAGTTCGGCGACATTGAAGTTGAAGGACCATTGCAGAAAGATGAGGGTGACGAGCAGCGCAGCGGCGGGCACGGCGGCGGAAGCGGCGTCGCTGCGCCAGGCAATCGCGATGGTCGCGGCGACCAGGACCACGAACAGAGTGAGGGCGAGTGTGTCGTGGCCGGTGGCCAGCACGAGCAGCATCGAGGCGAGGAGATAGGCCGCAAGCGCGCCGGACGACACGGCGTCGACGTCACCTGGCACAGCGTCAGGCCCGAACAAGAGGCCCGAGACGATCAGCAGCGCAGCGAGGGTGAAGCCGGCGGCGATGTGGAAGGCGTGTGGCGCGAGCGCCTGAAGATCGCCGATCCCCGGCAGCGCCCAGAGCACGCTCGCGGCGACGGCGGTGACGGCGAGCCAGCGCCAGAGCCGTGCCCGGGCCAAGCCGAATGACGCGGCGGTGACCATTGCGAGATAGAGATAGAGCGCCCAATAGCTCGGCTGCTCGGTGGAGACGATCAACGGCGTCAGGAAGGCGCCGATCAGGCCAAGGCCGGCGAGCGCCGGGCCATGCAGAAGCGCCGCGGCGAGCGTGCCAAGAGCGACGACGCCCAAGAGAACAAAGGCGACAGCCGGGCCGATGAAGCCGTAAAGCGCGTAAGCGGCATAGACATCGGCATAGGCGATGGCGGTGCCGGCGGCGGTCAGCACGCTCGGGATGTGCGCCTTGGGGAGGCCGGTCACGCCGGTCAGGATCTCGTGGCGCCGGGTCCATTCACCGGCGGCGATCAAAGCGAGCGCCACGGCGGCTCCGAGCAGGACTCTTTGGAGTTCGCCAAACCAGCCCTGCTCGATCGCTTGGCGCACGAGGAAGAAGCCGCCGAGCGCCAGCGCAATGCCGCCGGCCCAGACCACCCATTGGGTGCCGAAGCGCTCCTCCAGGCTGATCGTGGGCTTAGCGGGCGCGGCAGGGGCCGGGGGCGCGACAGACGACGCCGCCGCCTCAGACTCCGGCGGAGGCAGCGCCTCCTCGGGCGGCACTTGTTCCGGCTCCTTTGCCGCCGCGGGCAGTGCTTCAGGCACGGTGCCGGGGCCGGGCTCGGGTGCGAGAGCCTCGCTGGCACGTTCGGCAAGCCACCCTTCGAGCCGGGCAAGCCGCCCTTCGAGCCTGTTGAGGCGCTGCCGCGTGTTCATCGTCATGACGATGCTGACTACGGCGAGCACCGGTATGGCGAGAACAAGAGCGATGAGCGTGCCGAACATGTCCATCAGTTTGGCTGGCGGACGAAGCCGATGGAAGAGCGGGGATTGCCGGGCTTCATGCGGCTGATATCGGCGATGAGCGCGACGACGCGGTCGAGGTCCTCGGCAATGCCGAGCATGTCGGCTTGGCGGCGCGCTTGGGCGAAATCGCCGGGGGTCAGGTTGGCGAAGCCGAGCCCGTGCGCCGGCACGTCGGCCATCTGGAAGAAGATGGCGTAGGCGCGGGCGAGCCCCTTGGCGTCGAGATAGTGGAACAGAATGTGGAAGGTGAAACGCCTGAGCGAGGCGCTGTCGAAGCGCTCCATCATGTTGGTGGTGCAGCAGAAGGGGAGCGGGTGCTGCTCCATCCAGGTCAGCATCTCGTTGACCTGGCTCACCTCCCAAGAGCGCACCGCCTCGCGCCGATCGAACAGCAAGCTATCCGCCTCGTCGAAGATCAACATGGCTTGCGCCTCGCGCGCCGCCTCGAAGGCCTCGGCGATATTCTTCTCCGACTGGCCGATATAGGGCGCAAGCAGATCGGAGGCGCGCTTCTGGAGGATCTCGAGCCCGAGGCGCCGCGCCAGATAGCGGGCGAAGGCCGATTTGCCGGTGCCGGGAGGGCCGGACAGGCACAGCGAGAAGGCAAGGTTCGAGCTCGACGCGATGTGCTTGGCGAGTAGGGTGAGATCCATGTTGGCGCAAGTGAGCGCCGGATCGAAGTCGGTGACGGAGACGGCGGGGCGCGCGCCGCCGCCGGACAGCGCGCGCATGATGCCGGAGGCCGCGCGCTCGAGCGCGTCCTTGCCGCCGCCGGAAAGCCTGGCCGCACGGAGCGCGTTCTCGAGCACGGCAGGGGTCGCCGGCAGGCGGCGGGCGAGATCGAGCACCTCGTGGTCTGCGAGCTCGACCTCGTAGCGATTGGCGAGACGCCGCAAGATGCGCTCGCGCTGCCTGACCGGTGGCGCCTTCAGCTCGACGATCAGCGACATGCGGCGCAGCACCGCGGCGTCGATCTCGAAGATGTTGTTGGAGGTCCACACCACCGGCACGGGGTTCGTCTCGAGCAGACGGTTGAGATAGAGCTTGGACCCGCCGCGATTGATGAGCTGCCAGGCCACGTCCTCGAACTCGTCGAACAGGATGGCGGTGCCGGGGCTGCCGGCGAGCAGGCGCTGGAAGAAGGAAAGATCGCTCAGGCGCTCCGTGCGGCTGACCTCGCGCCCGGCGAACTGCTCCTCGCCGGCGGCATAGAGGCTCACGCCCGCGGCGGCGGCGGCGAGCTTGGCAAGCTCGGTCTTGCCGGAGCCGGGTGGTCCGAACAGGAGGATGTTGATGCCGCGCGCGCCTTCAAGGCTCGCCCCCTCGATCACCCGGGTGATCAGATCGCAGTCCTCGGCGACATGCTCGTAGTCCGACAGATTGAGGGAGGGCTCGAGTGCGTTGCCCAAAAGCGCCGCGCGAAGGGACGGAAAATCGGGGAAGGACTGGTCGAGGCAGGCATCGACCCGCCAGGGGATGTTGAAGCGACCGCCTCCGCCTGCGATCTGATCGCTGTCCTCCCTTATTTGCAGGAGGCCGCAAGCGGCAAGCTCGCCCGACGGAGAGATGAGCCCTTCGACCGTACGCGCGGGTTCGCCGACCAGCATGGCGATGGGCCGGCCGAGTGGGCCCGCGTGGTTGGCGAGAGCGTCGCAGAGATATCTGACCTGGTCGTAGCGGGTGTAGCAGGCGATAAGGCCGACGATCTTGAGCGCCACCGCAGGGACACCGAGCTCCCTGGTGAGAAGCTCAATGTTGCCGGCCAGGGGCTCGGGCCTCGGCGTGGCCTCGGCGGCGCGACGCAAGCTACCGATGAGCCCCTCACGGTCGCGCCGGTATAGGCGGTCGAGCTCGGCATAAGGGAGGCCGCTGGAATAGAAGAGCCTGAGCAGTTCGGAGAGCTCGTCCGAGACGGTAAAGCTCATGAGCTCGCGGCGCTCGTTCATCCAATAGAGGACGCCGAGAAGACCGCGCAGAGGAAGATCGCCGCGTTCGAGAATGCGGGCGAGATAGCGGGCGACGAGCCCCCGCTCGACGTCGGCGACGATCGTGGCTTCCGCGTAAGTCTCGTTCTTGCTTCGGAAAAGCCCCATCGCCCGATACGCCTCGACCCAAGCGGGAGGCTTATCTAGCCTGAGGGGAGGCTTGAGGGAAAGCTAGGCTGGGGAGGGGTCGGGGCGCGGAGCGGCTGGGTCGCCTCCGCCGCATGCGAAAATGGCGATCCCCACTTTCGTGGGGACCGCCATCTTTAGCGAAAACTTGCTAGATCGATGCGCTGATTAAGCGCGGTCGAGTTCGGCAGGGAGATAGCTCGTAACTTCCATGCCAGCCTCGGACTCGGTGATCTCGGGTTTCAGCCACTCTTTCATGGTCGTCTCCTTCGGTGAACTAATGAGTAGGATAATGGGGTATGGGCATGAGCGCTGCATGACGTGCCCATGAACAGGCCCTGAATGCCAGATTAAGAAATTCTGACAGGAACAATTGCCAGCAAATGCGCCAAGCCGTGGCAAAAAGCGGGTTCCGCGTGACCCCGAGAGCA
>DASWJG010000212.1:0-4099 GCA_036397315.1 Methyloceanibacter sp. | reverse complement strand
CCAATAGAGATCGGTGCCATCCTCGAAGATGACGTAGACGAAGGAGACGCCGAAGAATGAGAAGCCGCGCACCACGCGCGACTTCGGCACAGTCAGCATTCTCGTGGTCAGTGGATAGGTGACTTGATCCTCGACCACCTGAGGGGCTTGGCCCGGGTACTCCGTGAAGACGATCACCTGCACATCGGAAAGGTCGGGGATGGCGTCGAGCGGTACGCGGGACACGGCGTAGAGGCCGGTGAGCGTCACGAAGATCGTCGCCAGCCCCACCAGGAAGACGTTGCGGGCCGACCAGCGAATGATGCCGGCGATCATTGGGGCATCTCCTGCTGGCTGAAGCTTTGCAGTGCGGCCTTCAGATTGCTCTCGGCGTCGATGAGGAAGTTCGCCGAAACGACGACTTCCTCGCCAGGCTGCAAGCCCTCGGTCACCTCGGTAAAGCCGTCGCCGCGACGGCCGAGCTTGACCTCACGGGGCTCGAAGCGGCCCTCCCCTTTGGCAACGAGCACGACCTGCCGCATGCCGCTGTCAATCACGGCACTTACCGGGACTGCCGTGACCGGCGCCTCACCACCGTCGGGTTGAAACACCACATCGGCATACATTCCAGGCTTCATCAGCCCGTCAGGGTTTGGCAGCTCGATGCGAACCGACACCGTCCGCGTTTCCGGCTTTAGCATCTCCGGATAGATGAAGGTCACCACGCCTTCATGCGGCGTCGTGGAAAAGGCTCTCAGCGTAACCGTTGCGCGCATGCCGAGCTTGATCGCCGCAACATCCGCCTCGGCAACCTCGGCGACGACCCAAACGCTAGAGTGGTCGGATATGCGGAAGAGCTCATCCCCGGCCATGACGCGCTGGCCCTCGATGACCTTCTTCTCGACAATGTCGCCGGTCGCGGGCGCCGCCCAGTCGATGGTCCTGGGGTTGGTCAATGTTTTGCGGACCTCCTCGATGCGGCTGTCGGGAACGTCGAGATTGCGCAATTTCTGCATGGCGCCGGCGAGATTCCTGCTTGCCTCAGACTTCGACGACGTGCCGTCCGCACGCATGGCCACCAGAAGGTCGACCTGAGCCAATTGAATTTGCGGACTGTAGAAGCGGAACAGAGGTTCGCCCTTCTCGACATGCTGGCCGGTCCGGTTGACGAACAGATCCTCGATGTAGCCGTCTGAGCGAACGGTCACGATCCACAGCAGCGACTCGTCGTGCTGGATGGTGCCTACTCCGCGAACGGTGCGAGCGATGGTTCGGGCTTCGACCTTCTCGATCCGCACCCCAGTGCGCTGGATCTTGTCTAGGCTCACCTTGACGGTCGTGCCGTCATCCTGCTCGTCCTCGTAGACCGGGATATAGTCCATACCCATGGAGTCCTTCTTCGGCACCGGCGAGGTGTCGGGATGCCCCATGGGGTTGCGGTAATAAAGAATCGTCCGCTCGCCCTTGGCAGGCTGAGATTGCTCGGCGGCAGCCGGCGTGGCGACCGGCTCAGGACGATGCGCGTACCAATAGCTCCCGGCGGCGCCAGCGGCGACGCCGATAGCCAAGATCATCAGAGTGTTCAGACGCTTCATGGCGCGTCTCCGAATCCTCGTTGACGGGCCTCTGCCGTGAGCCGGCAAAGGATCGGCGCGTGCCGCGACGGCGCGAGCAAGCGCTCACGCCAGGCGGCACGACTTCACTGAGGGTTCAGACGCGTGGAGGAGGTAGAGGCGGATTAACTGACGGAGACCTAACGATCTCGGCCACAAGGATCGACTGCGGCAAGGGCGATGCCACGAGCGTCAGGCCTGATGGCGCCACGGTAGAAGCGGAGAAGCTAGAGCATTTGAGCATGCATCCGGCCATTGCCCCGCAATCGTGGGACATTTGCTTTTCGCATAGCCTACCCTGGGGGCAGCAATCTGACTGCGAGGCAACAAGCGTCGTTCCGGGCGGCACGGCGCGAGCCATGGCTCCGGCAACCGGCAGCATGGCCAGGGAAAGGGCCATTAAGGCCACCACAATGGCTCGAACGATACTCATGGCTCGGTCAGGATTATCTGCCGTCCTCCCTCCCGGTCAAGTGACTTAGCCGTGATGGCTTAAGGATTAATGGCGACGCCGCAAGGAGGCGCCCTACGGGCACCGACTCTTGACGTTTCACCGAAGGCAGGGAAGCCAGGCCATGATGAGAATCCGCGCTAGCGTCGAGGCGCGAGGTGCTCGGTCAGATCGTGGTCGGGCACCTTGGTCAGGTCCTTTTGCAGTTCGCTGACCACCAACTCGGCAATCGGCTTCGAGAGCTTCTTCTTCAGCTCGGTCAGCACCCCAGGCGGGGCAACCAGCACCAGACTGTCGAATTGATCGCGGCCATGCTCGGCCTCGATCGCCTCGGCCACGAGCGCGATGAAATCCTCCTTGGCGGCTTCATGCAGATCGCGACGCGGCTCGATGGCGTGACGCGCCGAGTTGGCGCTCTCCTTCACCCGCGCCGGGCGATCCAGCCCGAGGTCGCGGGAGCGCTTATGCATCTCCGCCGCGACGAAGCTCAACACCGCCCTATAGGCGCCCGCTTCGTCGCGCGTGACGAAACGCGCCCTGCCGCCGTCGGCGATGACGTACCAAATCCGTGCGTGCTTCATGAGATTAGCTTCCTGGCCTCCGCAAACTATCCCGACTTACGCATACTCATAATGTAGACGGCAAGATCGGCAAGCTCGCTCTGGGTAAGCGGAATGGTCGGCATCGGGTGTTTGGGCAGCATGATATGCGCCATGATCGCACCCGCGGTCTGTCCCTCTTTGTTGGCGATCTCATTGAAGCTCGGAACGTCAACATTGGCTTGTTGCTGCTGATTGTCGACCAAATGACAGTTCGAGCAGAGCTGCTGCGCCAGCACCTTACCGTGGAAGGGATCCGGTTGGTTCGTCACAGGTCCGGCAAACGCCAACCCTCCCCCGAGAAGCAAAGCCACGCCAAGCGTGAGAGTGATGCGCAAATCCATGGGGAACCCTCGTTTCTCGCGGGATATATGGGCGCCTTTATAGCCGCTCTCATATTATATTGTGTCGAGAGGCTTGTTAAATGCGTCGAGACGCTTGGGTCGCATCGGACAGAGGAAGGAAAGTCAGGCGCCCATAGCCTTGAGCGCGGCCGCGTCGAGCAGGTGCACGCGCCTAGCCGATTCGAGCCTGACCATGCCCATTTCCTTGAGCTCGGCGAACATGCGGGACACGGTCTCAAGCGTGAGCCCGAGATAGTCGGCGATGTCGTGGCGCGGCATGGCAAGGTCGAGCACGCCTTTCGAGCCCGTGCGGGCATCCATCTCCAAGAGAAATGCGGTCAAGCGCTCGAGCGCACTCTTGCGGCCGAGCAGGAGGAGGAGATCCTGGGTATGCCTAAGCCCAAGCACGGTCAGGTTCAGAAGTTCGCGCACGAAACTCGCCGACTGCTTGCCCGCGCTCAGCACGCCATCCCATCTGAAGGCGATGACCTTGGTCGGCACGACGGCTTCGGCCGATGCGTGATGGACGTCCTCTGCCTCGAAGCCGAACATCTCGCCCGGCAGATGGAAGGCGCTGATCTGGCGGCGCCCGTCGGGCAGGAGCTTGGAGACGCGGACGACGCCCGAGACCACCTTGTAGACATAGCCCGAGGTCTCGCCCTCGGCATAAATCTCGGCGTTCCGCCCGAAGCTCATGGGGACGCCGGCAGGAGTCGGGGCATCTGACGGCCCAGGCTTGCGGCTCGCAGGGAACACGAAGGGGGATTGAAGATGAGGCGTTGAGGTAATTGCGCTCTGCGTCAGCATCAGGGGATCCTCCCGGTGAGTGGGCTTGTCTGACGCAAATCAGTACGCCGCGCTCCGCAACGCGGATATTCGTGTCGGCTCCCTAAGGGAAAATACGGAGTTGCGCCGGCAAGAGCCGGGGAAAGGCTGACGATTCCCTCAAGAGGGAAGATGCGCAGGACCACCCGATGGCATTTTTGTTAAGGCCGTCCTGATCGCGTCGAACAGCACCCCTCCGAGGAGCGGCTTTTCGACCACACTGGTTACGCCGACTTTCTCGGCAGAGGCGACCACGCGTTCAGTCTTGTGTCCCACCATCAGGACGAC
>DASWJG010000211.1:0-3259 GCA_036397315.1 Methyloceanibacter sp. | reverse complement strand
GAGAAGCGCTCGGCAAATCGGATAAGGCGACCCGCAAAGACGCCCAGGCTCTGCTGCCGGAATTGGGCGGTGTCAAGGCTGCCGCCGTCGCTCCTTCCGCCAAAGCGAAGCCGGCCGAGATCATGGTGATGCCGGCCTCGGACGGAGCGCAGGAGCCGGTCGCGCCGACCGCCTCTGCGGCGTCCGATGCGGCCCCCTTGAGCCAGAAGGGAGCGCCGCCGCCGGCTTCGATCGGACTGTCGGTCGGCTTCGGCGCGACCTCGACCGAGCCCGGGCTCAAACCTTAAACAGCAAGCTCGATATAGATCGGTACGTGATCCGAGGGCTTCTCCCAGCTCCTCGGGGCGGGATCGATTTCGCAGGCTTGCAGCCGGTCTGCCGCCTGCGGCGAGAGCAGCAGATGGTCGATGCGCAGGCCCTGGTTCTTCTGGAAGGCGCCGGCCTGATAGTCCCAGAAGGTGTAGCGGTGCGGCTCGTCATGGCAGGCGCGGAAGGCGCAGGTCAGCCCGAGATTGAGGAGCGCCTGGAAATGGGCGCGCGTCTCGGGCCGGAACAGGGCGTCGTCCATCCAGGTGCTGGGGTTGTACACGTCCTCGGGCGCCGGGATCACGTTGAAGTCGCCGGCGATGACCATCGGCTCCTCGTTCAGGAGCAAGGTCCTGATGCGCTCCTTGAGCCGTGTCATCCACGCCAGCTTGTAGACGAATTTTTCGGGACTGCCGTTGCCGTTCGGCAGATAGATATTGATCAGGCGAAGCACGCCTGACGGCACCGACACGCATGCCTCCAAATAGCGCGCCTGAACGTCGTCCGGATCGCCCGCGAGTCGCGGGGTGATGTCCTCGAACGGGAGCTTCGACAACAGCGCCACGCCGTTGAAGCCCTTCTGCCCGTGCACCGCGACGTTATAGCCCATGCTCTCGAATTCGAAACTGGGGAAGGCCTCGTCGGCGCATTTGATCTCTTGCAAGCAGGCGATGTCCGGCGAAGCAGCCTTGAGCCAGGTCTGCGCCGCGTCGATGCGCGCCTTGATGCCGTTGATGTTCCAGGTGGCGATCTTCATGGGATGCGTTTCACACCGTGCGTCATGCCCGGACTTGATCCGGGCATCCATGCCGTTACCCCGCAACCAGCCGAAGCGCCAGTGGAATGGATTGCCGGGTCAAGCGCCGGCAATGACGACGCATGGGTTAAAGGAGGGGTCAGACCGAGAAGCTGGTGCCGCAGCCGCACGATGCGGTGACGTTGGGGTTGTTGAGCTTGAACTGGGCGCCGATCAGATCGTCCACGAAATCGAGCTCGGCCCCTTGCACGAAGCCGAGCGAGACGGGATCGACCACCACGCGCGCGCCGTCACACTCGACGAGGACGTCGTCGGGCGCCGTCTCCGTCACCAGGTCGAAGCGGTACTGGAAGCCCGAGCAGCCGCCGCCCTCGACGCTCACGCGAAACAGCGCCGGCGCCGCTTCGCTGCGGAGAAGCTCGGCGATGCGGCGGACGGCGCGCGGGCTTATGGTGATGGACGGTTGGGTCATCTTGGGTATAGCCAATCTCTGCTTGAAACATAGGATGGCAGAGGCACTTGTCAATCGACCAGAGACGCAAGAGTGAGGAGCCCGCAAAACCAGGGATCGGGGTACCCGAGCCCGGGAACCGCGCGCTTGCCCCTTATGCCGTCGATCCCCGGACGAGCCGCGGGCGCCTTGTGTCCGAGCAGCCGAGCGACACGCGCTCCCCCTTCGCCCGCGACCGCGACCGCATCCTGCATGCCACCGCCTTCAGGCGGCTCAACTACAAGACCCAGGTCTTCATCTACCACGAGGGGGATCATTATCGCTCCCGTCTCACGCACAGCCTGGAAGTCGCCCAGATCGCTCGCGCGCTGGCGCGCACCCTCGCAGTCGACGAGGATCTGACCGAGGCCTTGGCGCTCGCCCACGATCTCGGCCATCCCCCGTTCGGCCATGCCGGCGAGCGCGCGTTGGACGCCGCCATGAGGCAAGCCGGTGGCTTCGACCACAATGCCCAGTCGCTCCGCGTGGTCACTGAACTTGAAAAGAAATATGCGCGCTTCGACGGCCTCAACCTCACCTGGGAGACGCTCGAAGGCCTGGTCAAGCATAACGGGCCGCTCACCGGGCCTAAGGCCGCGGAGGCGGGCGAGGTTGCCAAGCCCGTGCCGGAGTTGATCCTCACCTATTGCGCCAAGCAAGACCTCGAGCTCGCCACGTTTGCTTCGGTCGAGGCCCAAGCCGCCTCTCTCGCCGACGACATCGCCTATAACAATCACGATATCGATGACGGCTACCGCGCGGGGCTCTTCACCTTTGCCGAACTCGCCGAGGTGCCGATCGCCGGCAGCACGCTCGCCGAGGTGCGAAAGGCCTATCCCGGCGTCGACGGCGCGCGCCTCCTCTACGAAGCGATCCGCCGCCTCATCAGCGCGATGATCGAAGATGCCGTCGCCGAGACCGGGCGGCGATTGGCCAAGCTTCGGCCGCGATCGGCCGCCGACGTGCGCCAGGCGCCGCGCGCCATGGTCGCCTTCTCTGCCGAGATGCAACGCGATCTCGATTGCTTGCGCGCCTTTCTCTCGGCCAAAGTCTATCGGCACGAACGCATCGCGCGCATCATGGGCGAGGCCGAAGGAGTGGTACAGGATCTCTTCCAACGCTACAGCGCGGCGCCCGAGGCGCTGCCTCCCGACTGGCGCGAGCACGCGCCCCCGCGTGGGAATCGTGCCTATGCCCGCCACATCGCCGACTTCATTGCCGGCATGACCGACCGCTTTGCGCTGGCCGAGCATCGCCGCCTGTTTGACGCCACCCCTGATTTGCGCTAGTCGCCCGCCGGAGCATGATCCGGAAAAGTGGGAACCGGTTTTCCGATAAGATCATGCCCAGCCAAGTCTTTTCCCGGAGCTTCCATGGACGTTTTTGCAGGGTTCCACGGGCGGGTCCTCGGCGCGGTCCAGCAGCTCAAACATGACGGCGTGGTGCCGCTCGACGCGAGCGTCGAAGGCATCACGCTCGAGCCGCCGAAGGATCCCTCTCACGGCGATCTCGCCACCAATGCCGCCATGGTGCTGGCCAAGGCAGCCGGTGCTTCCCCGCGCGCGCTGGCCGAACGCATCGTGCCGCTCATCGCCTCCGACCCTCACATCGACAAGGTCGAGATCGCAGGCCCCGGCTTCATCAATCTGACACTTGCCTCTGCCTTCTGGCCGAGCGTGCTGCGCATGGTGCTCGAGCAGGGTGGC
>DASWJG010000210.1:0-2999 GCA_036397315.1 Methyloceanibacter sp. | reverse complement strand
GCCGGTCGACCACCGTCAGCATCTCCTTCGGCATGGCCTTGGTCGCCGGCAGGAAGCGGGTGCCAAGCCCGGCCACGGGGAACACGGCCTTGCGGACGCGAGCAGCCATTCAGGTCCTCTTTAAGGTTAAGCTCAGCCAGGCGCGGGCGGGCCAGACCCCCAAGATTAGAAGTCCCTCAATCTCTATCCGATAACACGCGGGGAATTGCAAACGGCGCATGGTAAGGTTGTTCAATGGGCGTTCTGGTCACGGGTGGAGCTGGCTTCATCGGCAGCCATATGGTGCTCGAGCTGCTTGACGCCGGCGAGGACGTTGTCGTTCTCGACAATCTGTCGACCGGGTTCCGCTGGGCGGTGCCGGGCGGGGCGAAGTTCGTCGAGGGCGATATCGGCGACCATGACCTCGTGAGCCGGCTGTTCTTGAGCAATTCCATCGACGCCATCATTCATTTCGCCGGATCGGTCGTGGTGCCGGAATCGGTCGCCAATCCGCTCGGCTACTACCTTAACAACACCTGCAAGTCGCGCTCGCTGATTGCCTCGGCGGTCGAGATCAAGGTGCCGCATTTCATCTTCTCATCGACGGCGGCGGTGTACGGCATGCCGAAGGAGAATCCCGTGGCCGAGGGTGCGGTGCTCGAGCCGATCTCGCCTTACGGCACCTCGAAGCTCATGACCGAGCTTATGCTGCGCGACACGGCAGGGGCGCACGATCTGCGCTATGTGGCCTTGCGCTATTTCAACGTCGCCGGCGCCGATCCGCGTGGCCGCAGCGGGCAATCCACGGCGCGCGCCACCCATCTCGTCAAGGTGGCCTGTGAAACTGCGCTGGGGGAGCGGCCCTATCTCGAAGTGTTCGGCACGGACTATCCCACGCCGGACGGCACCTGCATCCGCGACTATATCCACGTCAGTGATCTCGTCCGCGCCCATCTCGATGCGCTCCGTTACCTTCGCGCCGGCGGCAAGAGCGAAGTGCTGAATTGCGGCTATGGCAGCGGGTTCTCCGTGCTCGACGTGATCGGTTCGGTCAAGCAGGTCTCGCACAGCGATTTCGCCGTCCGCATGGGGCCGCGCAGGCCTGGCGACCCTGCTGCGATCGTCGCCAAGGCTGATCGCATCAGCGAGGTTCTCGGCTGGAAACCCGGGCTGAACGACCTCGACACCATCGTCGGCCATGCTCTCGCCTGGGAAAAGCGGCTGATCGAATACCGCGCCGCCTCCTAAACTCCCGACTATTTTGCCTTTGCGTCGCCTTAAGCCTCCCCCAAAATCAGGGTCGAGAGCCTCGAATCGTTCGGGCCGCTCACGGGACGGCGGATGGAATGCCAACACGCAAGCTTGGGAAGCTCGGTCTAGCCGTCATGCTCGCGCTTGCCGCGCTGGTGCCGTTCGAGGCCCAGCCGGCGGAAGACGAGGTGAGCGTCTATAAGCGTGAGGTGGAGAAAGGCTTCGCCGCCTGGCTGCAAGCCTTGTGGCCTGACGTCGAAGCGTTAGGCGTGTCGCGCAAGACCTTCGAGGCCAATCTCAAGGGCCTGAAGCTCAACTGGTCCTTGCCGCAAATTGCGCCCCCTGATCCCGCTTATCCCGATGGTCCCGCGCTTCCCGCCGCCTTGAAGCCTAAGCCGCGCCATCAGGCCGAATTCGACATTCCGGAACTCTATTTCAGCAAAGGCGCGCTCAGTTCGCTCGCCGCCACGGGACGCGGCAAGTTCAAGCAACTGGGTCCGACGCTTGCGGCAATCCAAGAGCAATACGGCGTGCCGGCGAGCATCGTCGTCGCCATCTGGGGACGGGAGACCGGGTTCGGCAAGGCCGACTTGCCATACGACGCGCTCTCGGCCATCGCCACGCAGGGCTTCATGGGACGCCGGCCCGAAGTGTTCCGCCAGGAGCTCATCGTGGCGCTGAAAATCCTCGACGAAGGGCACGCGACGCGGGCCGAGATGAAGAGCTCCTGGGCCGGCGCCATGGGCTACACCCAGTTCCTGCCTTCGGATTTCGACAAATACGCGATCGATTTCGACGGCGACGGCAGGCGCGACATCTGGAACTCTGTACCCGACGCGCTCGCCTCGGCGGGCAACTCGCTGCACAGCCAAGGCTGGGACGGCAGCCAGACCTGGGCCTATGAGGTCGCGCTGCCTAAGGGCTTCGACTGCACCGAGCAGGGTCCCGATAAAGCACGCCCGATCGCCGAATGGGTGAAGCTCGGCGTGGCGAGGGTCAAGGGTCGTCCCTTCCCGGAGGACAAGCTTGGAGACCCCGCGTTTCTCGTGCTTCCCGCCGGCCTCAAAGGCCCCGCCTTCCTCGCCACCAATAATTTCTCGGTGTTGAAGCTCTACAACAACTCCGATGTCTACGCGATTTTCGTGGGTCATGTGGCCGACATGATCGGCGCCAATGCACCGGTCGCGTTCGCCGGCGCCTGGCAGCCGGTCGAGCGCTTGCCCCGCGACCGCATCCAGCGTTTCCAAGAGGTGCTGGTGGCGAAGGGGCATGATGTGGGCAAGGTCGATGGACTTGCCGGCTTCAAGACCAGGCGGACCGTTGGGCTTGAGGAGCAGAAGCTCGGCCTGCCGCTCACCTGCTACCCAAGCCAGGCGGTGGTCGATGCCGTGCTCAAGCAAGCGAGCGCCGCTTCGGCCCAATAGCCCGCAGATTAAGAGTGGCTATTGCCTAGGTTTTGCCAGGCATGCTTGCTAGGTTCCGCGCATGCGAATCATGAAAAATCCTAAGTCCTTGATCCGAGGCGCAGGATCGGCGCTTTTGCTCGCCTTGGCGCTTCCCTCCACGGCCGCTGCCGGCAACGCCCAGGCCTGCGTGGAAGGCCTCTGGCCTGCTGCCAAGAGCGCCGGCGTGACACGCGCCACGTTCGATCGCGCCTTCGCCGGGTTCACGCCCGACCCGGAAGTGGTCGAGGCCGCCAACTTCCAGCCCGAATATGTGAAGCCGATCGGCGAATATATCGACCGGGCCGTTTCCGATAAGCGCGTCGA
>DASWJG010000209.1:0-6431 GCA_036397315.1 Methyloceanibacter sp. | reverse complement strand
GCGAGCCCGCGTCCGCTCGCCGCTGCCGACATGGTTCTGGTCAGGCTGGCCTATGCCGCCAACCTGCCGCCGCCCGGAGAGCTTGCGCGCCGTGTGCACGACGGTGCCGGGGCGACAGCGGCGGAAGCGGGCGCCACCCCTCCGCCCAAACCACAGCGCAAGCCGGAGCCCGCCCGCGCCGAGACGCCTCGCGTCGAGACGCTTCGTGCCGAAGCGCCTCGCCTCCAACCCTCGGCGCCGGCGGACCATGAAGCGCCAGAGCCTCCGTCCGCTCCTTTGCCGGAGCTGAAAAGCTTCGAGGACATCGTTGCGCTGGCCGAGGCGAAACGCGACCTGAAGCTCAAGCATGCGCTTACCGAGCAGGTGCGGCTCGTACAGTTCAAGCCGGGCACGCTGGAGATCAATCCGCTGCCGCAAGCGCCGCGCGAGCTCGGCCAGGAGTTGATGCGGAAGCTGAAAGCGTGGACCGGCCGCGTGTGGATCGTGGCGGTGAGCGACGAGGAGGGGGCACCCCCGCTCGGCGTCCAGCGCCGCGAGAAGGAGGCGCGCGACATCGAGGCAGTCCGCGAGCATCCGGCGGTGAAAGAGGTGATGCAGCATTTTCCCGGCGCCCGCATCGCCGCGGTGCGGTCAGTGGCAGAGCCCGCGTCGCCCGTTGACGGGGCCGACGAGGCGGAAGAGTTCAAAGAGGACGGGACGAACTAGATGAAGAACTTCGCGCAGATGATGAAGCAGGCGCAGGAGCTTCAGGGCCGCATGGCCGACATGCAGGCCGAGATGGAGCGCACCAGGATCGAGGGCCGCTCGGGCGGCGGCATGGTGGTGGTGACTTTGAGCGGCAAGGGCGACATGGCGGGCGTCAAGATCGACCCGTCTTTGCTCAAGCCCGAGGAGGCGGAGATCCTGGAAGACCTTCTCGTCGCCGCCCATAACGACGCCAAGGTCAAGGTCGAGGAGGCGATGAAGGAGAAGATGAAGGGTCTCACCGGCGGCCTGCCGCTCCCTCCCGGCCTCAAGCTGTTTTAAGGCAATATGGCGCGCGTCGCGGCAGGGCCTGAGATCGAGCGGCTGATCCAGCTGCTGGCGCGCCTGCCGGGGCTCGGACCCCGCTCGGCAAGGCGGGCGGCGCTCCATCTCGTCAAGAAGAAGGAACAGCTGCTCGAGCCGTTGGCCGCGGCCCTGGCCGAGACGCGCGACACCATCCTCACCTGCGAGACTTGCGGCAATATCGACACGCAGAGCCCGTGCACGCTGTGTCGCGATCAAGGCCGCGACCGCTCGCTCATCTGCGTGGTCGAGGAGGTGGGCGACCTCTGGGCGCTCGAGCGTGCCGGTGTGCTTAACGGGCTCTATCACGTGCTCGGCGGCACGCTGTCGCCGCTCGACGGCGTGGGACCCGACGATCTGTCGATCGCCAAGCTCATCGCGCGCGCGCGCGATCAGCAAGTCAAAGAAGTGCTTCTGGCGCTCAACGCCACGGTCGAGGGCCAGTCCACCGCGCATTATCTGATGGACCAGCTGGCCGGCGCTCAAGTCACCGTCTCGCGGCTGGCGCACGGCGTTCCCATCGGCGGCGAGCTCGACTATCTCGACGAAGGCACGCTCGCCGCCGCCGTCAAAGCCCGCAAGCCGATGTAGCGGCTTAGCTCAGGGCGAAGGGGGCGGGCCGCCTTCCCAATCGCTGATGGTATCCCTTACTGCCTGATCGATCTGACTTTGGCAGTCGGTCGTAAGAGTGGCTCGGGTCAGAAGATCGACGAGCGCGTCTTGCTCGGTTTTTGCCCCGGCCCACACGCCCGACACGAAACCGCCGGTCAGAGCGACGATCACGGCTGCGGCCCACAAGAGCGTTGTTTTCGACATCATGACGAATTCTCGTTGAGGTGTTCTTTCTTGATCTCGGTGAAGGCGCCACGCTGCGTCAACAGCCATAGGATCAGAAGCCCCGGAATGGCGGCTGCGCAGCCCTTCGGGAGGTAGGAATTCAAGGCCGCCTCTGCGTCCAGGGCGCCACTTTCAACAGCAACAGCATGCCGGGAATCGCGACGATGAAGCAGACGATAAAGAACTGTGTCCACCCCACGGCTTCCACGATGAAACCGGTCGATGCATTGGCCACCGTGCGCGGAACCGCGATGAAACTGCTGAACAGGGCGAATTGGGTGGCAGTAAAGGCCTTGCTGGTTTCCCTGGCCATGAAGGCCGTCAGCGCGATCGCGCCGAGGCCCACTCCCAGGTACTCCCCGCTGACCACGACGAACAGCCCCGCCAGCGTATGTCCCGCCTGGCTCAGCCATACAAACGGAAGGATGGTGAACAGCTGCACGAAGCCAAAGAGCCACAGGGCCCGGTTGATGCTCACCTTGAGCATGATGATGCCGCCAAGCACGCCGCCGGCAATGCTGGCCCATAGGCCAGCCACCTTGGCCACGGAACCGATCTCGCTCAGGCTGTAACCCATATCGATGTAGAAGGGCGTGGCCAGCGCCGTGGCCATGTTGTCTCCCAACTTGTAGAGAAACAAAAAGGCCAGGATGGCCAACCCGGCCATCACCCCGTCGCGGCTGAAAAACTCCACGAAGGGATTGATGACCGCGTCACGCAAGGTGTGCGGCGCCAACGCGTCATCACTCACTTCCCTGATCGTCAAAGTGGTAACGATGCCGACCAGCATGAACAGGCCGGTGACCCAGAACACCACCGTCCAGGGCTGGTAGTCGGCCAGGATCAATGCCAGAGAACCCGGCACCAGACCCGAAAGACGATAGGCATTAACAAAGATGGACGTGCCGGTTCCCAGTTCATCATCGGCCAGCAGTTCGCGCCGGTAAGCATCGATGACGATGTCCTGGCTGGCGCTAAACAGAGCGACGATGAACACGATCGCGACGATGGCTTGGAGAGAGATGGATGGATCGAACTGGCCCAACACGCCGATCGAAAGTAGCAGCCCCAGCTGCACCAGGACCGCCCAGCCCCGCCGGCGGCCGAGGAACGGCAGCTTGTACCGGTCCATCAGGGGCGACCACAGGAATTTCCAGGTGTAGGGCAGGCCGACCAGGGCGAACAGGCCGATGGTGGCAAGGTCCACGTGGTTGCTGCGCAGCCAGGCCGGCACCAGGGAAATCAGGACATAGAGGGGCATTCCGGAGCTGAAGCCCAGGAAGATGCAGGTCAGCATCTTCCGGGTGAACAGGATCTCCGTCCAACTGCGCTGCGCTTCAGCCCTTTGGGTGGCTCCCTCGATCCCCGTCATTGCCCGGCTACATAGCAGGCCGCCGCGCCCGCGTCATGCTCCGCTGTCGCAGGCTTGAACGGCCGCGCTCGGAACGCGTTATGCTTCGGCCGGCGGACGGCTAAGGAGAGCGGGGATGGTGCGCGTGGTGGGAGTGGATCATTTAGTCGTCAGCGTCGGCGACTTCCAGAAGTCGAAGGCCTTCTATGGCCCGCTCATGGCGTTCCTCGGCTTTGGCGTCGAGGCCGAATATGAGGGCATGATGGGCTGGGCCAACGGCAAGACCCTGTTCTGGATTGCCGCCGCCGACGCCGAAGGCAAGAAGCACAAATACCGCAAAGGCGATATCGGCTTTCACCACTATGCCTTCCGCTTGCGCAGCCGCAAGGACGTCGACGCGTTGCAGGCGTTCCTCGAGAGCCAAGGCGTGCGCATCGTCGATCCCGCCGGCGAATATTACGACGACTACTACGCCACCTTCTTCCTCGATCCCGACGGCATGAAGCTCGAAGGCATGAAATATGGCGAGCGCCATGAACAAGCCGCGAAGAAACGCGCCGCCCGCAAGCGTGCCAAGGCGAAGAAGTAGGTCAGCTCTTGGCGGGCGGCGTTCCGGAGCGCCGCAGGATCTCGATGATGAGCGCCGTCGACCAGCCGATCAGCATGATGCCGTTTAGCGCCGTAATGGGGCTGAGCAGTCGCCACTGGTCCACCGGTATGATGTCGCCGTAGCCGAGCGTCGTGTAGTTGCCGAAGGCGAAATAGACGAGGTCGGTGCCGGGCGGCGCCGCGCCAACGAGCCCGTAGGTGATGGCCCAGACCAGCACCTCGGCGAAATGTCCAGCCACGAGCAGCGTGCCGGTGGCCACGATGGCGACGCTGTATTGCAGGAAGGCCGGGACGAAATTGTCTTTCACCTCCAGCCGGCGCACCGTCCAGACCACGGCCCCGAGGAGCATGGCGTGGATGATGAGGTTCACCAGGCTCGCCCCTCCGCCGACCACCACTTGATCGAGCAGAATGCCGCTGCCGAGCGGTGGATAGGTCATGACTCTTTGGCGAGCAGCTCTGGCTGGCGGACGATGCGTGCGCCCCCGTTGCGCCGCGGCTCAGGCCGGACCGGGTCGGGTGAGGGGGCTGCGATAGGGGAGGCCGCGGCACCCTCGACCGCTTTCGGCGCGTCGTCCTCGAAGTCCAAATTCTCGATCTTGTTCCCGCGCGCCGCGATCCGCTCCGACGAAGTGAGGATCTTCTCGATGTCCTGATTGGCCTGGCCGAAATGACGCTGGAGGTCGAGCACCCGCTCGCGGAAGCGCCCCATGTCATCCATCAGCTTCGCCACCTCGCCCTGGATGAGATGGGCCTGCTCGCGCATCTGCACGTCTTTCAGGATCGCCTGCATGGTCTGCACCGCGAGCATCAGCATATTGGGCGCGCAGATCACGATCCGGGCGCGATGCGCCTTCTGCACCAGGTCCGAGAAATGCTCGGCCAGGTCGGCGTAGATCGCCTCCGACGGCACGAACAGGATGGCGGTGTCCTGCGTCTCCCCGGCGATGAAATAGCGCTCGGCCATCGAGTCCACATGGCGGCCGACATCGACCCGCACGCGCCGCGCCGCCTCCTTCTTCTCCTCGTCGCGGCGCGCGATGCGGAACGCCTCGAAGCCTTCCAGCGGGAACTTGGCGTCGATCACCACGCCGGCCGTCGTGTTCGGCATATGCAACAGGCAGTCGGGCCGCTTGCCGTTGGAGAGCGTCGCCTGGAAGGTGTAGGCGCCCTTGGGCAAGCCGTCCTGGACGATGGCCTCCATGCGCATCTGGCCGAAGGCGCCGCGCGCTTGCTTGTTGGCGAGGATCTCCTGAAGCGAGACCATGTTGGTGGAGAGCTCGGTCAGGTTCTTTTGCGCGGTGTCGATGACGGCGAGCCGCTCGTGCAGCTTGCTGATGGAATCGTTGGTCTTGCGCGCCGTCTCGTTGAGGTCCGTGCCGACGCGATGGGTCATGCGGTCGAGCCGCTCGTTGACGGCGCGGGCGACGTCGCCTTGGCGCGCCACGCTGATTTCGGCGAAGGTCTGCAAGCGCCCTTTAAGCTCGGCAAGCTCGGTGGCCTGGGCTTGGGAGTCGCGCCGTCGCCGGCTCGTATGCACAAGAAGCGTGACGGCGAGAGCGATAAGCGCAAGGACGGCGAGGCCTGCGAGCGCAAGCAACACGAGCACGGGGTCGAGCGTGACGCTCCCCACTCTTATGGCGTCGAGAGCCATGGGGAGAACCTATAGCCCGATTCGTTCTTTTAGACCAAAACAGGAACATATTGACCAGGTCGCGCCGCAACCCTATCTCAGCCCTTCAAATGGCCATCCGTCCCATCCTCACCATCCCCGATCCTCTGCTGCGCAAGAAGGCCAAACCCGTCGAGCGCGTCGACGACGAGCTGCGCCGGCTCATGGACGACATGCTGGCCACCATGTATGACGCACCCGGCATCGGGCTCGCCGCGCCGCAGATCGGCATTTCGCGGCGCCTGATCGTCATGGACCCTGCCAAGGAGGAGGCGCCAAAGACGCCGCTGATCATGGTCAATCCTGAGATCGTCGATCGCTCGGAGGAGATGCGGATCCACGAGGAGGGCTGCCTCTCCATCCCCGACTTCACCGCCGAGATCGAGCGGCCGGCCAAGGCCCGCGTGGCTTTCCTCGACCGCGCAGGCCGGAAGCAGGAGAAGGAGCTCGAAGGCATCTGGTCGACGCTCGTGCAGCATGAGATTGACCATTTGAACGGCGTCCTCTTCATCGACTATCTGTCGCGGCTGAAGCGCGACATGGTGGTGAGGAAGTTCACCAAGCAAAAACGCGCCGAGGCGCTTTAGCCATGGTGCTCCTCGTCGCCTCCATTGCCCTTGAGGTCGCAGTCGCCGCCATCGCCGCGCTCGCCGCCTTCAAAGGGCGCCCTTATCTCTACGGTCTGGCCTTCACCTTCGCCGTCTACGTTCTCTATGACCTAGGCCGCCTGCTCGGCTGGAACGTCGAGAAGGGCGTCCTTTCCGTGCTCTTCCTCCTGGCGAGCGCAAGCGCCCTGGTCGCGGTTTGGGGCCTTTATCGCGACAAGGCGTAATTGCCCCTTTACCCGCGCCGGTGACATAAGGGGCGCATGACCTTGCGCATCATTTTCATGGGCACGCCCGACTTCGCCGTACC
>DASWJG010000208.1:0-3775 GCA_036397315.1 Methyloceanibacter sp. | reverse complement strand
GGCGCTGCTGCGCATCCCCGATGCCGCCACCGCCGACCGCTTGATCGCTGGCACCATCGGCTCAGGCGACTGGTCGCGCCATCTTGGCCAGTCCGACTCTCTTCTGGTCAACGCTTCGACCTGGGGCCTGATGCTTACGGGACGCATCCTCGATTGGAGCGACGAGAGACGGGCCGATCTTGCGAGCATGGTCCAGCGCCTGATCGCCAGAAGCGGCGAGCCGGTGATCCGCCAGGCGCTGCGTCAGGCGATGCGCATCTTGGGCAATCAGTTCGTGCTCGGCGAGACCATCGAGGCGGCGCTTGCCAACGCCGAGCCCGAAGCTCGACTGGGCTATCGCTTCTCGTTCGATATGCTAGGGGAGGCGGCGCGCACCGAGGACGACGCGGCACGCTACGCGGATCGTTACGCCGGGGCCGTGAGCGCGATCGCGGACTTTGCCGGTCCTCCTCAGGCGCGGACCGAGGCAGAGCTGCATCATCGTCCCGGGCTGTCGGTCAAGCTCTCGGCGCTTCACCCCCGCTATCAGCCCTCGCAAGAACCGAGCCTCAAGGCCGAGCTCGGCCCGCGGCTCTCCGGCCTTGCAGCCGCGATGCGCGAGGCCTGGCTGCCGCTCACGATCGACGCCGAGGAGGCCGACAAGCTCGATCTTTCGCTGGCGCTAATGGAGCCGCTTTTCACCGATCCCAAGCTCGCCGGCTGGAACGGGCTTGGCGTTGCCGTGCAGGCCTACAGCAAACGCGCACTGAAGCTGATCGATTGGCTTGCCGCGATGGCTGAAGCCACGGGCCGGCGCATCCCGGTGCGCCTCGTCAAGGGCGCCTATTGGGACAGCGAGATCAAATGGGCGCAAGAAGCGGGACTCGCGGGCTACCCCGTGTTCACGCGCAAGGTGAATACCGACGTCGCCTATCTTGCCGCCGCGCGCGCGCTCCTTGCACGCCCCGACTGCTTCTATCCGCAATTCGCCACCCACAACGCCCACACCATCGCGGCCATCGCCACCGTTGCCGGGGAACGCCCTTACGAGTTCCAGCGCCTCTACGGCATGGGCGAGGCGCTGCATCGGGAGGTGGTGCGGCCAGAGAGCCTCGGCAAACCCTGCCGTATCTATGCCCCGGTCGGCGGCCACCGCGAGTTGCTCGCTTATCTCGTGCGCAGGCTGTTGGAGAACGGCGCCAACACCTCCTTCGTCAATCGGTTGGCCGACGACGAGGCGCCGATCTCGGCCATCGTCGCCGATCCGGTCGAGAAGGCAGCGGCTCTGTCTCAGAAGGCCAACCCCCTGATCCCGCTTCCGCCTGATCTGTTCCGGCCTGAGCGGGCGAACAGCCTCGGGCTGCCGCTCTTCGACAGCGCCGCGCGCGAGAAATTGCTCCGCTCCATGGAGCGCGCGCTTGCCAATCCGGCGGTCGCCAATCCCATCGTCGTGGGCAAAGAGGTCGAGGAGGGGGGTGATGTCACCTGGATCACCTCGCCGCACGACCGGCAGGTCGTCGCCGGAGTCTGCCGGAGTGCCGGTCCCGAAGCCATCGACAGAGCGCTTGATGCGGCGAAGGCCGCGTGCGGCGAGTGGGATTGCCTGGGAGGCGAGGCGCGCGCGGCGATGCTTGAACGCGCCGCGGATTTGTTCGAGGCCGACCGCGCCGGGCTGATGGCGCTGATGGTGCGGGAAGCCGGCAAGACGCTCGTCAATGCCCAAAGCGATCTCCGCGAGGCGGTCGATCATTTGCGCTATGCGGCGACCGAAGCGCGACGCAAGTTTGCCGCGCCGCGCATCCTGAAGGGCCCGACCGGAGAGGATAACGAACTGAGCCTGCATGGGCGCGGCGTGTTCGCTTGCATCTCGCCCTGGAACTTCCCGCTCGCCATTTTCACCGGGCAGATCGCCGGCGCGCTCGCCTCAGGCAATGCGGTGGTGGCCAAGCCCGCCGAGCAGACCCCGCTGGTGGCGGCCCGCGCGGTGAGGCTGATGCATCAGGCCGGAATTCCGCCTGACGTGCTGCATCTTCTGTCCGGACGGGGCGAGACGGTCGGTGTCGCGCTCGTCAAAGACCCCCGCGTCGACGGCGTCGCCTTCACCGGGGGCACCGAGACCGGTCTTGCCATCAACCGCGCGCTCGCCGCGCGTGAGGGCCCGATCGCCAAGCTGATTGCCGAGACCGGCGGACTCAACGCCATGATCGTGGATTCCTCGGCGCTGCCTGAGCAGGTGGTCGACGACGCGCTCGCTTCCGCCTTCGACAGCGCGGGGCAGCGCTGCTCGGCGCTCAGGGTGCTCTTTCTACAGGAGGACGTGGCCGAGGAGACGCTTCGCATGCTGATCGGCGCGGCGCGGGAGTTCAAGATCGGCGATCCCCTCGACTATGCCACCGATGTGGGGCCGGTGATCGACGAAGAGGCGCGTGCCACGCTCGAAGCCCACAAGGCTCGCATGCGCAAGGAGGCGCGCGAGCTGCTCGACCTGTCCTTGAGCGAAGAGCAGACGCAGGGCACCTATGTCGCGCCAGCGATCTATGAGATCCCGTCCATCAATGTACTGAAGCGCGAGGTGTTCGGGCCGATCCTCCATGTGGTGCGGTTTTCCGGTGACCGCCTGGGCGAGGTGTGCGATGCGATCAATGCGACCGGCTATGGGCTGACGCTCGGCCTGCATAGCCGCATCAAAGCCACGGCGGACTTCGTGGCCACCCGCGTCAAAGTCGGCAATCTCTATGTGAACCGGAACCAGATCGGCGCCGTGGTCGGCGTGCAGCCGTTCGGCGGCGAGGGCCTGTCCGGGACCGGGCCCAAGGCCGGTGGCCCTAACTACCTAGAAGCCTTTGCGCTGGAGCGGGTGCGCTCGACTGATCTCACCGCCTCGGGCGGCAATGCGAGCCTGCTTGCGGCCGCCACCGACGAGACGTAAGGGCCCGATCTGCCATTGTCCGGAAGCTCTTAAGGGTCCATCTATTATGCGGCGGCTTCTTGCCGCGGAGTTTGAAGAGAATGGTTCAGCCGAAAGCCCCGGCGAAGACCGAAAAGGGCGAGGTCGCCCAAGCGCGATCGACGCGCGCCGAGGTCGACGCCTTCCTTCATGAGGTGAGGGGACTCAAACCCGTCGGCTCAGGCCACGGGCGGCTCATCTTCGCCATGGATGCGACCATGAGCCGGCAGCCCTCCTGGGACCTTGCGCTCGAGCTCCAGGCCGACATGTTCAAGGCCGTCAAGGCGGTCGGCGGGCTCGACGTGCAGCTCGTTTATTTCCGCGGCTTCAACGAATGCCAGGCGTCGAAATGGGTGGGCGACCCCGATGCGCTGGCGCGGCTCATGCGCCAAGTCACCTGCGCGGGCGGCCTCACCCAGATCGGCAAGGTGCTCACCCACGCAAGGCGCGAGAGCGAGACGAGCAAGGTCAATGCGCTGGTCTATGTCGGGGATTGCATGGAGGAGGACGTTGATCAGCTCGCCCAGCTCGCCGGGGAGCTCGGAATGATCGGCGTACCGGTGTTCCTGTTCCAGGAAGGCCGCGAGCCTAAGGCCGAGCGCGCCTTCAAGGAGATCGCGCGGCTCTCGCGCGGGGCCTATTGTCCATTCGACGCGGGCTCCAGCCGGCAGCTCCGCGAGCTTCTGACCGCCGTCGCGGTCTACGCTTCGGGCGGCCGCAAGGCGCTCAAGGATTTCAGCGACGAGACGAAGAGCGGCGCCGCCATGCGCCTCCTCCAGCAACTCGGCTGACGGCCTAACCCATGGCGTATTTTCTCGCCGGTTGTGCGCTCCTCGTCCTTCTCCTTCT
>DASWJG010000207.1:0-2084 GCA_036397315.1 Methyloceanibacter sp. | reverse complement strand
CATCTCGGCCTCGATACGCGGAAGGTCGTCCGGATGCACGCGCTCGCGCCAGAAATTCGGATCGTCGAGATATTCGCTGGCGGCATAGCCGAACAGCCGCGCGATGTTGTCGCTGACGAAGGTCGGCGAGAAATCGCCCCTGGCCTCGAAGCTGTAGATCACCGCCGGAGAGGCATCGAGCAGCCGGGCCAGCCGGGTCGCTGCCGTGGCTTCGACCTCAGCCAGGATTCTGACGCTCTTTGTCTTCGCGCTCACGCGTTGCGTCGGCCAAGACACTCTCGACGATTTCGGCCACTTTTCCGGAGTCAGTGCCGTCTCGCAGCATTTTACCAAGGGCGGCGGCAGCAATCTCGGCGTATTTTCTGGAAGAGGTCATTAAGGGGATCGTGTGGTGTGGAATGAAAAGGCGGCCGGAACGGCTGCCTGCGGTGCATAGCTGATCCGCAGGACGGACAGTGTCCAAAAAACCTCTATTGAGGCCGCAATCGCCCAAAACCCGCACGCCCTAGGCGTGCGGGCTTTGCCGTTCGCGACAAAGAGATACAGGCCTTACTGAGCCGGTGCCGGTGCCTCGGGCGCTGGTGCCTCGGGCGCTGGTGCCTCGGGCGCCGGTGTCTCAGCTGCCGGTGGCGGCGGCGGTGGCGGCGTCTCGGCTGCCGGCATTTCACCCCCTGATTTGCCGAGCACGCAATTGATCAAAGTCGCGTCGTACTTGCAGCCGTGCCTTTGAGCCTGAACCACGACAAAAACGGCAGCAATAACAATCAAAATCAGCAGAATTCGCATTCGAGCACCCTCCCTACTGCGCCGGCGTAAAGTATACGAATGGATGGCAAACAAAAAGGGCCGGTGCAAGGACCCGCCCGGAATTCATTGAGCCGTCATTCTGGCCTCGGAGGCCCGGTCAGACCGGCAAAAAGGGCCGAGGATCCCTTTGCAGGGCTGATCTTTGGGGATTTCCGGGCTGCCCTTGCCAGTCGGCGCCTGGCGGCCGCCAGCCGGTGCCTCTTTGCACCTGGCCCTTCGTGCAGCCCTGCTTGAACCCGTCCTGGCGCGGGCCGTACCGCTTGTAATTGGGGCGTTCCAGGCGCCACAACTTCGCCGCAAGCGTGGCTGGAATGGTGACGATGAAGAAGGTTGAGCCGAAGCCGGCATCTCTTCAGCACCCGATCTCCCGCCACGCCTTTTTGCGCGCGGCGCTCGCGCTCGCGGTATCCCCTTTCCTCCGTTACGTGCCGGCGGAGGCCGCCGATGAGGTCGAAATCAGCGAAGTCGCGCCCGGTATCTTCGTGCATCAGGGGCGCTACGAGCTGCAGTCGCCGCAAAATCGTGGCGATATGGCCAATGCCAGCTTCGTGGTGGGGACCGACGCGGTCGCGGTCATCGACACTCTGGGGAGCGCCATTGCCGGGCGCGAGCTCAGAAGCGCCATTCGCGCCGTGACGGACAAGCCGATCCGATACGTCATCAATACCCACATGCATCCCGACCACGTCTTCGGCAACGCGGCCTTCAAGGAGGATAATCCGGCCTTCGTCGGCCATTACAAGCTCGCGCGCGGGCTCGCCACGCGGGCCGACCGCTATCTCGCCATCAACAAGGAGATGCTGGGCGAGGCGGCGTTCGCGGGGATCGAGATCATCGTGCCGACGCTCGCCGTCGAGACGAGCCTTAGGCTCGATCTTGGCGGGCGCACGCTCGTGCTGGAGACGCAGCAGACCGCCCATACCGACAACGATCTCACCGTCACCGACACGGCGACCGATACGCTGTTCCTCGGCGATCTCTTGTTCTCGGTCCATGTGCCGACGCTTGATGGGTCGATCACGGGCTGGCTCGCGCTGCTCGAGGAGCTTGGCGAGAGAAAGGCCGCCCGCGTCGTTCCGGGACACGGACCCCAAGCCATGGTGCTGCCCGAGGCGTTAGCCCCCGAGCAGCGCTATCTCTCGGCAATCGCCGCCGATGTCAGGAAATTGATCAAAGAAGGCAAGACTTTAGAGGATGCGACGAAAATTGCTGGTTTTTCGGAGCGCGACGCCTGGAAGCTGTTCGACAACTATCATGTCCGCAACGTCAGCGCGGCC
>DASWJG010000206.1:0-1936 GCA_036397315.1 Methyloceanibacter sp. | reverse complement strand
GATCTCGGGGTTGGCCAACATGTTGATCGTGCTCTGCGTCAGATCCACGCTGCCCGCCGCAGCCACCTTGAGCAGCGGACTCGTCATCTGGAGATTGCTGGTCTGGGCAATGCCGTTCTTGATGGTGAAGCTGCCGCCAAGATCGCTGAACTCCGTCTTGTTGCCAGGGCCCTGGCGCAGATCCGGAATCTGGCCCTCGCCGATCTGGCTGATCATTTCGGTGAGGTTGACGCCATCGATGGCACCATCGCTCACGGCCAGGCTGCCCTGACCTTCAAGCGATGACTTTATTTGCTCACCGGTCGTGCCTGAGCCGCTGATCTGAAGCGCGAGCTTGGTGTGGCCTTCGAGCAGGCTGAACTGCGCGGCGTCGGAGAGAAGCGTCTTGGCCTGCACACCCTCGAGGCGGAAGTCGCCAGTGAAGGCGGGAACGGGTTTTGCGGCATCGAGCACCAGCTTGCCGCTGGCGTGCCCGTCGTAAAGATCCATGCCGCCGAGCGTTGCGTTCAGCACGCCGTCGCGGAAGGCAAGACCAAGCGAGCTTGGCCCGAGATCGAGATGCACCACGCGCGTCTTGCGCACATTGAGATTGACGTCGGCGTCGAAGGAGGCGGGTGAGGCGGAAGGCGCCGGTGCGGGAGCAATCGGCGCCGCTTCCGGCGAAGCGGGCTCGGCGACCTCAGACGATGGCGTTTGTGGGGTTGCGTCAGGCTCCGGCTGGTTCGCCTCCGCGCTGTGATTTCCGTCAGGCTTGTTGAACCAATCCTTGGGAGCGTCGGCGCCTTGCGGCGAGGCCTCGCCCGACGGCGCCTGACGCGGCGCTACGCTTTCGGCTTGAGGCGCCGCGCCTTCCCTTGCCGCTTTTGGCTTGCCGTCGGCATCGGCCGCTTGCGCCGGACTGCTCGACAGAAATGGGTTGAGATCGAGGTAGTCGAGCGCGAACGCCGCGCGGACATGCGGTCTGGGAGACTTCAAGGTGACCACGGCCTGGCCTTGCCCGCTGGCATGCTCGAGCGCAAAGCGGACGTCGCTGACGGTAATCTCGCCCTTCTTCCACGCGACGTGACTTGAAAGCTCGCCGTCGCCGATGGCCGTCGCTGCGGCCGGCCTCTCCCGCATCCAGGCGAGCAGCGAAGGAATCGAATGGGCCTTGGCGGACAGCTCGCCCTCGCCGGTGAAGTCCGGCCGGGTCAGGATGCCGCCGTCGAACCGCGCGGCGATGGCAGGCGTGTCGAGGGCAAGCACGAGTTTCGCCGGGCGTTTCTGGCGAAGGTCGGCGAGAGAGGTCAGCCCGAAATTGAAGTCGACCGTCTGCTCCTTCCAGTCGAACTTGCCGGTGCCGGTGAAGGGAGCGGTGAGTGTCGGCAGGCTGAGATTTGCCGAGATATGCTCGATGCGCTTCTCGGTGCCCTTCTCGTCGTAAACGATATTGACCGTGCCGTCCTCGATGCGCACGTCTCTTAGCCTCACGTCGCGGCGCGGCTTGTCGCCCGGAGCCTTGGCCACGCCGGGCTGCTTAGGTTTGTCCTCTTTCGGCCGATCATCTTTGCCGAGGCGGAGCGTCAGCACCGGCCTCTCCAGCACCACACGCTCGGCGTCGACCTGGCGACTCATGAGTTCCATCAGGCTGAGATCGAGAACGAGACGGCCAACCGAGAAGTCCGCCGTGCCGGCGCGGGCCTCGGGATCGACGAAGGTCGCATCGGTGATCACGACGCGGGGGCCAGGGACGAAGAGAAGCGCTGTCGTGCCGTTCACTTCGAGGACGCGACCAGTCTGCTCCTTGATCCGCGACGCAACGCGGTCGCGCACCCAATCCGCCGAGACGAGGAGGTTGATGGCGATGAGCGCCAGCACCGCCACGCCAATGATGGTCCCCCCGATGATCAGCAGGAGCCTGGTGCGGCCGCGCATCGCGGGATGCGCCGCCGGCTTC
>DASWJG010000205.1:0-6126 GCA_036397315.1 Methyloceanibacter sp. | reverse complement strand
GCCTCGAGCGCCGCGCGCGCGCCGGCAAGCCCTTGTCCGACATAGATGTCGCGGAAGGCGCCGCGCTCGAGCGCCCGCGCTGCCGCCCGCGCCTCGGCGGCGCGCCGTCCGAGCAATGCGAGCGGATGCTTGAGCAAGGCCATCAGCTCGGGCGGCGCGAAATTCGTCTCGGCCGCGCCGAGCACGAGATCGAGCAAAGCGCCTGGAACCGTGCGCGCGACCGGCACGCCCGCCGAATCGTCGATTGCCAAGTCATAGCGCTTGAGTCGCGCCGCCACGCGCCGCGCCAGCACCCGATCCGGCGTGACCAGCGCGGCGGTCTTGCCCGGCGTCTCGATGCAGGATCGGAGGATCAGCGCGATCGCTTCCGCCTCGTCATGGGCGGTCGGCGTCACCACGACACGGATGCCGGCAAGCGCATTGGCGAAGCTCGCGTGCCCTTCCGGCGCAAGTTCGTCGGATTCGATAAATCGCTGCCAAAGCTCCATGCTCTCGGCCGGGCGCAGCGCCTCGCTCACTAGATGCAGCCGCGCGCGGGCTGTCGCATCGGGCGCGCTTCCCGGCACATCGGCGACGTCGTCGCGGGCCACGCCAAGCTTGCCAAGTAGCTCTGCCATGCCGGCTTGCGGGTGCTCGGGATGCTCGGCAAGCATCGCCCAGCTTTCCTCGTCGAGGGATTTATCGAGACCCGGCAGCACGACGGCGCCGTTCGGCAGCGAGGCGATGGTCTTGAGCAGCCGCGCCGTGGCCGGCACGGTGCCGGTCGATCCCGCGGCGATCACGGGATGGGCCGAGCCTTTGGCCAGCCGTTCAGTCTCCAGCGTCATCAGCATGTTGCGGCGGGCGACCGGCGAGACGAGACGGTGGTCGGCGAGATATTGCGGCCATTGCTCGGTGACGATCTTGAGAAACTGCACGGTTGCGTCCCAATGACTGGCAAGGTCGTCAGGCACCAGCTGTTCGAGGTTGGCGAGATCGATCTCTTCCGATTCCACCGAGTCCATCAGCCGGGCGAGGTCGGCGGCGAGACTCGAAGCCTGTCCGGGGCTCTGCACGAAGCGGATCGATTCGATTTCGGCCTCGGTCGCGCTCATCGCGACGCTATGTCCAAAGGCCAGCACGAGCCGCATCAATGCAAGCCGGCGCGGAAGCGCGCCGATAGCGGCCGCTCCGATCGCGCCGTCATCGTCCGGACTGTCCTCGGCCGCGAAGATGATGGCCGCTTCCTCGTCTGGATCGCCGAGCGCCCTGATGCGCGGCAGGAGCAGCGCCTCGCCCTTGGTCTCGGCGAGGAAGGCCTCGCGGAGCGCGCGCGCCGCGCGGCGGGTGGGGAGATAGATGGTGGTGAGCGGCAGGGTGAGCGGGTCGGGCTTGAGCCCGCCGGGCGAGGGCAGCTCGCCGGAAAGGATGGCTCTGGCAAGCGTGGTGAGGAAGGGCGCCGAAGGTGGGATAGTGTAGAGCCTAAGGGGCTCTGGTAGGGGCTCAGGCACCTTCGCGCTCGAACAAGGTGTCGGCTTCCGCTAGGGCTTCCGGCGTGCCCACATGCATCCAGCGCCCGTCGAGCCCGACGCCATAGAGCTTGCCCTTGGCGAGCGCGCGGTCCCACAACAGGTTCAGCGAGAAGCGCCCCTCGGGTGCATCCTTGAACAACCTCTCGTCGCAGAGCGACACGCCGGCAAAGGCGAACGGCACGACTTCCCCCTCGCCCCGCCGGGCAAGGCGTCCATCGGGGCTCATGGCGAAGTCGCCCTTGAAGGCATAGCCGATGCTGGTCGCGACCGGTGCGAGCAGCAGGAGACAGTCCATAGTGGCGGGGTTCCACAGCCGCAACATGCGCGAGAGCGCGGGCGCCGTACCCTCGCTCCACACGGAATCGGCGTTGTGGATGAAGAAGGGGCCATGTCCGAGGAGAGGAAGCGCTTTCTTCGCGCCGCCGCCGGTGTCGAGCAGAACGCCGCGCTCGTCAGAGACGAGGATCTGAGGCGGCTTGCCCTGGCGGCTGGCAAGATAGGCCTCGAGCTGATCGGGGAGATAATGCACGTTCACCACCGCGGTCTTGACTCCCGCAGTGGCCAGGCGGTCGAGCACGTGATCGATCAGCGGCCTGCCCGCAAGCGGCACGAGCGGCTTCGGCATGCGCAAGGTCAAAGGCCTCATGCGCTCGCCGACGCCTGCGGCCAGCACCATCGCCGTCCTTGCCTCGGTCATGGGCGCGCCCTCTCACACCACCAGCGGCGGGAGATCTCGAGCCGCTGGAAACTCCCGCGCGTAGAAGCGGCGAAGCTCTCGCAAAGAAGGGTGGGCGAGGTCGCGCTCAAGGTAGCGCGCGACACGCGGAATATGAGCGAGATAACCGCGCTTGCCGTCACGTTTCGCCAATCGCGCAAAGATGCCGAGGATCTTAGAGTTCCGTTGAGCGCCGAGCGTGGCGTAGAGCGAGACGAATTGATCGCTCGAAAACTGCTGGCTTTGCTCGCCCCGGGCGGCACAGTAGCGAGCGAGTAGCTCCCGTTCAAGCGCTTCCGGCAGGTCGAGCCGCGCATCCTGGAGCAGCGACACGAGATCGTAGGCCAAGGGGCCCTTGAGCGCGTCCTGGAAGTCGAGAATACCGACCCGTCTGACGCCCTCCCGCTCCGGGAGCCACATCAGGTTCGGCGAATGATAGTCCCTGAGGACCCAGCCCAAATCGGCCTTTTCCGCCTGCGCCAGGAGGGGGCGCCACAGAGCAGCAAACTCCTCGGCCAGGGCTGAAGGCGTCTCCTTGCCGTGCAGCGCCGGCCAGAACCAATCGATGAGGAGGGAAGCCTCGGTCAGCATGGCGTCGGCGTCGAAGGAGGGCAGCCGGTAGGGGGTGTGCCCCTCGATGGAGAGGAGGTCTGGGGGACCTCTCAGGGCGAGGGCCGCAAGGACATCGACGGCAGGCTCCCAAAGCTCGGCAAGAGGACGCCCGCGCTCCACCTCGCTGCCAAACAGCCTGTCGCCGAGGTCCTCGAGGACGAGAAGGCCTCGGTCGAGGTCGAAGGCATAGATGGCGGGCGCCGACAGCCCGCGCTCCCTAAGCGCTCCCGCCACCGCCACGAAGGGCGTCACGTCCTCGGCCAGATGCACCAGCGCGCTGTACGGCTTACCATCGCGGATCGGCGGTCCGTCGGGCTGGCGCGGCGAATTCATCAGGATGGCGCTGCGGTCTGGCAGGACGAGGCGCGCATAGGAGCGCGTCGAGGCATCGCCCAGGAGATAGCGGGCTCCCGCCTCGGCATAAGGTGTCCTGTCGAGGAACTCCGCCAGCGCGCGGAGACGCATCAGCCTCTCCGCCCAGCTCCCATGGCCGGTGAGCACGATCCGGCGCCTGTCGGGCGTCGCCGTTTCGTCCATGGCGACGTCGAGGCGGTCGGACGGCAGCCAGGTTGAGGCGCGCTCGGGCCATTCGACGATCACCGCGCCCTCGCTCACCGCGTCATCCAGGCCGAGCTCGTCAAGTTCTGAGGGCTCGAGCCGGTAGAAGTCACAATGGGTGAGGGTGAGACGCGGCGTCTCGTAGCGCTGCATCAACGCGAAAGTCGGACTCGGCACCTCGCCCTCGGAGCCCAAGCGGGTGATGAGCGCGCGGGCGAACGTCGTCTTGCCGGCGCCGAGCGGTCCGCTTAGCGCGATGATGTCGCCGGCTTTGAGGAGAAGGGCGAGGCGGCTGGCGAGAATGTCGAGCTGGACGAGATCGACATCGTCGAGACTCAAACTTGCGGTCATCCGGCGCGGCTTGACTGGTAGAGCGGTTCGTCGAGCTCGTCGGCCTCGCCCGCAGGCTCTTGCTTGAGCGGCAGGAGCACCGTGACCCGTGTTCCCCGTCCCGGTGCCGAGTCGAGCGACACGGTGCCGCCGTGGAGCTCGGCGAGGCTCTTGACGATGGACAGTCCGAGTCCCGCGCCGCGATGGCGCGAGCCATGCGACCGGCTCTCGAACCGGTCGAACACGGTCTGCTGATAGTCCGCGGGGATGCCGACGCCCTGATCCTCGACGGTGAATGCGATCATGGAATTTTGGCGCCCGCAGCCGAGCGCGATGTTGCCGCCCGCCTCGGAGAAGCCGATGGCATTGGAAAGGAGATTGTACAGCATCTGCGTGACGCGCCTGCCGTCGGCGACAAACGTGTCCACGCCGGGCTCGATGGAGATGTCGAGCGCGACATTGTTCTGCTTCAGCCGCTCCTCAACGCCCTGCACCGCCTGTTCGATCACCTCGCGCACCTTGACCGGCGACAGCTTCAGCTCGAGCGTGCCGGCATCGATCGTTGCGAGGTCGAGAATATCATCGATGATGGCCAAGAGCGTTCGTCCCGAGAGGCGGATATCGCCGAGATAATCGTGTTGCCTCTCAGTAAGGGGCCCGGCGATGGGGCTTGCCAGCAGCTCGCTGAAGCCGATGATGTTGGTGAGCGGCGTGCGCAGCTCGTAGGATACGTGGCTGATGAAGGCGGTCTTGAGGCGGTCGGCCGCTTCCAACGCCTCGGCGCGCTCAATCAGCGCGCGCTCAGCGTGCTTCGCGTCGGATACATCGACATAGGTGAGCAGCGTGCCGCCGTCAGGGAGCGGCAGCACGGCGCAGGCGAGCACGCTGCCGTCGAGCCGGTCGAACTGTCTCTCGTAGGCGACCCGCTCGGCGACGATGGCGGTCACCGCTTCCTTGATGCCGTCCCACTCCTCGGGCGCGTCGTAGAGCACGCGGCACGAGGCGATGATCTCCTCGATATGCGGCTCGCCGTCGAGCTGGCGCGGGTTCAATCGCCAGATGGTGGCGAAGGCGCGGTTGTAAAGGCGCAAGCGCCCGTTGGGCGCGAACACTGCGACACCCTCGCGTAAGGTATCGAGCGTTTCCCTTTGTACCTCGATGAGCGCGTTGTAACGGCTTTCGAGGCCCAGCCGCTCGGTGACGTTCTCGTAGAGATAGGTCACGCCGGCCTCGCCCTCGCTGTCGGCGACGACATGGAGGGTGCGGCCGTCGGGCAGGTGCCATTGGTCCTCGACTTGGGCATTCGAGCCATAGGAGCCCAGCCAGCCCTTCTTCCATTGGCGATAGTCGGCCTTCTCCGGCAGCCGCCGCGCCTGGCGCAGCCGATCGAGAATCTCGCCGTCGCGTGGGTGGGTCGCCAGCCATTCAGGATCGAGCTGCCATAGTTCCACATAGGCCTGATTGAAATGGGTGAGCCGTTGCTCGGCATCGAACACGGCAAAGGCCGTGGCGAGCCGGTCGAAGCTCCGGAAGCGCGTCTCGAGGCTCGGCTTGGTCTCGGCGTGGCCGCGCTCGGCGTTGCTCGCCTCCTCGATGAGCCCGCGCAACGAGGCGGCTTGCTCCTCGAGCTGCCGGTGCCTGGCGGCAAGATCGGCAAACTCGAGTCGCTGCCCGGCCAGGTCGCGCACCTTGAGCACGATGGTCCGGCCGGTGGTACGGCCGTCGACCTCGACATATCGGTCGCGTTGCGTGCGGAGCATCAGGTTGAAGGGCTCGCCCTGCGCCGCCAGCGCGTCGATGGCATCGTCGAGCACTTGGGCGGAGCTGGCGTCGAGCCATGCGGCGAAACTGAGGAGCCCGCCGGTATCGCGGGGCACGCCGAGCGCGGGCGGCAAGGTCGCGACCACAAGCTCCGCCTCGCCCGACTCCGCCACGGTCAGGAGCGCTTGCGGCTCTGCCGCAACCAGCGTCTCGAGCGTGCTCTCGCTCAAGCGATAGCGCTCGGCCTCGACCTGAGCTTCGGCCTCGGCCTTGCGCGCCCGTTCCGTGGCGCGGAGACAGGCAATCGCGGTGCCCACTGCAAAGGCGATGATGCCGAGATTGATGCCGAGCGTTAGTAGCGTGCGGGCGTCAAGCGCGGGCTGCTCGCTCGCGGCCATCGCGGCCTCGAGCGGAAGCAGGAGGAGAAGAACGGAGAAGGTGAAGACGCGGAACAGCACCTCTGGCCACCCTGATGAAGGTGCAGCCTTGCCCCCGCTTGTCCGCATGGTCCCTCGCTCCCACGCCGCCGCCCATGGCCTCGCCTCGCTTAACGCTGCCACAGACTGAACGCGGGCCGGTCGACCCCGCGAGCCTCAAGGCGAATCAGGCTTAGATTAGCTTCATCGCCGACTCTTGCCC
>DASWJG010000204.1:0-16961 GCA_036397315.1 Methyloceanibacter sp. | reverse complement strand
GCCACCGGCCTGCAGCCCTCGCAGTGCCGCGTGCTGGCTTACGGCCTGGGGCTGGAAGGCGAGCAGATCAACGAATTCGCCAAGATCGCGCAGGCGCTCTACCAGCTGTACCTGGAAAAGGACTGCAGCCTGCTGGAGGTCAATCCTCTGATCGTCACCGGCGATGGCCACCTGGTGGCGCTCGACGCCAAGATCAACATCGAGGACAACGCGCTGTTCCGGCAGAAGGATCTCGCCAAATGGCGCGACACCAGCCAGGAAGATGAGATGGAGCGCGCCGCGGCCGAACATGAACTGAATTACGTCTCGCTCGATGGCGATATCGCATGCATGGTGAACGGCGCCGGCCTCGCCATGGCCACCATGGACATCATCAAGCTTTATGGCGGTGAGCCTGCCAATTTTCTCGATGTCGGCGGCGGCGCGAGCAAGGAGCGGGTGACCGAGGCGTTCAAGATCATCCTCTCCGATCCCCACGTGAAGGGCGTGCTCGTCAACATCTTCGGCGGCATCATGCGCTGCGATACCATCGCCGAAGGCATCATCGCCGCGGCACGGGAGATGCACATCACAGCGCCGCTGGTGGTGCGGCTCGAGGGCACCAATGTCGAGCGCGGCAAGGCGCTGCTTCGGGAGTCGGGGCTTGCCATCATCCCGGCCGACGACCTCGACGACGCCGCCAGGAAGGCCGTCGCCGCGGTGAAGGCCGCGGCTTGAAACTTGCAAGGTAAGCAGTTCGTCCCATGTCCGTCCTCGTCGACAAGAACACACGCGTCATCTGCCAGGGCTTTACCGGCGCGCAAGGCACTTTCCATTCCGAGCAGGCGATCGCCTATGGCACGCGCATGGTCGGCGGCGTCACACCCGGCAAAGGCGGCGCGACGCATCTGGGCCTCCCGGTGTTCGACACCGTCAGAGAGGCGGTAGCGGCGACCGGAGCCGATGCGAGCGCCGTCTACGTGCCGCCGGCCTTCGCCGCCGACGCGATCCTCGAGGCGATCGACGCATGCGTGCCCCTCGTGGTGTGCATCACCGAAGGCGTGCCTGTGCTCGACATGGTGAAGGTGAAGCGCGCGCTCAGCGGCTCGGCAACGCGGCTGATCGGCCCGAACTGCCCCGGCATCATCACCCCCGGCCAATGCAAGATCGGCATCATGCCGGGCCACATCCACCTGCCCGGTAAGGTCGGCATTGTGTCGCGTTCCGGCACCCTCACCTACGAAGCGGTGGCCCAGACCACCGCCGTTGGGCTCGGCCAATCCACCTGCATCGGCATCGGCGGCGATCCCGTCAACGGTACAAACTTCGTCGATGCGCTTCAGCTTTTCCTTGCCGACGACGAGACCGAGGCAATCATCATGATCGGCGAGATCGGCGGCAGCGCCGAGGAGGAGGGCGCCGAATTCCTGGTGAATGCCGGCAACAAGAAGCCGGTGGTCGGTTTTGTCGCAGGCTCGACCGCCCCGCCCGGGCGGCGCATGGGCCATGCCGGTGCCGTCATCTCGGGCGGCAAAGGCGACGCCAAGCACAAAATTGAGGCAATGCGCGAGGCTGGAATTGTGGTGGCAAACTCGCCTGCCGCCCTTGGAACAACCCTTGCACGCATATTACATGGAGGGTGAGGCGAGCGCCCAAAGCTCGCCTTTTTTGCCCTTCACGCCGGTAGCCTTCAACGACCGGCAAGGTTGATCCAATGACGAGACACGAACTGAACGAGGTGTTTCTCCACACGTCGTTCCTGCAAGGCGCCAACGCCACCTACCTCGCCGAACTCCACGCCCGCTACCAGGAGGATCCCGCCGCGCTCGATCCCGAGTGGCGTGTTTTCTTTGCCAGCCTCGACGACAGCAGGGACGCCGTATTCGCCGAGGCGCGCGGGCCCTCCTGGGCCCCAGCCAATGACGGCGCTGAGCTCCGGCAGCCTAGTGTACCGGCCGCCTTTACCGAGGAGCAGGCACTAGCCGCGGCGCGCGATACGCTCGCCGCCCGCATGCTGATCCGCAACTATCGCACGCGCGGCCATCTCGCCGCCAAGCTCGACCCGCTCGAGCTCGTCACCCGCCGCGAGCACCCCGAGCTCAAGCCCAAGACCTACGGCTTCACCAAGGCCGATTACGACCGTCCCATCTATATCGGCGGCGCACTCGGCCTCGAATTCGGCACGTTGCGTCAGGTGCTCGACATCCTGAAGCGCACTTATGGTGGCCATATCGGGGTTGAGTACATGCATATCTCCGACCCCGAGCAGCGCGCCTGGCTTCAGGATCGCATCGAAGGCCGGGAGATCGAGTTCACAGCCAAGGGCAAGACGGCGATCCTGAAGAAGCTCATCGAGGCCGAGAGCTTCGAGCGCTTCCTCGACGTGAAATATACCGGCACCAAGCGCTTCGGGCTCGACGGTGGCGAATCCATGGTGCCGGCGCTCGAGCAGATCATCAAGCGTGGCGGCCAGCTCGGCCTCAACGAGATCGTCATCGGCATGCCGCATCGCGGGCGCCTGAACGTGCTGGCCAATGTCATGGCCAAGCCCTACCGGGCGATCTTCAACGAGTTCAAGGGCGGCTCGGCCCATCCCGACGAGGTCGAGGGCTCGGGCGACGTGAAGTACCACCTCGGCGCCTCCTCCGACCGCGAGTTTGATCAGAACCGCGTGCATCTGTCGCTGACCGCCAACCCCTCGCATCTCGAGATCGTCGATCCCGTCGTGCTCGGCAAGGTGCGGGCGAAGCAGGATCAGCGCAAAGACAGCGAGCGGAAAGAGGTCCTGCCGCTTATCTTGCATGGCGACGCGGCCTTCGCCGGCCAAGGCGTCGTCGCCGAATGCCTCGGCCTCTCGGGCTTGCGCGGTCACCGCACCGGCGGCTCGCTCCACTTCATCGTCAACAATCAGATCGGCTTCACCACGGCGCCGCGCTTCTCGCGTTCTTCGCCCTACCCGTCGGACCTCGCCAAGATGATCGATGCGCCGATCTTCCACGTGAACGGCGACGACCCGGAGGCCGTGGTGCACGTTGCCAAGATCGCCATCGAGTACCGCCAGCGCTTCGGCAAGCCTGTGGTCATCGACATGTTCTGCTACCGGCGCCACGGCCATAACGAGGCCGACGAGCCAGCCTTCACCCAGCCCTTGATGTACGCCCGCATCCGCGAGCACCCGAGCGTGGTCGAGGTCTATTCCCGCCGTCTCGTCGAGGAAGGCCTGTTGACCCGCGCCGAGGTCGACCGCCTGCAGGCCGATTTCCGCGCCCATCTCGAAGAGGAGTTGGCGGCGAGCGACGCCTATCGTCCGAACCGCGCCGACTGGCTCGACGGCAAATGGTCGGGCATCGGCCATGCCGAGGAAGGCGCCCGCCGCGGGGTGACCGGCGTCGACCTCGAACGGCTGAAAGAGATCGGCCGCAAGATCACGTCATTTCCGAAAAGCTTCACCCCGCATAAGACCATCACCCGCATCATGGCCGCCCGCCGCAAGATGATCGACGAGGGCCAAGGCATCGACTGGTCCACCGCCGAAGCGCTCGCCTACGGCACGCTTCTGGTCGAGGGCTATCCCGTGCGACTCTCGGGGCAAGATTCGGAGCGCGGCACCTTCTCGCAGCGCCACGCGGTGTTGATGGATCAGGTGAACGAGAAGAAATACACGCCGCTCAAGCACATCTCCAAGGAGCAGGCGCGGTTCGAGGTGATCAACTCCATGCTGTCCGAGGAGGCTGTGCTCGGCTTCGAATATGGCTATAGCCTAGCCGAGCCGAACGCGCTCGTCGTGTGGGAGGCGCAGTTCGGCGACTTCGCCAACGGCGCCCAGGTCA
Organism: Methyloceanibacter sp.; assembly: GCA_036397315.1. GTDB lineage: Bacteria > Pseudomonadota > Alphaproteobacteria > Rhizobiales > Methyloligellaceae > Methyloceanibacter. The sequence goes on along the minus strand of DASWJG010000204.1, from coordinate 13,152 downwards.
TCATCGATCAGTTCATCTCCTCCGGCGAGCGGAAATGGCTGCGCATGTCCGGCCTCGTGCTACTTTTGCCGCACGGCTATGAAGGCCAGGGGCCTGAGCACTCCTCAGCCCGGCTCGAGCGCTACCTTCAGCTCTGCGCCGAGGACAATTGGCAGATCGCCAATTGCACCACGCCGGCGAACTATTTCCACATCCTGCGGCGCCAGTTGCATCGCCAGTTCCGCAAGCCTCTGGTGCTGATGACGCCGAAGTCGCTGCTCCGTCACAAGCGCGTGGTATCGATCTTGGCGCAACTCGGTCCGGACTCGAGCTTCCATCGCCTGTTGTGGGACGACGCCCAATTCCTCCCCGACCAGGCGATCAAGCTCGTCCCCGACGACAAGATCAGGCGCGTGGTGCTCTGCTCCGGCAAGGTCTATTACGATCTCTACGAGGAGCGCGAGAAGCGCGGGCTGAACGACGTCTATCTGTTGCGCGTCGAACAGCTCTATCCCTTCCCGGCCCGCGCGTTGATCCAGGAGTTGACCCGCTTCAAGGACGCCGAGATGGTATGGTGCCAGGAGGAGCCCAGGAACATGGGCGCTTGGAGTTTCATCGAGCCGAACCTCGAATGGGTGCTCGAGCATATCGACGCCAAGCACAAGCGCCCGCGCTATGCCGGCCGCCCAAGCTCCGCCGCGACCGCGACTGGTTTGATGAGCAAGCATGTGCGCGAGCTCAAGGCGTTTCTCGACGAGGCGCTGGCGTAGACGGAAACATAGAGGCGAAGGCGAGCCATGGCGACTGAGATCCGGGTGCCGAGCTTGGGGGAATCCGTCGTCGAGGCGACGGTCGGCCAGTGGTTCAAGCAGGCCGGCGATACGGTTTCCGCCGACGAGCCCCTGGTCGAGCTTGAGACCGACAAGGTGACCGTCGAGGTGCCTGCCCCCGCTTCCGGCGTGCTCGCGGAAATCGCGGTAAAGTCCGGCGAGACGGTCGCGGTGGGCGCCGTTCTCGGCGCCATCAGCGAAGGCGACGGCAAGTCGAAGCCGGCAAAGGCAAAACCAGCGCCAACCAACCTCGCCATGGCCGAAGCCACCGCCGTCACCGACGAACCCTCTGTGCGCGCGCCCGCGGCACCCCCAACCGAGGCCAAGGAGCTCGAGCGCGAGCCCATGCGCCGCGAGGAGGTGAGCGGCGATGAGACGCCCCCCTCTCCGGCCGCGCGCAAGCTGCTCGCCGAAGCTGGCCTTGGCGCAAATGAGGTCAAGGGCTCAGGCCGCCGCGGGCAAGTGCTGAAGCAGGACGTGCCGGCGCAGGCGGCCCACGCCCTGCTCGTGCGCGAGCGCAAACCCAAGCCGCCGGCTCCGCCGCGCGCGCCCGTCGCGCCCGACGACGCCTCGCGCGAGGAGCGGGTGCGGATGACCCGGCTCCGCCAGACCATCGCCAAGCGGCTGAAGGAGGCGCAAGACACCGCCGCCATGCTCACCACGTTCAACGACGTGGACATGACCGCGGTGATGCAGCTCAGGAAGGATTATCGCGAGGCGTTCGAGAAGAAGCACGGGGTGAAGCTCGGCTTCATGGGCTTCTTCGTCAAAGCGGCGGTGCAGGCGCTGAAAGACATCCCCGCCGTCAACGCCGAGATCGACGGCGAGGACATCGTCTACAAGAATTATTATCACATCGGCGTCGCCGTCGGCACCGAGCGCGGTCTCGTGGTGCCGGTGTTGCGCGACGCCGACCGCATGAGCCTCGCCGAGATCGAGGCGGGAATAGCCGATTTCGGCAAGCGCGCGAGGGAAGGCAAGCTTGCCCTTGAGGAGATGCAGGGCGGTACCTTCACCATCTCCAATGGCGGCATTTACGGCTCGCTGCTCTCAACCCCAATCTTGAACGCGCCGCAATCGGGCATTCTCGGCATGCATAGGATCGAGGAGCGCGCCGTGGTGCGCGATGGCCAGATCGTGGCTCGGCCGATGATGTATCTCGCGCTGTCCTACGACCACCGCCTGGTCGACGGCAAAGACGCTGTCACCTTCCTCGTGCACATCAAGGACTCGCTCGAGGACCCCAAGCGCCTCGTCCTCGATCTTTAGGGCCGTCAAGGCTGCCCAATCAGCCATTCTGTGGTAAGCCGCCCGCCAATGACTCAATACGACCTCATCGTCATCGGCACCGGCCCCGGCGGCTATGTCTGCGCCATCCGCGCCGCGCAGCTTGGGCTGAAGGTCGCCGTGGTGGAGAAGCGCGCCACCCATGGCGGCACTTGCCTCAATGTCGGCTGCATCCCGTCCAAGGCGCTGCTCCATGCCAGCGAGGTATACGCCGACGCGGGCAACGGTTTCGCCGCCATGGGCATCAAGGTGAAGCCGGAACTCGACCTTGCCGCCATGCTCGCCTTCAAGGACCAGGGCGTCAAAGGCAATGTCGACGGCGTCGAGTTTCTGCTGAAGAAGAACAAGATCGACGCGGTGCAGGGCACGGGCCGCATTGCCGGCCCTGGCAAAGTCGAGGTGACCGGCGCCGGCGGCAAAAAGCAGACGCTGGAGACCAAGACTATCGTCATCGCCACCGGGTCCGAGGTGGCGTCCCTCCCCGGCATAACCATCGACGAGAAGCGCATCGTCTCCTCGACCGGCGCGCTCGCGTTGCCTGAGGTGCCCAAGCGGTTGGTGGTGATCGGCGCAGGCTATATCGGGCTTGAGCTTGGCTCGGTGTGGTCGCGGCTCGGCTCAGAGGTCACCGTGGTCGAGATGCTGCCCCGCGTGGCGCCGGGCCTCGATGGTGAGGTGGCGAAACAGCTTCAGCGCGTGCTCGCCAAGCAAGGCCTCGCCTTCAAGCTCGGCACCAAAGTTGTGAGTGTCGACGCCAAAGGCAAGAGCCTGAAGCTCACGCTTGAGCCGGCTGGCGAAGGGAAATCGGAGACGCTCGACTGCGACGTGGTGCTCGTCGCCGTCGGGCGCATACCCAACACGCAGGGCCTCGGCCTCGCCGATATCGGCGTCAAGACCGACAATCGCGGGCGCGTCATTGTCGATGGGACATTCGCAACGAGCGTGCCCGGCATCTACGCCATCGGCGACGTGATCGCCGGTCCCATGCTCGCCCACAAGGCGGAGGAGGAAGGCATCGCGCTTGCCGAGATCCTGGCCGGCCAGGCCGGGCATGTGAATTACGACGTGATCCCGAGTGTGATCTATACCGCGCCCGAGGTCGCCTCGGTCGGCAAGACCGAGGAGGAGCTGAAAGAAGCCGGCGTCACCTACAAGGTCGGCAAGTTCCCGTTCACTGCCAATGGCCGCGCCAAGGTCAACCGCACCACCGAGGGCTTCGTCAAGGTGCTCGCCGAGGAGACGACCGACCGCGTGCTCGGCGTGCATATCATCGGCGCCGATGCCGGCACTATGATCGCCGAGGCCGCCGTGCTGATGGAGTTCGGCGGCTCGGCCGAGGATCTGGCCCGCACCTGCCATGCGCACCCCACGCTGAACGAGGCGGTCAAGGAGGCGGCGCTCGCCGTCGACAAGCGCCCGATCCACATGTGAGGCCTACCTCCGCCGGAACGGCCCCAGGCCGGAGGCGTTTGAGGAGAGGAGGGCGAGTCCATGGGCGAATTCGTCAAGGCGGCCAGCACAAATGAGATCGCACCGGGCCAGGCGCGGCTGGTCGTCGTCAAGGGCAAGGAGATTGCCCTGTTCAACGTCGGCGGCGACTACTTCGCCCTCGCCAACGCCTGCACCCACGAAGAAGGGCCCTTGGCCGAGGGAGAGGTCGAAGGCCATGAGGTGACCTGCCCGTGGCATGGGGCGAAATTCGACATCAGGACGGGCGAGGTCCTGTGCGATCCGGCCTATGACGCCGTGGCGCGCTATAACGTTCGCGTGACGGGGTCCGACATCGAGGTCGAGATCTAGGCGCGAGTTCCTCGTCCAGCTGTATCGGCCAGCACCGAGGCGATCAGCCCAGCGAAGCCGGCCAGCTCGACGAGCGAAATGACGGCGTGGCCCCATTCCCAGCGGGCGCGATACGCGGTCCAGTCGGCGGGCACGGGACCGTTTACCCATTTCGCCAGCTCGACATTGACCGGATAGACCAGCACCCACCACAGCGCCAGCGCCAGCGCGAACAGGATTGCGGCGGCAAGCGCGAGCCCAAACCCGGGGCGCCCATGCTCGCGCACGAAATAGGCGTTGAGCCCAAGCGCGATCACCGTCGCCACGAAGATCACGGCGCCGACCGACCCGAAAAGATTGTAAAGGCCGCCCTGCACCGTTGACCCGACCCACAGATATTGGTCCCAACCCATGCGCGCCGGGAACTGCATCAAATGGCAGAAGCCTAAGCCGAGCGTCAGCGCCGCCAGCATGATCGCCGCGAATCGGGTGCCCTTGAGTAGCATGCTCTCTGCTACCTCAATCCAGCGTGCGGCGGAAGCGGAACAGCGCGAGCCCCATCGCCACCAGCATGAAGATTACGAGCGCCAGCACGTCCGTCTGCATGTCGGCGAAGCCGATGCCCTTCAGCGTGATGCCGCGCACGATGCGCAGGAAATGGGTGAGCGGCAACGCCTCGCCGATCGCCTGCGCCCAGTCCGGCATGCCGCGGAACGGGAACATGAAGCCCGACAGGAGGATATTGGGCAGGAAGAAGAAGAACGTCATCTGCACCGCCTGGAGCTGGTTCTCGGCGATAGTGGAGAAGGTATAGCCGACGGCGAGATTGGCGGCGGCGAACAGCGTGGCAAGCACCACCAGGAGCCACACGCTGCCCATAATCGGCACGCCGAACAAAAGATGCGCCGCGCCGAGGATGATGGTCATTTGCACGAAGCCGACCAGCACGAAGGGCGCGATCTTGCCGATCATGATCTCGACCGGTTTGATCGGCATGGCGAGCAGGCTTTCCATGGTGCCGCGCTCGATCTCGCGCGTCACCGCGAGCGCGGTGAACATCATCATGGTCATAGTCAGCACCACGCCGAGCAAACCCGGCACGATGTTGTATTGGGTGATGGCCTCGGGATTGTACCGGTTCTGCAGCACGATCTCGAACGGCGCATTAGCCTTGGTGAGCTGCGCGTCGGGCCCGCGCAGCTCGCGCTTGAGCGCGGTATCGATCAGGCCCTGAAGTGACGAGACCGCGGTTCCCGTGGCCACCGGATCGGTGGCGTCGGCGATCACCAGCACCGACGGCTTGTCGCCTCTGCGGACGTCGCGTTCGAAGCTGGCGGGAATCTCGACGGCAAACTGCACTTCGCCGGAGCGGATCAGCCGGTCGAGCTCCTCCGGATCGCGCACCTGCATGCGGAAATCGAAGTAATCGGTGTTGCGCATCGCCGCCAGAACGGCGCGGGTCAGCGGTCCGTCGTCGCGGGTGAGCACCGCCGTCGGCAGCTGCTTGGGATCGGTGTTGATGGCATAACCGAACAGCACCAGCTGCATGATCGGCACGAAGATCATGGTGGCGAAGGTCATGCGGTCGCGCCGCATCTGGACGAATTCCTTGATGACCATCGCCCACATGCGCCGGAGGAAGCCCGGATCGCTCCGCTCGCTCGAGCTATATCGATAGGCCGCTGCGATCATGCGAAATTGTCCTTGGAATGGTTCATCAGCAAAATGAACACGTCTTCGAGCGAGGGCTCGCCGCGCGTCCAGCGATGAGCGCCGTCGGCCTTCTTGGCGGCTTCGATGGCGGTATCGAGCGCGCTTCTGTCGCGGCCCGAGACATGCAGCTCGGCGCCGAACGGCGCCACCATGTCGATGCCATCGCAGACCTGAAGCTCGGCGGCGAGGCGGTGCAAATCGGGCCCGGAGACGTTCCAGGTGCTTAGGCCTGACGCCGCCACCACCTCCTTGGCGGTCCCTTGCGCCAACAGCTCGCCGAAGGCGATGTAGGCAAGCTCGTGGCAGCGCTCGGCCTCGTCCATGTAGTGGGTGGAGACGAGTACGGTGATGCCCTCGGCGGCGAGGCCGTGAATCTCGTCCCAGAATTCGCGCCGCGCCTTGGGATCGACGCCGGCGGTGGGCTCGTCGAGGAGGAGCAGCCTCGGCTCGGGCAGGATGCAGGCGCCGAGCGCCAGCCGCTGCTTCCATCCGCCGGAAAGCTCGCCCGTGAGCTGATCTGCCCGGCTTGCAAGCCCGAGCCGCGCGATGGCGCGCGAAGCCGCGCCCTTGGGATCCTTCACGCCATAAACCCGCGCGACGAATTCGAGATTCTCGCGGATCGAAAGGTCGGCATAGAGGCTGAAGCGCTGCGTCATGTAGCCGACATTGCGCTTGATTTCGTCTTGCTCGGTCAGGATGTCGTAACCGAGGCAGGTGCCTTCGCCGGCATCGGGTGTCAGCAACCCGCACAACATGCGCAGCGTCGTGGTCTTGCCGCTGCCGTTAGGTCCGAGAAAGCCGTAGATCTCGCCCTTCGGCACTTTGAGACTCAAATCGCGCACCACGGTTCGCGGGCCGAAGCTTTTGGTCAGGCCGGAGACGTCGATGGCGATCTCTTTCATCGCCGCACCATTTGCTGCCCCGGCCCGAGCGTGACCGTCACCGGCTGGCCGGCGGTGAGGTCTGCTGCCGCCCCCTCAGGCCGCGCCTCGACCAGGTAGACGAGTTTCTGCCGCTGCTCGCGCGAGAAGATCACCGGCGGCGTGAACTCCGCCTCGCGCGCGATGAAATTGATCTTGGCGTGGAGGTCGGGCGGACAGCCGTCGCAGGACACTTTGACGGTCTGGTCGACCTGCAGGCCGGCGCGGACCGGCTCGGCGACGAAGAAGCGGACCTTGAGATTGCGCGGTGGCAGAAGTGCGATCACGGCCTGCCCGGAATTCACCACCTCGCCCGGGCGGAAATAGACCTCTTCCACGGTTCCACCCGCAGGTGAGACAACCTTCCGCTTGTCGAGATTCTTCTCCGCCTCGTGGAGCGCTTGGCGCGCCGCCTCGGCGTTGGCCGCTGCCGCGTCGATCATGTCGGAGCGGCCGGGAAGTTTCGCTGCATTGATACGCTTCTCGGCCTCCGACACCGCGGCCTCATTGCGGTCATGCTGGGCGATGGCGTCGTCGAGCTGGGCCTTGGTGATCCAGCCTTTGGCGAACAGCGCCCGCGCACGCTCCAGATTGTTGCTTGCCACTTGCAGCATGGCCTTTGTCTGGGCAAGCGAGGCCTCCAGCACCTCGATCTCGCCCGGCCTCTGGAGCTCCGCCTTAGCATCGGCAAGCCGCGCTGCGGCCTCTTGCACCCGCGCTTTCGCCGCCGCGACCGAGGCCTCCTGCTCCTCGCTCTCCAGCACGAAGATCGGATCGCCCTGCTTCACGCTGTTCCCCTCCTCGACGCTGAGCGCAAGCACGCGCCCCCCCTGCTCCGAGCCGACCAGCACAAGGTCGGCCTCCATGTAGCCGGGAAACACCGCGTCCTCATTGGCCGGAATGGTGAACAGCACGATCACGACGGCAACCGCAGCAAGACCGGCGAGGAGGAGAACAACGCGACGCTTCATCGCGCCTCTCCCTTGCTATCGACCGGCTCGCGCCCCGGCGCCCTGATGGCGTCGGTCAGGAGCTCGATATTGGTGGCGAGCAGCGCGTCGGTATCGAGGTGATGGTGCCGCTCGAACAGGCCACGCCAAAGAATGGCAGTGAGCGCCGGCGCGACCAGCAGCTGGGGAAATTCGCGCAACCGCGTCGGGCGGAATTCGCCGCGCTCGACGCCGCGGTCGATCAGGCGGGTGAGCGTCTCGATGCCGCGCGACACCACCTGCTCGTAATAGAACTTGGTGAGCTCGGGATGCTTGTGGCCTTCGGCGATGAGCAGCCGCGCGATGAAGGCGCGCTTGGAGCAGACCAACTCCTGGAGGAAGGAGAGGAACGGACCCTTGAGAAACGCTTCGGACGAGAGCGTGGTCGTCTCCATCCTTTGGCGCATCACGTCGAAATGCGCGGTGATGACGCTCTTGATGACCGCCCTGAACAGCGCCTCTTTGGTCTTGAAATAGAGATAGGGAAGGCCCTTGCTCACCCGCGCGCGCGAGGCCACGTCCTCGAGCCTGGTGCCGGCATAGCCCTTGGCGGCGAATTCCTCGAAGGCCGCGTCCACGATCTCTTGCGGGCGGGTATCGCGCCGCTCGCGGCGCTTGGCGGCAGGAGCTTGGGTCTTCCGCAATGCTTTCTCTCGCGCCATGGCTCCACCCTCCGATGGGAAACGGCCTCAATATAATGACTGACCGGTCAGTACCGCAATAGGCAGCGCGCCGAAACTGCGAAAGGGCTAAGGCTTGCCTAAGGTTGCGGGGGGATCGCCGGCCCCGAGCGGGGGCAGTCGGTTAGGCGCGGGGGTGGGCGCTGTCGTAGGTTTTCAGCAGATGCGCCCGGTCGACCTCGGTATAGCCTTGTGTCGTCGACAGGCTGGCGTGGCCGAGCAGTTCCTGGATGGCGCGCAAGTCCGCCCCGGCGCCCAGGAGATGCGTGGCGAAGGAATGGCGGAGCGCATGCGGCGTCGCCGTCTCGGGCAGGCCCAGCGCGGCGCGGGCGCGGGCGATCCTGAGCTGGATGATGCGGGGGCTGAGCTGCTTCCCCCGCGCGCCGACGAACAGCGGATCGTCCGAGCCGAGCCTGAGCGGGCAGAGTTTCAGGTAGAATTCCACGGCCTCGCGCACAATTGGCAGCACCGGCACCACCCGCGTCTTGTTGCCTTTGCCCGTCACGCGCAGCATGTCGCGGCCTTTGATTGGGGCGTCTTTGCGCTCGAGCGACAACGCCTCGGAAATGCGCAAGCCCGAGCCATAAAGGAGCGCCAGCACGGCGGTATCGCGCGCCAGGATCCATTCCGGCGCATCGGGCGAAACGATATCGGCGCCGTCGATGAGCGCGGTCGCTTTCGGCGCGGTGAGAGGCTTCGGCACTGAGTGCGGCAGTTTCGGCAAAGACACGGCGCGGATGGCGTCGTTCTTGCCGTAACCGCGCCGCTCGAGGAAGCGATAGAACATGCGGAGCGCGCTCAAACTGCGCGCCAGACTGCGGCTGCCGACCCCTTCGCTGCGCCGCGCGGCAAGAAAGGCGCGCACGTCGCGCGCCTGGAGCGCAAGGAGGTGCTTCATGTCCGGCAGCCGGTTGAAATGGCCGGCGAGAAAAGCGAGGAACTGAGAGATATCTCTTTCGTAGGCTTCCGCCGTGTTGGCCGCGAGCTGCCGCTCGACGGTGAGATAAGCGAGCCAATCGCCGACCGCCTCGCGGACGTAAGGCGACCCCATATAACCAGGCGCTGTGGCTTCTTCCGCCAAGCTTGCGATCCCCGATTTGGGTTGTGAACGGCGCGCGCGCGCAAGGTTACTATGGGCGCGTGAGTCGTTAACCTTCGATTAACTTAGCGAGTAACCCCTGGCCAAAACAAAGACCAAGCCCAAAGCCGCACCGGTAAGCGCGCCGGCGACAGTTCCGGTGCTGCTGCCGCTCGCGCTCCCTGCGCCTTACGACTACCTCGTGCCCAAGGGGTTGCAGGTCGAGCCGGGGCAGTTCGTCGTCGTGCCCCTCGGGCCCGTGGACTATCTCGGCGTGATCTGGCCGCGACCCGAGGGCGAGGCTCCACCCAAGATCGAGCCCAAGAAGCTGCGCGAGATCATCGAATTGGTGGACGATGTGCCACCTCTACCCCGCATCTCCCTCGACTTCGCCGATTGGGTGGCGAACTACACGCTCTCCTCTCCCGGCATGGTTCTGCGCATGATGATGAGCGCGGGCCGCGCCTTCGATCCGCCGGCGCAGCGCTATGGCGTGCGGCTGGCAGGGCCTCCGCCTCAGCGCATGACCTCGGCCCGCGCCCGCGTGCTGGAAGCGGCCGCGAACGGGCTCATCTGGGTCAAGTCGAGCCTCGCCGAGACGGCCGGCGTCAGTCCCGGCGTCATCGACGGCCTAGTCGATGCCGGCGCGCTTGTCACCGAGCCGCTGCCGGACTGGCACGCCATGCCTCTCGATCTTTCTCGCCAGCGCGCGAAGCTCACCAAGGAGCAGGCCGAAGCCGCCCGCGCGCTGCTTGAAAATACTAGCGGCGCTTTCACCGTGAGCCTGCTCGACGGCGTCACCGGCTCGGGCAAGACTGAAATCTATTTTGAGGCGATCGCCGCAGCGCTCGGGCGTGGGCGCCAAGTGCTCGTGCTGATGCCCGAGATCGCGCTGACCAGCCAGTTCATCGCCCGCTGCGAGGAGCGCTTCGGCGCCCGTCCCGCCGAATGGCATTCGGGCGTGTCGGGGCCCATGCGGGGCCGCGTCTGGCGGGCAGTGGCCGATAACAAGGCGAAGCTTGTGGTCGGCGCCCGCTCGGCGCTGTTCCTCCCCTTCCCCGATCTCGGCCTCATCGTCGTCGATGAGGAGCACGACCAGAGCTACAAGCAGGAGGAGCGCGTCGCCTATCAGGCGCGCGACATGGCGGTGCTGCGCGGCGCTCTGGGCAGTGCCCCTGTGGTCTTGAGTTCGGCCACGCCCTCCATCGAGAGCCTGGTCAACGCCGAGCAGGGCCGCTACCGCCATATCAGGCTAGGGACTCGCTACAAGGCGGCAGGCCTCCCTGCCATCTCGGCAATAGACATGCGGGCCGCACCGCCTGAGCGCGGACGCTGGCTCTCCCCGATCCTGGTTGACGCTGTCGCCGAGACCTTGAGGCGCGGCGAGCAGGCGCTCCTGTTCCTCAATCGCCGCGGCTATGCGCCGGTGACGCTCTGCCGGAAATGCGGCTTCAAATTCGAATGCCCGAACTGCTCGGCCTGGCTCGTCGAGCACAGATTCAGGCGCCGGCTCGAATGCCATCATTGCGGCACCTTCGTGCCCATCCCCGAGACCTGCCCGAATTGCGGGGCGGAGCATTCGCTCGTGCCATGCGGGCCAGGCGTCGAGCGCATCGCCGAGGAGGTCGCCGAGCGCTTTCCCGAGGCGCGGCGTGTGCTGCTGTCGAGCGATCTCACGCCATCCATCAGCGATCTCCGCGAGACCTTGCGCGAGATCGAGGAGCGCGAGGTCGATGTCATCATCGGCACCCAGCTCGTGGCCAAGGGCCATCACTTTCCCGGGCTCGCACTGGTCGGCGTGGTCGACGGGGATCTCGGTCTCGCCCAGGCCGACCCGCGCGCCGCCGAGCGCACCTTCCAGCTCCTCAATCAGGTGACGGGACGCGCCGGCCGCGACACAGTTCCGGGGCGCGGCCTGATCCAGACCTATATGCCGGAGCATCCCGTCATCCAGGCGCTCGTCTCGGGCGATCGCGAGGCGTTCCTGGAGCGGGAGATCGCCGCGCGGCGCGAGGCCACGCTGCCGCCTTTTGGCCGGCTTGCTTCGCTGCTGGTGAGTGGAAGCGCGCGCGAGGCGGTCGAGGCTTATGCCCGCGCCGTGGCGCTGGCCGCGCCGCCGGCAGCGAAAATCCAAGTGCTCGGACCGGCCGAGGCACCGCTCTCGGTGATCCGCGGGCGCCATCGCTATCGCTTATTGGTGAAGGCCGCTCGCGAAGCCGACCTCCAGGCCTATCTGCGCCTCTGGCTCAGCGCCGTGCCCAAGGCCAAAGGTGACGTAAGGCTCGTGGTCGACGTCGATCCCTACAATTTTTTGTAGAAGCCGGATTCGCCGTATGAGGCTCATCCCGCCGTCGTCTCGATCTTGTTCTCGCGGGCGTGGGCCCATTTGGAATGCTCGGCCATGACCAGGCTTCCCGTGCGCTCGGCCAGCAGCCTCTGCGCCGCCTCCGGCCTGAGATTGGCGTAGGGGCCGGCCTTCTCGGCGAAGAGATGCTGCTCGTTGCGCAAGCCCTCGCAGGTCGCCCGATAGAGGATCCAGTTCTCCTGCCACTTGTTCAGCACCTGGAGCCCTTCGAGCAGAACGATGACGCCTGCGGCCGTCCCCACCAGGAAGGCTCGCGACTCCTCGAAGCCCGGGATAAAGCCATATTCGGCGAACACGGGAATGAGGATGGCGAGCACGATGATCGAGATCTTGGAGACCTTATAGGCGCGCTGATTGGCCTTGGCCTTACGGTCGTACCAGTCGACCTGGCCCTTGAGCCGCTCCCATAAGGGCTCGAAATTCGGTGCCTGCTGACGCCCCTTCTGACCCGCTGCCTTGACTGCTCTCCGACCGTGCCAATCCACCCGGCGTCCGCCCTCGCCACGCGCTGATTACAGCGGCGAAACCGGCCCCGCAAAGCCCTAATCTTCGGGGGCAATCTGGGTTCTCCCCTATGTTGCACCCCTTTCCCCCATATGTTACAGGCTCCGCGGGGCTTCCGGGGACCGTGCTTCAGGGCTTCAACCTGTTGACGCGGAAGCGCCAATCCCATCATTTCTCGGGTCCGGGGACGAGGCGGCTCGAAAAGCGCCCGTTCGGGAGGAAGGCGTTTTAGGTGGCAGGAGAGGTAGAGACCAGTTCCGGCGTTGCGGGCCGTTATGCGACCGCTCTATTCGAGCTTGCTCTTGAGGGCAACGCGCTCGAGCAGGTCGCCGTCGACCTCACCCATTTCAACGAAGCGCTCGACGCCGTCCAGGACCTGGCTCGGCTCGTCAAGAGCCCCGTCTTCACCGCCGAGGAACAGGGCAGAGCGCTCGCCGCCATCCTGGAGAAGCTCAAGATCGAGGGACTGACCAGGAATTTCCTCCTCCTTGTCGCCAAAAACCGCCGCCTGTTCGCGGTCCCCGACATGATCCGCGCCTTCCGCGCCATGCTTGCCCGCTACCGCGGCGAGACGAGCGCCATGGTGACGGCCGCGTCGAAGCTCACCGAGGCGCAAGCAACCGCGCTGACTCAGGCGCTCAAAGCCGCGCTCGGCAAGGAGGTCATGCTCGAAGAGCGGGTCGATCCTTCCCTGCTCGGCGGCCTCGTGGTCAAGGTCGGCAGCCGCATGGTCGATACCTCGCTGCGCACCAAGCTCAATTCCCTCAAAGTTGCCATGAAAGAGGTTGGCTGATGGATATCAGGGCCGCTGAGATCTCCGCGATCCTCAAGGAGCAGATCAAGAACTTTGGCCAAGAGGCGGAGGTCGCCGAGATCGGCCAAGTGCTGTCGGTCGGCGACGGCATCGCCCGCGTCTATGGCCTCGACAAGGTCCAGGCCGGCGAGATGGTCGAGTTCGCCGACGGCACGCGCGGCATGGCGCTCAACCTCGAAGTGGACAATGTCGGCATCGTGATCTTCGGCGACGA
>DASWJG010000203.1:0-5223 GCA_036397315.1 Methyloceanibacter sp. | reverse complement strand
CCACCGACCGGCAAGCCAAAAGCGGAGGGGGGGCCAGCGAATAACGCAAATGCAAATTAAGGGAGTGTCGAAAATGAGGACTTCGTTTGCACGTTTCGTCAAGGACGAGTCGGGCGCCACGGCCATCGAGTATGGCCTGATTGCTGCCGGCATCGCCGTTGCCATCATCACAGCCGTGAACGCGGTCGGTACCGATCTGTCGGGCCTGTTCGGTAAGATCTCCGGCAAGCTCACGACAGCCGTTAAGTAACTAGGCTTACCTAAAGTCAGGCGGGGTCCAGCTCTGCGGCAAAGGTGGAGCTGGACCCGGTCCTGTTTGCCCGTTCGAAGCGACGGCGTTACGCACTGCGCGGCATGATGCCGTGGTGCCACAGCCCCCAATCCTCCATAATTCGCGCCTAGGAACAGCTCACTTTCAAAGGAGCTCAAGCCTTGCCGCTGCGGGGCCTGCTGGGGCGCCAGCGTCTTATTAAGATTTCTCTAGCCGTTGCGGGCTTCGTCGGCTTTGCGTCTTCTGTCGCCGCCCATCCCCATGTCTGGGCGACGGTTCGCTCCGAGATCGTGTTCGGGGGCGATCACCGCATCACCGGTATTCGTCACGCCTGGACCTTCGACGAGTTCTACACCGCCATGGCGGTGCAAGGCCTCGACACCGATGGCGACGGCGTCTACTCGAAGGAAGAGCTCCAGCCGCTGGCCCAGGTCAATGTCGAGTCGCTCAAGGAGTTCGACTATTTTACCTTCGTGCATCTCGGCAAGGACGATAAGCCATTGCCGCTCAAGGAGCCGGTCGACTATTCGGTCGAGTACGACAAGACCTTGCTCACCTTGCACTTCACCCTGCCGCTCGAGACGCCGCTCGACCCTAAGGCCAAGGAGGTCGCGGTCGACGTCTATGACCCTTCCTTTTTCGTGGCCTTCGGCTTTGCTACCGACGCGCCGGTGAAGATGACCGGCACGCCGGCGCCTGGCTGCGCCGCGGAGGTCCAGAAGCCTGACCCGGAAAGCGCGGCCGACGCGAAGGCCCTAAGCGAAGCGTTCTTCAGCCAGCTCGGGCCGAACTCGAATTTCGGCTCGCAATTCGCCCAGACGGCGATCGTCAAATGCGTGACCCACTAAGCCGGGCCCCTTTCAGCATCATCAGGCTGTTCTTGGTCTGCTGTTCGCTGATCGTGGTTGCTTCGTCTGCTCATGCCGAGACGAAGCCCACCACGCCCTTCGGTGTCCCGGTCCAACAGGGTGCGCCCTCGGCCTTCGCGCCCCCTCAAGCGGCACCGCTGCGAGCCCATGGTCCCTTCGGCGCTTTGCTGAGTTGGGTGGCCGACACGCAGCAGGGCATGCAGCGGGATCTCGCCACGAGCGTCAAGCGTTTGAAGAGCGGCAATGCGATCGGAGCGGCGCTCGCGCTCGCAGGACTTAGCTTCCTCTACGGCATCGTGCATGCCGTGGGCCCCGGGCACGGCAAGGCCATCATTTCATCCTACGTCGTCGCCAACGAGGAGACGGTGCGGCGCGGCATCATGATCTCTTTCCTCGCCGCCGGATTGCAGGCGGTGAGCGCGATCGTCCTGGTCGGTGTGCTGCTGATCGGGATTAACGCGAGCGGGCTACAGGTCAATGCCTGGTCAAACCAGCTCGAAAGCGTGAGCTATGCGCTGATCGCCCTTGTCGGCCTCTATCTCTTGTCGACCCACGTCATGCGGCTGTGGCGCCGCCTTCGCGACGGTCCGGCAGTCCAGAGCGCGCAGAGCCGTGCCGCGCACAGTCATGGCCATCATGGTCATGACCATCACGATCATCACCACGTGCAGGGAGAGGCCTGCGACCATATCGTCGATGCGCGGCAGCTGGCGGGTCCATTCTCCTGGCGCAAGGTCATGGCCGTGGTGTTCTCGGTGGGCATCAGGCCCTGCACCGGCGCGATCTTGGTGCTCGTTTTTGCGCTGACCCAGGGCCTGTTCTGGGCGGGCGTGGCAGCGACTTTCGCCATGGCGCTCGGCACCGCCATCACCGTCGCCGTGCTGGCGAGCCTCGCGCTCGGCTCGCGCCAGCTGGCGCTCAGGCTCGGAGGGGCGAACGCCACGTGGGCCAACGCAGTGTGGACCACATGCGCCATCGGCGGCGCCATGGTCATCTTCCTGTTCGGAACCCTTCTCTTTATCGCCTCGTTGGGACCGGCAAGGCCGTTCTGACGGCCGCTAATGCGCAACGCTCATGCTGCGTTTGCCCGCCAAGGCGAGAATGAGATTTCTTTTTGGCGGGCTTGATTGCGGCGTCGGGGCAAAGCATCCTATCTACGAATTACGGAGAGCGTGGCTCAAGGCTGGCAAAGCCTCTTACTGGCGACGGAGAATTGTGATGACACTCCAACTCGGTGAAATCGCACCGGATTTCGAAGCTGATACGACGCAAGGTCGTATTCGCTTCCATGAATGGCTCGGCGATTCCTGGGGCGTGTTGTTCTCTCATCCCAAGGACTTCACGCCAGTCTGCACTACCGAGCTCGGCTATATGGCAAGGATCAAGCCCGAGTTCGACAAGCGCGGGGTCAAGATCATCGGTTTGAGCGTCGATCCGGTGGACCGGCACTCGAAGTGGGCGGAAGACATCAAGGAGACGCAAGGCGTGGCGCCGAACTTCCCCATGATCGGCGATCCCGACCTCAAGATCTCCAAGCTTTACGGCATGCTGCCCGCGAGCGCGTCGGGCAGCTCGGAGGGGCGGACGCCCGCCGACAATCAGACGGTCCGCAATGTGTTCGTCATCGGCCCCGACCAGAAGATCAAGCTGATCCTGGTCTACCCCATGACCACCGGTCGCAATTTCGACGAGGTGCTGCGCGTGATCGACTCGATGCAACTCACCGCCAAGCACCGGGTGGCGACGCCGGTGAACTGGAAGCAGGGCGACGAGGTGATCATCGCCGGCTCCGTCTCCGACGAGGAGGCCAAGAAGATCTATCCCGACGGGTGGAAGGCCCCGAGACCCTATATCCGCATCGTGCCGCAGCCGCGAAGCTGAGCGGACTGCCGACTTCACACTTCGCCTCGGGACGCGCCGCTATTGTCATAAATCCGCAATAAAAATCGGTTGGCACCCCCTACGAGCTTCATGCTAGAAATGCTGTACACGGATCATATCCGGTTCGTGAACAGAAGGCGCTGGTTCGGCTTCTATCCGCCGGTCCAGGGACGCTGGGCAGGGAGCTTATGTCTGATCCAAGCGGCTCGGATCCGTCCGGGACCGGAGACAAAGCGCGTGACGCCGCCAAGCGCATTGCCGACGACATCTCGCCGCTGATCCGGCGCGCGCGCCAAGGGATTTGACTTCCTCGCCTATTTGCTTGCCATGGCGCTCAAGGAATCGCGGCGCCTGTCGGGGGAGTGAGGGCCGGGCTTCGCCGGGAGCCCGACGCCGAAGCTGCCAAGCTGTCGTTTCGGGGCTTGAACGGGCGTGCGGCACGTTTAGGCTGCCCGCCATGGGAATGCCGAAGACGCCTGCGCTCACCACCGATTGTGTCATCCGCGACAACGAGGGGCGCGTGCTCCTCATTCGCCGCAAGAACGAGCCGTTCAAGGGTGCTTACGCGCTTCCCGGCGGGTTCGTCGACATCGGTGAAACGGTGGAGGCGGCCTGCCGCCGCGAAGTCCTGGAGGAGGCCGGTATCGTGGTGGGCGAGCTTCGCCTCGTGGGCGTCTATTCCGACCCGTCACGCGATCCGCGCGGACATACCGTCAGCATTGCCTACACGACCCTCTTGCCACGGGCGCCGAGCCCGAAGGCGGGGTCGGACGCGGAGGAAGCGGAATGGATCGCGGACTGGCGGCATCTCGAACTCGCCTTCGATCACGCGCAAATTCTCGACGACGCCGAGACGCTCACCAGTCGGACGAAGTAATTTGGGAGGAATCCGGCGCTAGGCGTTGGGGGGTGGATGCTCTATCTAGGCCCTCATGGAGCCAGCCCATGAATAAGAGCCCGCGTGCCAGGGATTTCGCCGCTCGGCGCGAGGCTGCCGAGGCCGCGCCCGCGCCTCGCCGCGCAGGCCGGATCGGCGTCCTGCTCATCAATCTCGGCACGCCGGACGCAACCACCTATTGGCCCATGCGCCGCTATCTCAAGGAGTTCCTCTCCGACCGGCGCGTGATCGAGACGAACCGGGCGTTGTGGTGGCTGATCTTGAACTTCGTCGTGCTGGTGAAGCGGCCCTTCGCCAGCGGGGCCAAATATCGTTCGATTTGGAACGAGGCGCTCGACGAGTCTCCGCTTCGCACCATCACGCGGAGTCAGGCAGAGAAAGTCGGCCAAGCCCTGGCGCCAAAGAAGATCGTGGTCGACTGGGCCATGCGTTATGGCAACCCGAGCATCGCCGCCCGTATCGAGGTCCTTACCGCCCAAGGCTGCGACCGGCTCCTCGCCTTTCCGCTCTATCCGCAATATGCCGCGGCGAGCACGGCGACCGCCAACGACAAGGTGTTCGACGCGCTGAAGACGCTGCGCGCGCAGCCAGCTCTCCGCACGGTGCCGTCTTATCCGCAAGACCCCGTCTACATCGCCGCACTGGCCGACTCCATCAGGTCTCATCTCGGCAAGATCGACTTCGAGCCGGAGGCGATCCTCGCCTCGTTCCACGGCGTGCCGCAGGCTTACGTCGACAAAGGCGACCCCTACCAGAAGCAGTGCATCGAGACCGCGGAGGCGTTGCGCGCGGCGCTCGGGCCGCTTGGCGCTAAGCTCAAGCTCACGTTTCAGTCGCGCTTCGGCCGCGCCGAGTGGATCAAGCCCTACACCGACAAGACGGTCGAGGCGCTCGCGCGCGAGGGCGTGAAGCGGATCGCCATTGTCTCACCGGGCTTTGCCGCCGATTGCATCGAGACGCTCGAGGAGATCGCCGAGGAGAACAAGGAGATCTTCCTCGAGCATGGCGGCGAGAGGTTCAGCTACATCCCCTGCCTCAACGACAGCGAGGGCGGCATAAGCGTGCTCGTCCATCTGATCGAGCGCGAGCTTGCCGGCTGGGTGTAGCTTTTGCATTCCGGCGTTCGGGATGACCGAGAGTGGGGGCAATGCGGGGTTTTGACCGGCTGCTGATAGGCATGAGCCTCGTCCTTGCGGGCTGCGCCACCCCCATGGCCATGCGCGACATCAATGCGGTCAAGCCGAACTGCGCCAAGATCGACAGGCAGATCGCGGCCTTGGAAAAAGAGAAGGCCGAGAACAACC
>DASWJG010000202.1:0-6590 GCA_036397315.1 Methyloceanibacter sp. | reverse complement strand
GACGCGCTCGTCATGCATCCGGGCCCGATGAACAGAGGCGTGGAGATCGACTCCAATGTCGCCGACGACGCGCGCAGCGTCATCCGCGAGCAGGTGGAGATGGGCGTGGCGGTACGCATGGCGGTGCTCCAGGCCCTGGCCCGCCATCTGCCGAACCGGTGACGGCGATGCAGGCGCTCACCCAAGACCAGCGCTCGCCCTCCCGCGCGATAGCGTTCATCAATGCGCGGCTGATCGATTCTTCCTCCCGCCTCGATCAGACTGGCGGCGTGCTGATCGCAGACGGCCTCATTGCCGATCTCGGACCGCACATCGCGTCAGGCACCGTCGGCGATGCCGAGATTATCGACTGCGGCGGCCGCGTGCTTGCGCCCGGCCTCATCGACATGATGGTCTTTACCGGCGAGCCCGGCCACGAGCACCGTGAGACGCTGGCCACGGCGAGCCGGGCCGCCGCCGCGGGCGGCGTCACCACCATCGTCTGCATGCCCAATACCGACCCGGTGATCGACGACGTGGCGCTAGTCGATTTCATCCTGAGGCGCGCGCGCGACACCGCCCTGGTTCACGTCCATCCCATGGCGGCCATGACCAAGGGTCTGTTGGGCGAGGAAATGAGTGAGATCGGTCTCTTGCACGACGCTGGCGCGGTTGCCTTTGCCAACGGCAAGGCGAGCCTCGCCAACGCCAAGGTCATGCGCAACGTGCTCGCTTACGCCAAGGATTTCGGCGCGCTGATCGTGCACCATCTTGAAGACCCCACGCTGGCCCAGGATGGCGTGATGAACGAGGGCGAAGTCGCGACCAGGCTAGGGCTTCGCGGCGTCCCTGCTGCCGCCGAAACCATCATGCTGGAGCGTGATATCCGTCTGGTCGAGCTCACTGGCGGGCGCTATCACGCCGGCCAGATCTCTTGCCGAGCCTCCCTCGACATCATCCGCACAGCAAAGCTCATGGGCTTGCCCGTTACCTGCGGCGTGTCCATCAACCACCTCACGCTCAACGAGAACGATATCGGCCCCTACCGCACCTTCTTCAAAATGAAGCCGCCGCTCCGGTCCGAGGACGACCGCTGCGCCAGGGTCGAGGGCGTGGCGAGCGGTGACATCGACGTGATCGTATCGGCCCACGATCCAAGAGGCGCCGAGGGAAAGCGCCGCCCATTTGCCGAGGCCGCCGACGGCGCCATAGGCCTTGAGACCCTGCTCGCCGTGGCCCTTCGCCTGTACCACAACGGGGACGTCGAGCTTGGCCGGCTGCTACAAGCGCTGACGGCAAATCCGGCCCGGCTGCTCGGGACGGGAAGCGGACGCCTCGCCAAAGGTGCCCCGGCCGATCTCGTGCTGATCGACCTCGAGACGCCCTGGGTCGTCGAGCCCGAGCGCTTGCGCTCCAAATCCAAAAACACGCCATTCGACGCCGCGCGGCTTCAGGGCCGCGCGCTCCTGACCGTCGTTGCCGGACGCCTCGTCTACAACTACGCTGACAGTCCGGGCCCGTAACGGCGCCCTCTCTAGAAGGGTGATCGATGCCTCCTCCTGGCGATTGGGGTGACACCGTCCCTTTTCTCCTGAGCCTTTGTCTCTTGAGCTTCGCGTTCGGCTATCTGCTCGGCTCCATCCCCTTCGGACTACTCTTCGCCAAGTTCGCCGGGCTCGGCGATTTGCGTCAGATCGGCTCCGGCAATATCGGTGCCACCAATGTCTTGCGCACCGGCAATAAGGGCCTGGCCGCGCTCACGCTCCTGCTCGACCTGCTGAAGGGCACAGCCGCCGTCTGGGTGGGATCTCATTTTGGTCCGTACGCGGCAATGGCGGCCGGCCTCGGAGCCTTTCTTGGTCATCTCTTTCCGGTTTGGCTCGGCTTCCGGGGCGGTAAAGGGGTTGCGACCTATATCGGTGTGGTGCTCGGGCTTTATTGGCCGGCCGCGGCCGTGTTCTGCGTAGTCTGGCTCTTGGTGGCGGCCACCACGCGCTATTCATCGCTCTCCGCGCTGGCTGCAAGCATAGCGAGCGTCGGCACGCTCGCTTTCACCGGCCAATGGCGGCTCGCCATACTGTTCCTGCTGCTCACCGTCCTTCTCTATATCCGCCATGCCTCGAATATCGAGCGGCTGGCGCGAGGCGAGGAGGCGCGCATTGGCGAAACGAAGCTCTAAGACCTCAGCGCCGACCAAGCCCTCGGCGCGCCTGAATCACCATCAGCGTCTCGCCTGGCTCAGATTGATCAGAAGCGAGAATGTGGGACCCGCCACCTTCCGCGCCCTCGTCAATGAGTTTGGCGGCGCCGAGGCCGCCATTGCCGCGCTGCCGCTCCTGTCGCGGCGCGGAGGGCGCTCCGACATCCGCCTCTGCACCGAGGCCGAAGCCGAAGCCGAACTCGAGGCTGCCGAAAACTTGGGGGCAAGCCTCGTCGCCATCGGTGAGCCGGGCTATCCGCCTGCGCTCGCCCAGGTCGATTCCCCACCGCCCGTCCTCTATGCCAAAGGCCGGCTCGAGCTCGCCGACATCCCCATCGTCGCCATCGTCGGCGCCCGCAACGGCTCCGCCGTCGGACAGAAATTCACCCGCCAGATCGCCACCGATCTTGCGCTTGAAGGATTCGTCATTGCCTCGGGGCTCGCCCGCGGCATCGACACGGCGGCGCATCTTGCCACGCTCGAGCATGGCACCATCGCCGTGCTCGCCGGCGGCATCGACATCGTCTATCCGCCCGAGAATGATGACTTGCAGCGGGCGATCGGCGAGCGCGGCCTTCTCATCAGCGAGCGGTCTCCCGGCTTCGCTCCGCGGGGAAAGGATTTTCCCCGCCGCAATCGGTTGATCTCGGGGATCTCGCTCGGCGTCGTCGTCGTCGAGGCGGCCGAGCGCTCGGGCTCGCTGATCACGGCCCGCCTCGCCGGCGAACAGGGAAGAGAGGTCTTTGCCGTTCCCGGCAGCCCGCTCGATCCGCGCTCGGCGGGCACCAACAATCTTCTGAAGCAAGGCGCCGGCCTCGTCACCTGCGCCCGTGACATCCTCGAGGTGCTCGCGCCGATCTTGGGGCGTCCGCCTGCCCCACCGCCAATCGAGCTGGCCGCCGCCGACGAGCATCGGCCACCTGAGCCCCTGCCCGACATTCGCCAAAGCGAACGCGAGCTGATCGTTGGTGCGCTGGGACCTAGCCCCGTCGATATCGACGAGCTGATCCGAACGACCGGGATCGCCACCCGGAAGGTCCATATCGTGCTGCTCGAGCTCGACCTCGCGGGCAGGCTGCAGCGTCATGGCCAACAGCTTGTGTCCTTGAAGGTGTGACGAGGGGGAGCCCTAGTCGCGATTGCTCTTCTCGTTATTGGCTTCTTCCAGCGCCACGTTGATCAGATAGGCGAGAAACGGCATCTGGGCATTTTGGGCGACCAGCCGCAGTCCCTCGAGCATCGAGGCGATATATTCTGCGGCCTCCTGGTGTGTCAGCTCGAGCCCTTCCCGCGGTGGGCTGGCACCGCCTGCTGGAGGCCGGGCGCGCGTCCCTGTTATTCCACACTGCCTTATTTCGCGCCGATTGGACCCCAGCACCGCCCCGAAACGTTGAATTTCGGGCTGCGGACGCCCTCAAGAGACACCTTCACGCCTAACAGCTTAAGGTTGTTTTAGTTAGTATACGCACTTAGAAGTTGTCAATTGGGTTCAGCCGAATTTGACAGTGGCGGCTCAAGACACCATTTTCCGCCGCAGAGCCAGGGTCCATCCGGGCCCGCCGCCCTCAGCCCGACGCAATTTGCGCGGCTAGGAACGTCTCAATGAACATCGTCATCGTCGAATCGCCGGCCAAGGCAAAGACCGTCAACAAGTATCTGGGGCCCGGTTACCGCGTGCTCGCCTCCTACGGCCACGTGCGCGACCTGCCCTCGAAGAACGGCTCGGTCTTGCCTGACAAAGACTTCGAGATGCTTTGGGACGTCGAGCCCAAGGCGGCCAAACGGCTCGACGAGATCGCCAAGGCCCTCAAAGGGGCCAGCAAGCTGATCTTGGCGACCGACCCCGACCGCGAGGGCGAGGCCATCTCTTGGCACGTCCTCCAGGTACTCGACCGCAAGAAGGTCTTGGCGGGCGTTCCGGTGGAGCGCGTCGTCTTCAACGCCGTGACCAAAGAGGCCGTGCTCGAAGCCATGCGCCATCCGCGCGCGATCGATGGGCCGCTCGTCAACGCCTATCTCGCCCGCCGAGCGCTCGACTACCTCGTGGGCTTCACCCTATCCCCCGTGCTATGGCGGAAACTGCCTGGCGCCCGCTCCGCCGGCCGGGTGCAGTCGGTGGCGCTCAGGCTCGTCTGCGACCGCGAACTCGAGATCGAGAAATTCAAGGCTCAGGAATATTGGTCGATCTTGGCCGAGCTAGCCACAGCCAAGAACGAGACTCTCCAGGCGAGGCTCGTCGTCGCCGACGGCAAGAAGCTCGAAAAGTTCGATATCCCTGATTCCGCGACGGCCGAGCGCCTGAAAGCGGCGCTCGAAGGCGGACGCTTCCTGGTATCGAACGTCGAGAGCAAGGCGCAGCGCCGCAACCCCGCCGCCCCCTTCACCACCTCGACCCTCCAGCAGGAGGCGTCGCGCAAGCTTGGCTTTTCGCCGCGCCATACCATGCAGCTTGCGCAGCGGCTCTACGAGGGCATCGACATGGGCGGCGAGGCCGAGGGCCTGATCACCTATATGCGGACCGACGGCGTGCAGATCGTGCCCGAAGCGATCGCGGCCGTCCGCCGTCTCATCACCAAGCTTTATGGCGACCACTATGTGCCTCCCTCCCCGCGCGAATACGAGGCCAAGGCCAAAAACGCGCAAGAGGCGCATGAAGCCATCCGACCGACCGACTTCACCAAGGATCCCGAGAAGGTCGCCCGCTACCTCGATGCGGACGCCGCCAAACTCTACAAGCTGATCTGGCAGCGAACGCTGGCGAGCCAGGCAACGAGCGCCGAGATCGAACGCACCACCGCCGACATCGACGTCACGGGCAAGGACGGCAAACCTTACGGCGTCAGGGCCACCGGCTCGGTCATCCGCTTCGACGGCTTCCTCAAGATCTACGAGGAGGGGATGGACGACGCCGTGGGCGACGACGGCGCCCTCCCCGCCCTTGCCAAGGGAGATGGGCTCGATCCCCGCAAGATCGAGGCGAAGCAGCATTTCACCGAGCCGCCGCCCCGCTATAGCGAGGCGACCTTGATCAAGAAGATGGAGGAGCTCGGCATCGGCCGGCCGTCCACCTACGCCACGACGCTCAACGTGCTCCGCGAACGGGAATATGTCCGCATCGACAAGAAGCGGCTCTACCCCGAGGACAAGGGGCGCCTGGTTACGGCCTTCCTCGAGAGCTTCTTCAGCCGCTACGTCGAATACGACTTCACCGCCGACCTCGAGGAGAAGCTCGACCTCATCTCCGCCGGCAAGCTCGAATGGAAGGACGTGCTGCGCGACTTCTGGCGGGAGTTCATCGCCGCCGTGAACGACATCGGCGATTTGCGGATCACCGAGGTGCTCGATGCGCTGAACGACCTGCTTGGGCCGCATATCTTTCCCGACCAGGGCGCAGGGACCGATCCCAGGGCCTGCCCGTCCTGCAACGTCGGGCGCCTGAGCCTCAAGGTCGGCAAATTCGGCGCCTTCATCGGCTGCTCCAACTATCCCGAATGCCGTTTCACCCGCCAGCTCGCCGATACCGGCGACAAGGGGTTGGCCGGCGCCGAGGCGAAGCTGCTGGGCACCGATCCCGAGACCGGTCTTGACGTGACGCTCCGCACCGGCCGCTTCGGCCCCTACGTCCAGCTTGGCGAACAGAATGGCGGCGAGAAACCGAAACGCGCCTCCATCCCTAAGGGCACCGACCTGGAGACTCTCGACCTCGACCACGCGCTGGCGCTGCTCTCGCTGCCCCGCGAGGTGGGGTTGCATCCTGAATCGGGCAAACCGATCGTGGCGGGCTTCGGGCGCTACGGGCCTTACATCCAGCACGACGGCAAATATGCGAGCCTCGGCAGCACCGAGGAGGTGTTCGAGGTGGGCTTGAATCGCGCCGTGACCCTTCTCGCCGAGAAGGCGGCGTCGTCGCGCGCCCGGCATGGTCCTAGCGTGATCAAGGAGCTCGGCGAGCACCCTGAGCTTGGCGGCAAGGTGCAGGTCTTGACCGGCCGCTACGGACCCTACGTCAAGCACGGCAAGGTCAACGCCACGCTGCCCCGGGACCGCGAGCCCGAGCAGATCACAATGGAGGAGGCGGTCGAGCTGATCGCCGCGCGAAGCGCCAAAGGCCCTGCCAAGAAGAAGCCGGCCAAGAAGCCCGCGCGCAAGAGCGGAAAGAGCAACAAAGAGGCCGTCGAGGAGACGGCAGGCTGAGCGGCGCCCGTGGCAAAATCTAAGGGGGCTCGGCGCAACAAGACTGTGGGCAAACTTCCTTCCAAGCAGGACATTATAGACTTTCTCGCCACCGCAACCGGTGAGGCCGGCAAGCGCGAGATCGCACGCGCCTTCGGGGTCAAGGGCGGCGACCGGATCGCGCTGAAAGCACTCTTGCGCGACATGGCCGATGACGGGCTGATCGCCGGCTCACGCC
>DASWJG010000201.1:0-3503 GCA_036397315.1 Methyloceanibacter sp. | reverse complement strand
CGCGCACTGACGCGGAGAGGCACGAATTGTCGGTCGGCACATCGCGCCAGCCTAGGAGCTTCAGCCCTTCGGCCTCGATGACGCGCGCGACCACGGATTCGCAATAGATGCGCTGCGCGCGATTGCGCGGCATGAACATGTGGCCCACGGCGTAATGGCCGGGCTGCGGCAGCTTGATCTTGAGCGGGGCGCAAACCTCTCGCAGAAATTCATGCGGGATCTGCACCAGGATACCCGCGCCGTCGCCGGCCAGCGGATCGGCCCCGGCCGCACCGCGATGGGTGAGGTTCTCCAAAATCTGCAAGCCGTGCTCGACGATTTTGCGGCTCGGACGACCTTTGAGATCGGCGACAAAGCCGACGCCACACGCGTCGTGCTCGCGCTTAGGATCATAGAGTCCTTGCGCGGGCGGAGGCGAAGGCCACGCCGAAGTCGAAGAACGCGAGAACCCGCGGGATGCCATCGTCACATGAAACCTCGGCAACGCCTCGCACCCCCTAGCGCGAGCGGCCAAAAAGCGCTGGCCAGCGGCCGGACCTTCACCAGCTAAAAGCGTCGACTGGCTGAAAGCGAAGAACCGGCTCCTTAGGCGGCTAGCCCCTTCGCTCGAGTAAACGCGGAGCCGGAACCGAGTTTCCCTAAGGGGAGACGGAAGCTTGGAGCGGCGCCGCAGCCTCCAGTACAAAGGTCAGCAAGCCTGTCCTATTCGCCCTCAAAATGACAGATTTCCAACATGCGCACAAGCAGGATTCGAGCCTCTCGCTCCCGGATTCTGGCGTCACTGTGATTTGACGTGAGGGCCCCACCCCAGGCTTACTTTCGGCCTAACCGGACGATCTAGAAGGGTCCCAGCATGAACGAGCAAGCTAAGAGAATGACGGGCGTGGCCATTGGCTGTGCCTTTGCCGCCGCACTCGGCATCGCGGCTTCGAGCCAGGGCGCCGGGGCTGCCGAAGAGGCCGACAAAGAGAAGTGCTATGGCGTCGCCAAGGCCGGCAAGAATGACTGCGCGGCGGGGAAGGGCACGAGCTGCGCCGGAACCTCAAAGATCGATTATCAGGGCAATTCCTGGTCGCTCGTGCCGAAGGGCACCTGCCTCACCATGGAGCTGCCAGACGGCCGCAAGGGCAGCTTGGAGCCGCTCGACCGCGACCTGCCGCCGGCCTAGCCATGACCGCGGGTCGCAGCCAAGCCATCGGCGGCGCGCTCCCGCCCCGCGCCGGCGTTGGGCTGAAGCCCGAGCATTACCGTGAGATCCTCGAGACCTCCCCTGACATCGGCTGGTTCGAGGTCCATGCCGAGAACTACATGGGGGAGGGCGGCCCGCCCCACCATTTTTTGAGCGCTGTCCGCGAGCGCTATCCCGTGTCGCTGCATGGCGTCGGGCTCTCGATCGGGGGCAGCGGGGCACTCGACCGGGAGCATCTCTGCCGCCTCAAGGTGCTGATCGCCCGCTACCAGCCCTCGCTCTTCTCCGAGCACCTCGCCTGGTCGAGCCATGACACCATCTATCTCAACGACCTCCTGCCGCTGCCTTACACGGAAGAGACGCTTCAGCGGGTATGCGAGCATATCGACGAGGTGCAGGAGACAATCGGCCGCCGGATGCTGCTCGAGAATCCCTCCACCTATGTGGCCTTCGCCGGGACGGCTATGAGCGAGGTCGAATTCCTGCGCGAGGTGGTGCGGCGCACGGGGTGCGGGCTTCTGCTCGACGTCAACAATGTATTCGTCCAGTCCGTCAATCATGGCTTCGACGCGGCTTCCTTCATCGACGCCTTCCCGGTCGAGCATGTCGGCGAGGTTCATCTTGGCGGGCATGCTATCGACAGCGACGAGGGCGGTTCGGCGCTGCTGATCGACGACCATGGACGGCAGGTCGCCGACGACGTGTGGACGCTTTACGCGCACACGCTATCGCGCGCGGGGCCGCGCCCGACGCTGATCGAGTGGGACAACGACGTGCCGGAATGGGAGATCCTGTTCGCCGAGGCGAAGCGGGCCGATCGCGTTATCGCCGACCGCCGCACCAATCGTATCGCGATGTGACCATGAAGCGCTTTGCCGAGTTGCAGCGGGACTTCGCGGGCGCCGTGCTCGACCCTGAAGCAGCGGTGCCTGCTCCCCTCTCGCGCAAAGCGGGGGCTTCGCCGTCCCGCCGCTTCGGCGTCTACCGCAACAATGTCTATGCCAGCCTGATCGATGTGCTCGCCGGACGGTTCCCGGTGGTGGCGCGCCTGGTCGGGGATGAGTTCTTTCGCGCCATGGCGCGCGCCTATATCGAGCGCGAGCCGCCGCGCTCGGCGGTGCTCATCCGCTATGGCGTGAGCTTTCCGGACTTCATTGCGGATTTCGCACCGGCGGCGTCGGTGCCCTATCTCGCCGACATGGCCTCGCTCGAATGGGCGTGGCACGCGGCCTATCATGCACCCGATGCCGTGCCCTTGCCGCTGGCAGAACTTGCGGGTGCGATCGATCACGCCGAGGACGCCGTGCTCACCCTCCATCCCTCGCTCGGCGTGGTGCGCTCGATTTATCCCATTGTGTCGATCTTCGAGCTCAACACGCAGGCAGGTGACGTGCCGCCGGCGCGGCTAGAGGGCGGCGAGGACGCGATCGTGGCGAGACCCCGCCTCGAGGTCGAGCTGCGCCGTCTGCCGGAGGGCGGCGCTTCCTTCCTCCTTGCGCTCAAAGAGGAGAAGAGCATCGGCGAGGCCGCTGCTATCACCATTGAGCAGGCCTCAGGCTTTGATCTTCAGGCCAATCTCGCCGGGCTGATCGCGGGCGGCGCGATCATCGGTGTCAGACCCCAGCCTGGAGATTAACGAGGCGTTATCACGAGGCCTGGCCGTTAAGGCTCGCGCAAGTTGTGGCTGGTAGGATTCTGTCCTTGCCCCCTACGAGTGTCTCGCGTGCCGGGGGCGCAGGTTCTCTCCCATAGCACCTGCTAACAGAGAAGGGCGCCCTCACGAGAGCGCCCTTCTTGTTTGATCCGCCTAGATTCGCGCAATGCGCGCCAATCGGAGCAGGTCGGCGATTAGGCGGCCTTGCTGTCGATGACCTTCGGCTTCTCGGCCTTGTCGGTCTTGGTGGTGATCGGGATGGTGCGGGGCTTCATTGCCTCCGGCAGCTCGCGCACGAGATCGACATGCAGCAAGCCGTTCTCCAGCACCGCGCCCTTGACCACGACATGATCGGCGAGCTGGAACCGGCGCTCGAAAGTCCGCGAGGCGATGCCGCGATGGAGGAAAGTCGAGTCCTCTTGCTCGGTCCTCTTCTCACCGCGAATGGAAAGGGTGTTCTCCTTCACCTCGATGGAGAGGTCGCTCTCGCCGAAACCGGCGACGGCCATGCTGATGCGATACTCATTCTCGCCGACCCGCTCGATATTGTAGGGCGGGTAGCTCGGAGCCTCGCCCTCGAGCGAGGTGAGCGTGTCGAGCAACGAGCCGAGCCGGTCGAAGCCGATGGTGGAGCGGTAAAGTGGGGTAAGATCAAAGTGC